>NZ_JBZEGG010000037.1:0-41328 GCF_058313095.1 Pseudogemmobacter sp. TB195
ATCAGAGAACTTATGCCGGCCACCCCTGGTTATCCGGGACGCCTTATGTGATGAGCCAGCACATCGACAGGGCGGAGCCAGACAGCCGGGCGGCGATGGCGATACGCAAGACCACTCCTCGTCTTTGCCGCACAGCGTGCTGGCCCAGACGGGACGGTCACAGCAGGTAGGCGATGCTTCGCGCTGCGCATAGACCCCACCGATCTTAGGCCGGAGGGTTTGGTGATCAAGTTTCGCCTGAAGCTCGTTGAGCCGCACTTGCGAGCGTTGAAGCTTCTGGGCGTCTGTCCGTTTTGTCCAGGCATCACCGAGAATCATGCTCGCATCTGCGATAGCCTGCTCCATGGGGTTATCCATGATCTGGCCGCGAGCTACGGGCGATGAAGCGCCGAGAAGGGTCAGGGGGTTGAAGCCGTATTGCTCGCCATATTCACGAGCATACTTGGCTAGCGCCCCCATAGCCTCTTGCGTCTGCTGATAGGTGGATGGGCCTTTCTTCTTACCGAAAAGCTCGCCAAGAAGCTGGCCAACAACGGGAATTGCGGTCTCAAGACCGACGGCCATCAGGATACCTGCGCCATTTTGATCAGATCGGCGCGGACTTTCCGGGGGGCGACCCAGAACATGTCAGCGAGAAGCTGAATGGCCCAGGGCATGGGCGTTTTCTGATAGTCGATAACGGCCTCACGCTGGTATTCAAAACAGCCGCCAGAGTGCGTCCCGATAATCTGAGAGGACTTCAAGGGGGGCGCTCAGCGAACCTGACGGGGCCCCAATTGCAGATGGGATCGCGTGAGATACGCATCAGGGCGCCCTCACGCAGAAGGCATGGAAAGGACGCCGGGAAGAAGGTCGAGGCCGTCCCGCTGAGGAATCCAGCCACCAGAGGCACCATTGCGGTGAGATGCTTTTTAAGGATTTGTTTTTAAATGAATTTTTTGTTATGGCGAATAATAGACCGATAATGCAACATTATGGGATGTTTCTATGAAGTGACATGCGCGGCGGTTTCACTCTGAAACATCCAGCCATACCGCCGTCATTCTATGGGTAAGATCATGATCTCACAGACCTGCACAGCCACCATGTGATCGGGACACCGACGACCGGCAGGATATTTCCGCTGCACCGGATGACCTCGGTTTATGCATTTGCCCATAGGGTGGTCCTGTCATCCCAAGCGGCGTTCCTCGCCCAGGGGGGCACAGCTCTGGCCGTGGTCGGGGTGATCGGCTATCCCGCGCTGCGGGCTTGGAACACGCGATACGTGCCGGGAATACCCCTGATGGCGACTTTGGCCATTTACCCCTGCAATTATGATTACGACCTGTCATTCATCGGGGGGCCTGTGCAGTTCTGGCCGCCGACCTGATCCGCCTTGCCAGTCCGCGGGAACGCATCCTGATCCTGTCCTGGATAAGCTGCAGCATGGGCCTGAATCTGATGGTCAAGAGGATGCTTTCGGTGACGGGTGATTTCGGGCCGCTCAACCCTGTCTGGCGCGGCTTCCGCTTACGGTCCTTACTCTTGCGCGTGGTCGCCATGGGTCGGGCATGTGTAGATCTGTTTCAGCCCCGTATCCGGCGCGCGCCCCATAAGGCCAGGGCCGTCACGGTATTTGGCGATCCAAGCGAGTGCCCCATCCGGTGGTGACGCCCTTCCCGGCAAGCGGTGCGGGGGCCCGATCCGCTTGCGGCGCGCTTACCGGCTTTCCCGTGCCGTGTTCGCCGGCTGACGGGAAGAGAGGCGGCTGCCCGCCCGGGATGCGCTTTTTTAGGCAGGCATCGTGATCGCGCAGGGATGACTGGTATTTCATGCGCTGCTGGCATATGGGGGACGGGTATTTGGTTGCGATCCTGTAGCTTTTGTCAGCTATGCTGAATATTATCCCCCGTCAGAAATTTGGAGAGCCCAGATGACGAATCTGAAAACCGGACTGACAGTTGCAGTGCTTATGAGCGTTATGACCCTGCCCGCGGTCGCACAGGAGACAGCGCCACAACCTGCCGGTGAACCTGTCAGCTCTTCTGCATCCGCCGGAGGTGGTGCTGGTACCACCACGGCTACTACGGCTGTTGCAGCGCCTGGTGCTGCGACCACCGGCTTCATACCAGTTGCAGGCGGTCTGAGCGCTGCCGGTGCTGCTGCTGCGGTGGCGGCCGGCCTGGCAGTGGCGGTTGGCGTTGGCGGCAATGGTGGCACCGACGGCACCACATCGACGACTTCGACCACGAACTGAACTCTGGTCCCCTGAACACGGTCGTTCTTGTGCGGGGCTGAGACCCCAGCACAAGACCCGGTTCCGGCAGACCTGGCAGTGCCTTGCGGCGCTGCGGGGCCGACCTTGCCCTGAACAAATGGGCTTTTCTGAATAAACAGAGGCGAATATGACGCTGCAGACCATTGTGCCGGTTCTTCTTTGCGGGGGCTCGGGCACCCGCCTTTGGCCGCTTTCGCGCAAGAGTTATCCGAAACAATTCGCGCTTGAGATCGGGGGGCGGACGCTCTTCCAGGCCTCGGCCGAGCGGCTTTCCGGCGAGGGTCACAGCGGCAGCGGGGCGGGGTTCCGCTTCGCCGCGCCGGTGACGGTGACCGGCTCGGATTTCCGTTTCATCGTGACCGAGCAGCTGGCCGCGATCGGCATTGACCCGGGGCCCATCCTGATCGAGCCCTCGCCGCGCAATACCGCGCCTGCGATCCTCGCGGCAGCGCTTTATCTGCAGGAGCGCGACCCCGATGCCATCATGCTGGTGGCGCCGTCAGATCATGCGATCCCGGATGAGCAGGCCTTCCGCGCGACGGTCGCGCGCGGCCTTTCCGCGCTGGAGTCGGCGCGGCTGGTGACCTTCGGCATCACCCCTGACCGGCCCGAGACGGGATATGGCTATCTCGAACTGGCGGCGGCGGCGGGCGAGGATCCGGTCGATCTGAAACGCTTCGTCGAAAAGCCCGATGCCACCCGCGCGGCCGAGATGCTGGCCGCTGGTGATTTCCTCTGGAACGCCGGGATCTTCCTGTTCCGGGCCGCTGATCTGATCGCGGCCTGCGAGGCGCATGTGCCGGCGATGGTGGCCCAGGTGCGCGACGCGCTTGGCCAGGGCCGCACCGATCTGGGCTTCCTGCGGCTGGAAGAGGCCGTCTGGAACGGGATCGAGGATGTCTCGATCGATTACGCGGTGATGGAAAAGGCCGACAATCTCTCGGTGGTGCCCTTCTCCGCCGGCTGGTCGGATCTGGGCGGCTGGGATGCGGTCTGGCTGGAAGGCGGGCCGGATGCGAAAGGCGTGGTCACCTCGGATCATGCCACGGCGATTGACTGCGAAAACAGCCTGTTGCGCTCGGAATCCGCGGCGGTGGAGCTGGTGGGGATCGGGCTGAAGAATGTGATCGCGGTCGCGATGCAGGATGCGGTTCTGGTGGCCGATGCCTCCCGCGCCCAGGATGTGAAAAAGGCGGTCGCGGCCCTGAAGGCGAAAGGCGCCCGCCAGGCCGAGACCCTGCCGCGCGATTACCGGCCCTGGGGCTGGTATGAGAGCCTGGTGATCGGCCAGCGTTTCCAGGTCAAGCGCATCCATGTCCATCCCGGGGCGGCGCTGAGCCTGCAATCGCATCACCACCGCTCGGAACACTGGATCGTGGTCGAGGGCACCGCGCGTGTCACCGTCGATGATCAGGTAAAGCTCGTGACCGAGAACCAGTCGGTCTATATCCCGCTTGGCGCCGTCCACCGGATGGAAAATCCCGGCAAGCTGCCGATGGTACTGATCGAGGTGCAGACCGGCAGCTATTTCGGCGAAGATGACATCATCCGCTATGAGGATGTCTATGCCCGGGGGCAGGGCGCCAAAGGCTGACCCTGCGCCTGAGGGGCCGCACATGACGGGCCTGGCTGCGCCCCGGTCAACCGCTCTTTGCGGGATCGGGGCAGGGCGGTCATGCTTTGTGTGAGGGGGCGTCTGATCCGATCAGGCCCGGCCTGTCCGACCCCGGTCCTGATCTGCGCCAGAGCAGGACCGAAAGCTGGTTTAAGGGCGGCATCATCCGCAAGCTGACAGAGATTGTGGCGGCCATCAGGCCTGCGATCAGCAGGGCCAGCAGGATCTGTATGGCGCGATCTTCACTGCCGGCCCCGGGGATCAAGGGCAGACCGGCGCGCAGGCAGGCAAAGGCCAGATCCTGGATCAGATAGATCTGCAGGGTGATCCGCCCGTATTCGGCCAGACCCTGGCCGACAGGACTGCCCGTCAAAGCCCGTGCCAGCCTCCAGAGCAGGCTGCCTGCCAGGGTCGTCGCGCTGGCCGCCCCGAGAAACATCAGCGAGACCCGCACCGGATCTGCCAGCAGGCTGGCGCCATTATTATAGGCATAGGTCTGGCGGTCCCAGAACAGGAAGCACAGCAGGGCCACCGGCAGGGCGGTCAGCGCCGGTCCCCAGGGCGCGAGGGCGCTGCGCGGCCGCCGCCGCCTGTGCCAGACACGGTTTTTGCGGCGCGCCCGGGCCTGCAACTCCAGTCCGCGCAAAAGCCGTCCGGCCAGAAAGAAGGGCAGCGTGAAGGCAAAAAGCGGCAGCACCAGCCAGATCCCGGCGGCGGCCGGGCTGAGGAGGGCGGCAAAGACCAGCGCATAAAGCAGACCCGCGCCGCGCCCGAGCCTGTGGCCGATTGCGACAAGGATCAGCGCGAGAAAAAGCGCCCAGAGAAACCAGTAGAGATTGAGGAACCCGCCCCAGGTCATGGACGGGATCCCGGCCCAGCTGCCTTTGCTTGCGGCTTTCAGCAGCGCCGCCAGCAAGGCCCAGGGCAGCATCGGCCCGATCAGCCGCAACCCGCGCCGCAGCACCGGGCGCCAGCCCAGCGGGTCGGGCGCCATCAGGTCTGATCCTGTCCCGGCGCGCGGCGAGAAATAGCCGGCCAGCACCATGAAAAGCGGCATATGGAACATGTAAATGCCGAGAAACAGCGGATCTTCCCAGAAGGTGTCGCGCCCGCCATGGCTGATGAATTGCAACGCATGGCCGAACAACACGAGGAGGATCAGCATCCCGCGCAGAATATCGGCCTCTTCGGAGCGGGCACCGGGGAGAACGCCGGGCAGAGCTCGGGCGAGCGGGCCGGAGAAAACGGATCTGGCGGAAGAAAAGGGCATGGGCATTCCCGGACCGCTGAGGCGTTCCGGGCAGCATGGGGCGGCGTGGTTAATGAAGTGCTAAAGGATACCGCCCGGATATATCCCCTGCCGGATCCCGCCATGATGGGGCGGGCAGGTCACAGGAGGCCCGCATCGCCGCAGATCAGCTGAGCGATCTGCTGATGGCCGTATTTGTTCGGATGCAGCCCGTCCATCGTATAGACCCCGTTATTCGTGACCATATTGGTCGGGCTGGTCCAGGCGGGCTCCGCTGCCATATTCCAGGCCAGATCCTCAAGCAGATCAACGGTATGGACGTTGTTCCTGCGCCCGACCTCGGCAATGGCGTCGCGTTTGCGCCTCCAGGACCCCTCCAGCGACCAGTAGCTGCCCGTGCTGCGCTTTTGCGGCAGATCGGTGCAAAGCACGAGGAGCGGCTTTTTCACCGCGTCGATCTTTGCGGTCTTTTCCGCCTCGGTCTCGGCCCCGGTCAGAGCGGCGCGGCTGCGGATATTGTAATAGTAATCCTGAATTTTCCGCACCGTATGATCAACCGCCTGGATGAACCGGGTGCCGGTATAGTCACTGGCGATATTCGTCTGGGTGACGAGGCTTTCGCCGGAGACGGAGCCGTCGAAGGTGCCAACGCTGCCTGGCGCTCCGTCATCATTTCCGCCGGGCTGATATATGATGACATTGGGCTCATAGGCCCAGATCCGCGACAGCCGCGCATTCAGCGCAGTCTGGGCCGCGGTCTGGCCGGAATAGCCCCCATTATAGACCGAGGCGCCGGTCTGGGCCTCGAAAGCGTCTTTCGCAAAACTGTAATCGGTCGAAAAGCGGCTGTCGCCGTAAAGGATGATTTTAGAGGCGGCGTTCAGCACCGGGCGGCGGCGGATCTTGCGGCAGGATCGGTCGGTGCTGCCGGCAAGGCCTGCGGGCGCGGCCAGCGCATAGCGGGTGACCGGCACCGGGCCGTGCGCGCTGTTCGGGTAGGTGCGGGCGGCGACCACGGGATGGGTGGCGCTGGCGCGGCAGATGCGGATCAGGCCGGTGCCTGCGGGTGTGATAAAGCTGCCCTGGCGTGGGGTGGGATTGCCGGTGGTGCCGGTCTGGCCCGCGATGAAGGCGCCGCTGGCGGTATAGCAGGCGATATGGGCCACGGCATTATGGGCCGAGATGTCGAAGGCAAGGCTGACGCCCGCCTCCATCCGCATCAGCTGGCTCATCTCCCAGTTGCCCGAGCCGTCATTGACCACGCCGCCATTGCCGATCGCGAGATAGCCGGGGGAACATTCGGCGAGGGTGAAGAGATCGGTCAGGCTGCTGCCCGAGGCCGCCACCCTGGCCGAGAGGCCGGTCTCGCCGATCCGCTGCCAGCCTGCGGGGCTGGCCTGCCAGCTGTAGCGCCCGGCATTGGCCACCGTGCCGCCGGCCACGGGATCGGTATGGCTGCCGGTATCGCTGTCGAGCACTTCGGCACCGGTGCCGGAGGTCAGCCCGGCGGTGGGAAGCGCCGCGAGCGCGCTCCAGCTGACAACTGTGCGGGCAGAGGCTTGGGCGGCCTGGGCGGCGGTCTGGGTTGCGATCCGGGCGGCCTCGGCGCGGGCGGCCTCACTGGCGGCCTGGGCGGCCCCGGTCTGGGCGAGATCGCGCGCGCTTCCCACGGCTGCCAGATAGCCCGGTGCGGTGAACCCCGTGAGCGCTTCGGCAGTCTCCAGAATCGTTGCGACCTCGGCCTGCGAGGCCTGGACCCAGAAACTTGAAGGGGCGGCCGGCACAGCGTTGCCCAGAAGATCTCCCAGCACATGCTGCGGCGCAGCGCCGACCTGGATCGTGCCCAGCGATGCCTCCCGCGGGACCGAACCGCGCGCGCGGTCCTGTTCGTCCCAGCGGGCCGTGACCGTGTAATGGGTGCCATGCAGCCCTTCGCTGTTGCGCCAGAGCCGGAAGCCCGCGGGCAGGACACCTGCGTCATCAAGCGAGACGGTCAGCGCCGCCGGCAGCAGGATGTCCTCGCCCTCGCGATCCCAGGCCGAGAGGGTGAAGATCAGTTTCACCCCGGCAAAATCCTCGCCTGTTGGCAGGGGGATGCGACCGGTGATCAGGCTGCTGGTCAGGGGCATTGCGGGCTCCGGGCTCGGTTGCAACAGGGGCGCAGGGAAAGGCGCCCTTGCCGGATCCCGATAGGCGGCAGGATCCGGCTCTGGCCCGCGATCCTGTCGGGGCGGGGTAAATCTCTTCCTGGCAGAGCGTACGCTGCCCCGCATCCGCAGGCCGCTGCGGCCATTGTCTGTCCCGTTCAGGGTGAATGGCCCGGTGCGGATGAGCAGAGGGAGCCGCGCGGGACATCTGCCGCCAGACGCTGTGAAACGGCCGGAAAGGTCACAGAAAAACAACAGCGAAGCCCATCGCCAGACTGGCGGAACATACCGGATTTACAGGGCCCTCGCTACATGCAGGGGTTGTCTCGCCAGGGTGGCTCGTTTAGGGTCGCCCTGCCCGATGACGCCGTTTCTGATGGCCTGGGCCGCGTGGCAGGTTTTGTTTCCCGGGGGTGGGTGCGCGGTCCTGATCTGAAATGGCTGAACGGGCTTTATATATGATGTTTTATGTGAGAATGGCCCCACGTGAACACTTCCCCTTCGCCGACAGCTGCGGGTGCCATGTCTGACTCTGATGATACGATCGATCTTCTGGCCCTGCTGCGGACCCTCTGGCGCGGCAGGCTGGTGGTGCTTGGGGCTGCCCTTTGCTGCATGATCCTGGGCGGTATTTATGCCTGGCGTGTGGCTGTGCCACTTTATTCAGCAAATGCCGTCGTGATGCTGGACGCGCGCGAAAATTCCGGCATGGGGCTGAGTGCGATCCTCGGCGGGCTTTCGACCGACAGTTCGACTGTGAACACCGAAGTGCAGGTTCTGCGCGGGCGCACTCTGATCGGACGGGTGGTGGATGAGCTGGATCTGACCGCAGATCCCGAGTTCAACGGCGCCTTGCAGCCCGAAGGTCTGACGACGACGCTGCGTCGCAGCATCGGCCTTGGTTCTGATCCGGTGGTCTTGCCGCCTGAAGAACAAGCCGCGCAGGAGCGTGCATCCGCGACCACTGCGCTGCTGGATCAGGTGACAATCTCCAACGTACCCAACAGTCTTGTGTTCCAGATTGCCGTCACCACGGAATCCGCTGCGAAATCCGCGAAGATCGCCGATACGATCGCGCGTCTCTATATTGATGATCAGATGCGGGTCCGCTTCGAGGCGACCGAGACCGCAATCACCTGGCTGTCGGAGCAGGTGATCGTTCTGAAGAAAAATATCGACGTTTCCGAGGCGGCGGTGCGCGAGTTCCGGGCCACCACCAGCGTGGTTGATCTGGAGACGCTTGGCGCGCTGGACCGGCAGCTCAAGGAAACCCGGCGCCGGATCGAATTGCAGACCGGGCAGGCGGCGGATCTGAGGTTGCGTCTTGAGCGTATCGAAAGCGCCACTGATCCGATGGCAAAGGCGATTTCCAGCGGGGATGAGGCCCTGATCCGTCTGGCTGACAGGCTTCAGACGGATCAGCCGGAAGCCGATACGACCGGATCCGCACAGGCAGATCCTGCAGAGGCTCTGCGCAACTTCAATGCGGCCCTTGCCCGGGTGACGGCGCTCGCCCGCCAGGATCTGGCGCGGGTCGAAGCCCAGGACGGTTCGCTGCGCGAAGCGGAGCAGAAGCTTGCCGCTGATTTCGAGAGCCAGTCACGCGACCTGGTGACGCTTGAGCAACTGCTGCGCGAGGCCGAGGCCAATCGCCTGCTTTATGATCAGTTCCAGACCCAGCTGAAAGAAACCCTCGCCCAGCAGGGGATTCAGCGCCCCGACAGCCGGATCCTGTCACAGGCGGTGATGCCTGGTGCTCCTTCCGCCCCGCGCAAAAGCCTGATCCTTGCGATGACGCTGGTGCTTGGCACGATGATCGGCACCGGGATCGTGCTGATGCGCGAAATGATGGTCAACCGGATCCGCACGCCGCAAGAGCTTGAGGCGCTGACCGGCCGCTCGGTTTTTGCCCAGGTGCCGAAGATTGATGAGCGCAGCCGCAAGGGCGTTCTGGGATATCTGGCGCGCAACCCGGCTTCGGCCGCCGCCGAGGCGATCCGCAATCTCAGGGTCTCGATCCTGCTGTCTTCGGCAGAAAAGGCGCCGCAGGTCATCATGATCACCTCTTCGGTTCCCGGTGAGGGCAAGACCACCACGACGCTGGCGCTGGCGCAGAATATGACCATGCTGGGTCGCAAGGTGCTGGTGATCGAGGGCGATATGCGCCTCTCGCCGCTCAGCGAGTATTTCGACGGGATCGGCAAGGGGAAACCCGGCGTGGCCGAGGTGATCGAGGGGAAGATCCCGCTGTCGGAGGCGGTACAGTCGATTGCCGGAGTCGGGGATCTGCTGTCTGAATCGAAAATCACGATCAATGCGGCGGATCTCTTTTCTTCCGAGCGCTTCGCTGACCTGATCGCCCAGGCGCGCGGGCTCTATGATCTGATCCTGATCGATACGCCGCCGGTCCTTGTCGTGCCTGATGCCAGGATCATCGCGCAACAGGCTGATGCGGTGATTTTCGCCGTGCATTGGGACCGCACCTCGACCGATCAGGTCCGGGCGGCAATGCACCAGCTCGAGCTGGTCAATGTGACGCCGGCGGGCTTTGTGCTGACGCTGGTCGACCCGCAGGGGATGCGGCGCTACGGCTATGGCGACAGCTATGGTGCCTATGCCAGCTACGGCAAAAATTATTATACGGGTGAAGGCAAACAGATCTCATAGCGCAAGAGCCTGACCACCCGCGGGCCTGCAATCGGGCCATGGGGCTTTGGGGGATTTTGAGAACAGAAATACTGCGACACCCAGGCCTTTCCGGTCGTGACGCGGATGGTTGGAAACGGAAAAGATGCGACGCCTGCCAGCGGATCCCTTTTCGGACGAGAGAAACGCGAGATCCGCACCGAAAAAGGGGGCGATGATTCTTGCCTCTTTCGCCTTATTCACGGCCCCCCTCGCCGCTCCTGTGGCAGCGCAGGAGGCCGATGACCGGCGGATGCCGGGTCTGTCCTCCTATGGGGTGCCGGGCCATATCGACATGCCTTCGGCCTGGGCAATGCCCGATGGCAGTTTTGCTTTTACTCTGAACCAGTTTGGCCGCGATATCCGCCGCGCCACCATGGCCTTCCAGATCAGCCCGCGTGTGACCGGGGTGTTTCGGTATTCCTATCTCGACAATTACTTCTCTGATGGCAGCTCGCTCTATGACCGCAGCTTCGACCTGCGCTATCAGATCCTGACGGAAAATCCCGATGGCTGGCGTCCGGCGCTTTCGGTGGGGTTGCAGGATTTTGGCGGTACCGGCATCTTTTCGGCCGAATATCTGGTGGCCTCGAAAACCCTCAGTGAGACGGTCAGCGCCTCGGGCGGGATCGGCTGGGGCCGGTTCGGCTCTTATGGCAGCGTCCGAAATCCGCTTTCGATCCTCTCTGACCGCTTCGATGATCGCGGCCGCTTCACCGGCATCGCAGATACCGGGCGCGTGGGATTTGACCGGTTTTTCCGCGGCGATGCGGCTTTCTTTCTCGCGGTGGACTGGCAGGCAACAGATCGGCTGCAGCTGAGCCTTGAATATTCTTCGGATGCGATGGATCAGGAGATTGCCCGCCTGGGCTACCGCCACCGCACGCCGGTCAATCTCGGGATGGAATACCGCTTCGACAATGGCGGTATCCTCGGGCTTTCGGTGCTGCATGGCTCCGAGGCCGCGCTGAGCTATACGCTGGTGCTGGACCCGACCCGCCCCTCCGCGCCTTCGGGACACGAAAGCGCGCCCCCCGCTATCTCGCGCGGCAGCGCTGCCACCGTGGCCAGCTGGGGCGATATCTCGGGCAGCGCAGGGCGCGCGGCGCTTGAGCAGACGCTTTCGGATCAGGGCATCCGCCTTGACGGGCTGAGTTTCGAGGGTGGCACCGCGACGGTGGCGATCAGCAACCGGCAATGGCCCAATACGGCCCAGGCCTGGGGGCGTACCGCGCGCGTCCTCAGCGCGGTATTGCCGGCTGAGATCACCCGGTTCCGCATCCGCAGCATGGAGCACGGCATGGCCGTGAGGGATGTCATCCTGACGCGCCAGGATCTGGAAGAGCTGGAATTCGCCCCTGACGGTGCCTGGCAGATCTATGCCCGCGCCGATATCCGCGATGCTTACTCGCTGAGTTCGGCAGACGAGGGCGCGCTGCCCGATCCGCGGCTGGATCTGGAAAGCCAGGCCTCGCTGCGGCTCTTGCCCTATACCGAGACCGCGATCTTTGACCCTGATAATCCGCTGCGGATGGATTTCGGCGCCGAGCTCCTGGGCGAATGGTCGCCGGGGAACGGGCTCTATTTCTCGGGCGCGATCCGGCAAAAGCTGGTGGGCAATATCGACACCTCGACCCGCGTCTCGGATTCGATCCAGCAGCATGTGCGCTCGGATGCGCCGCTTTATGCCAAGAGCACCGGCCCGAAACTGGCCTTCGCCACCGCCGAATGGTTCAGCCGCCCCGGCCCGGACCTCTATGGCCGCGTCAGCGCCGGCATGTTCGAGAAGATGTTCGGCGGGGTCTCGGGCGAACTCCTCTGGGCGCCGGTCGAGCGGCGCTATGCGCTTGGGGTTGAGCTGAACTATGTGAAACAGCGCGATTATGACGGCGGGCTCGGTTTTCTCGATTATGATGTGCTGACTGGTCACGCCTCGCTTTATTACGATTTCGGGGGCGGTTATCTTGCCCGGATTGATGCGGGCCGCTATCTCGCGGGCGATCTCGGCTCGACCCTGACCCTGACGCGGCGCTTCGGGAACGGGTTCGAAGTGGGTGCCTTCTTCACCCTTACCGATATCAGCTTTGATGATTTCGGCGAGGGCTCGTTTGACAAGGGGATCACCATCAGCCTGCCCTTGTCCTGGGTCACGGGCCAGCCGACGCAGCAAAGGCTGGGTCAGGTGATCCGCCCGATCCAGCGCGATGGCGGCGCAAGGCTCAGTGTCCGCAACCGGCTTTACGGGCTGACCCGGGATGAGACGGATGCGGCCCGGGGCATCGGCTGGGGGCGGTTCTGGCGATGAGACAGCGCATGACGGCGATGACCCCTTTGAAGATGCCGCTGGCCCTTATGCTGACAGCCCTGGTCCTGAGCAGCTGCTCGGGCCAGACCCGCGACGCGTTGCTGGCCCGCTATGCCGGCAGCACCCCCGGCGAGGCGGTCACCGCCGCGCCCGCAGGCGCTGCGCGCCTGATCGTGCGGATCCCGAAAGCGGGGCAATCGGCGCTTTTGCATGAAGCGGGCGCGCGCGATGGCGTGCGGCGCTGGCAGGCTTCGGATAATGTGCAGATCTATACGCGCGATGGCATGATCATCGGCACCCGGGGTATCGGCACTGATCTGATGAGCGCCGATACCGGTGCCGCGGCAGCGCTGATCCGCGAGGCGCGCAGCGCACAGGTGCCGCGCATCTACCGCCTGCTTGACGGCGAGGACCGGCTGGAGATCCGCTCTTACATCTGTGACATTCTCCCCGCACAGGCGGAACAGGTCCGTATCGGCGAGGCGGAATGGACCACGGCGCTCCGAGTCAACGAGACCTGCCATGGCCCGCGTGGCGCGCTTTCCGGCACCCATTGGGTGAAGGAGGGCCGCATCCTGCAAAGCATTCAGACCTTTGATCCGGGCTTGGGTCCGGTCGATATCCTCTTCCTGCCATGATCCAGCCCGTTATCCCCTTCTGTGAGGCCTCCGATGCGTAACCCTCCTTTGCTTGCCACGTTCATGGCCGGGCTTGCGCTGTCGCTGGCAGGCTGCGGCGTTGCCTATCAAAGCACCAGTATCCGCGAAGGCGTGGTGGACGGCACCAAGGTCAGGGTGATCGGCCTGACGCCCGAAACCACACTGGCCGCCAATCAGCAGGCCTATAGCCCGCGGGCGCTGCCCGCGGCCTTCAGCGCGACCGCCGGCACCCATGGCACAATGGCGCGCGGCCTGCCCGCGCCCGCCAACCAGCCCGAACAACGCCAGGGCGTGCCCGCGACCAGATTGCCGCCTGCCGTCGCGGCGACCCCCTATCAGGTGGGGGTCGGGGATGTGGTTTTGCTCGCGACCAAGGCGCCCGCCAATTCGGTGGCCGAGCTGTCGGGCCTCCTGGCCGCGCAAAATAACCGCCAAGGCTATACCGTCCAGGATGACGGTGCGATCGCCATTCCCGATGTCGGCCGGGTCCGCATCGCGGGTATGACGCTGGAGGATGCCGAAGCGGCGGTGTTCCAGCGTCTCGTTGAGCGCCAGATGGATCCGAGCTTCAGCCTCGAAGTGGCCGAATTCAACGCCCGCAAAGTGCCGATCGGTGGCGCGGTGGCAAAGCCGGGTGTGGCGCCGGTCACGCTGACACCGCTGACGCTGGACACGGCGCTGGCAGCGGTGGGCGGCATCGCCGCGCCTGACCGCTCCTCCGCAGTGATCCGCATTTACCGCGCCGGGTCGCTTTACGAGATCCCGGTCACCGAATTCCTGCGCAACCAGAGCTATCAGAAAACCCGCCTCATCGACGGCGATACGGTCTTTGTCGACAGCGATTATGATCTGACCCGCGCCGAGGCCTATTTCTCCGAACAGCTCGCGCTGCAGGGCGCGCGCTCTTCGGCCATCACCGCACTCAGCCAGGAAGTGGGCATCCGCCGCTCTGAGCTGGAAGAGCAGCGAGCGAATTTCAACACAAGGCTCGAGCTTGGGGCCGAGAAGCGGGACTATGTCTATCTGACCGGCGAGGTCGGCAAACAGGGTCGCTGGGCTCTGCCCTATGACCAGAGCGCAAGCCTTGCCGATGCCCTGTTCGATCAGGGCGGCATCGCGGCCAAGACCGGCAATCCAAGACAGATCTACGTGCTGCGCGGCTCGGCGGATCCGCGTGAATTCGGCGCGCTGACCGCCTGGCATCTTGATGCCGGTGCCGCAGCGGGCCTGATGCTGGCGACACGCTTCGAGATGCGCCCGAATGACGTGGTTTATATCGCGCAGCAGCCGATCACCAAATGGGACCGAGTCATCTCGCAGATCACGCCCAGCCTGATCACGGTTCCGCTGAACAATCTGACCGAAAACTGAACAAAAGCCGGGCAGAGGCCCGGCTTTTTGCACAAAGATACCGCCAGCCCTCTCTGGCGCGGCGCGCGCAAGGGCCCTGTCATATTAATGGTTTAAAAATGGTTGTAATATGATGTGGATTGCGGCATTGGCTGGTACCGGCGTCATAATCTGTGACAAAAATGGGCGTTGATAAATAATCGGGAACGATTAAAAGCTGTGCGCTGATCCCGGATCACCCGGGCTCTTTCCTGTTCTGCGCTTTGGTAAGCAAGTTTTTTTTTGCAAAATTCGAAAAACAACTTGTTTAGGACTTCCCATGGCCGACGGATCCTTGTCGACATCCTGTAAGACCACCGCTGAACGGACCCCGATTCCATTCGCAGGCGCCACCAGGAAGGGCTTTTACCGTTCTTACGGCAAACGCTTTCTGGATTTTTTTCTGGCCCTGATTCTCGTGCCTGTTGTGGTGCCGGTGCTGGTTGTGCTTGCGCTGCTTATCGGCAGGTCACCTTTCTACAGCCAGACCAGAATTGGCAAAGACGGCCGGACCTTCCGCATGTGGAAGCTGCGCTCGATGGTGCGTGATGCGGATGCGGCCCTTGCCGCCTGTCTCGCCGGGGATCCGAAACTCCGGCGCGAATGGGATCTCAATCAGAAGCTGGATCAGGACCCCCGCATCACCCGGATCGGCCGCCTGATCCGCAAGACCTCGTTTGATGAATTGCCACAGCTCTGGAATGTGCTGCGTGGCGATATGAGCATTGTCGGCCCGCGCCCGATGATGCTGGATCAGAAAGATCTCTATCCGGGCCAGGCCTATTACCGGCTGCGTCCCGGCCTGACCGGCCCCTGGCAGGTCTCGGACCGCAATGCGGTCTCTTTCCGGGCAAGGGCGCAATTTGACGAAGACTACGAGCATCACCTGAGTTTTCGGGGTGACTGCGGCCTTATCCTGAAAACCATCAGGGTCGTGCTGCGCGCGACCGGGAAATAAGCGAGGACATGGCATGACAGAGACAATGATGTTCCAGGGGGCGGTTGTGCTCTATCTGCTGATTTCGCTGATTGCGCTCGCGCTGACCTATCGCGAGCAAAGGCGCAACGGTATCTCTTCGCCCCTGTTTCGCATGATGGGCTTTGCCCTTTGCACGATATGGCCTGTCACCTTTGTGGTTTTCACCTCGCTCCAGCTTGTGACGCGCACCTGAGAGACCCTGTCAGGATGGCCTGTATGCGGGGACGGGAATCGTCTATGAGCCAGGCAGCCGGCAAGCGGCCAGAACATCTTTCGGCTTGCTGCCTGGGATAAAATCATGAAACTGCTGATACTTGGTATAAACTTTGCCCCCGAAATGATTTCGACGGGGCTCTATACAACCGGCCTTGCCGAGGCGATGGCAGAGGCTGGCGATCAGGTCAGCGTGGTCACCGCCCAGCCCTATTTTCCGGCCTGGAAAGTGTTTCCCGGCCATTCGCGCTTTTTCTGGAGCCGGGGCGAACTGCCTTCGGGGGTCAGCTATATCCGCTGTCCGCATTACGTGCCGGCAAAGCCCACCGGCGCGCGGCGTATTCTGCACCATGCCAGCTTCGCGCTGACCTCCTTTCCGGTTCTGGCCTGGAAAGCCCTTATCGGGCGCCCCGATATGGTGCTGGTGATCGCACCTGCGCTGCTGCCTGCCCCCTTCGCCTGGGCGCTGGCGCGGCTTTCCGGGGCGAAATGCTGGCTGCATGTCCAGGATTTCGAGGTCGAAGCCGCCTTTGCCACCGGTCTTCTGAAACCGGCCAGCCTTGCCGGCCGCCTTGCCCGGAAATTCGACCGCTGGATCCATCGCCGCTTTGACAGGGTCAGCACGATCTCGGGCCCGATGCTGCGCAAACTGTCGGAGAAAGGCCTGCCGCCCGGCCGCATTTTTGAGCTGCGCAACTGGGCCAGGCTGGATGATGTCACACCCCTGACCGGCCCTTCGCCCTACCGGGAAGAATTCGGCATCACCGAAGAGCATGTGCTGCTTTACTCTGGCAATATCGCGAATAAGCAGGGGCTTGAGATCCTTCCCGATGTGGCGCGCCGGCTGGCGCATCGCAAGGATCTGCGCTTTGTGATCTGCGGCCAGGGGCCTTTCCTCGATGAGCTGAAGGCGCTTTCCTCTGGTCTCGACAATATCTCCTTCTTCCCGCTGCAGCCGCTGGAGCGGCTGGGGGATCTGCTTGGCCTTGCGAGCCTGCATCTCCTGCCCCAGATCGCGGGCGTCTCAGAGTCGGTGCTGCCCTCGAAGCTCACGAATATGCTGGCCTCGGGTCGCCCGGTTCTGGCCACTGCCGAGCCGGGCACCGCTTTGGCCGATGAGATCGCAGAGTGCGGCAGTGTCACACCGCCCGGCGATGCGGCCGCGCTGGCAGAGGCGATTTCCGCAATGCTCGACAACCCCGAACAGCGCGAGGCCTGCGGGCATGCCGCCCGGGCCCGCGCTCTGGAACATTGGGACAACAGGCGCATCTTGGAACGCTTCCGTCTTGCCGCCCATGAACTGACCGGCCAGCCCCAACCCATTGCACATCCTGTCGCCAAAGCGACGGAATCCCCCCTGATCAACAGAACGAGACAGACATGAAAAAGGCCCTTATCACTGGCATCACCGGCCAGGACGGCTCTTACCTGGCCGAATTCCTGCTCGAAAAGGGCTATGAAGTGCATGGGATCAAGCGCCGCGCTTCGTCTTTCAACACGCAGCGCGTCGATCACATCTACCAGGATCCGCATGTCTCGAATGCGCATTTCCGGCTGCATTACGGCGATCTGACCGACAGTTCCAACCTGACCCGCATCTTGCAGGAGGTCCAGCCCGACGAGGTCTATAACCTCGGCGCACAAAGCCATGTCGCCGTGTCTTTCGAGGCCCCAGAATATACCGCCGATGTCGACGGGATCGGCACTTTGCGCCTTTTGGAAGCGATCCGCTTCCTAGGGCTGGAGCAGAAGACCCGCTTCTACCAGGCCTCGACTTCTGAACTTTATGGCCTCGTGCAGGAAGTCCCGCAGCGCGAGACCACGCCTTTCTGGCCCCGGTCTCCTTACGCTGTGGCCAAGCTCTATGCCTATTGGATCACGGTGAATTACCGCGAGGCTTACGGCATGTATGCCTGCAACGGCATCCTCTTCAACCATGAGAGCCCGCGCCGCGGCGAGACCTTCGTCACCCGCAAGATCACCCGCGGGCTGGCGAATATCGCCCAGGGGCTGGAATCCTGTCTGTATATGGGCAATATCGACAGCCTTCGCGACTGGGGCCATGCCAAAGACTATGTCCGCATGCAATGGATGATGCTGCAACAGGATGTGGCCGAGGATTTCGTCATCGCCACCGGCGTGCAATATTCGGTGCGCCAGTTCATCACCTGGTCGGCGCAGGAGCTGGGGATCGAACTGGCCTTCACCGGCGAGGGCGTGAGCGAGATCGCAACCGTGGTCTCGGTCTCGGGCGACAAAGCTCCGGCCGTGAAGCCGGGCGATATCATCATGCGGATCGATCCGCGCTACTTCCGCCCCGCCGAGGTGGAAACCCTGCTCGGCGACCCCACCAAAGCCCAAGAGCGCCTCGGCTGGGTGCCGGAGATCACCGTGCAGGAAATGTGCTCCGAGATGGTATCCGCCGACCTCCGCGTCGCCCAACGCCACGCGCTGCTTAAGGAGCATGGGCATGACGTGCCGGTGAGTGTGGAGGGATAAGGGATGCAGCCAGCGACATCGGGTGAGCCTCACATGAGCTACGATCTATCCAATAAACGCATCTGGGTTGCAGGCCATCGCGGCATGGTTGGCGGAGCGGTCGTACGCAGGCTGGCTGATGAAGGCTGCGAGGTCATCACCGCCGGGCGCGATGTCGTCGACCTCGTCGACCAGGCGCAGGTCAAAGCCTGGATGGCCAGGACCAAACCCGATGCCATCGTGCTGGCCGCCGCAAAGGTCGGTGGCATCAAGGCCAATAATGACTTCCCGGTCGACTTCCTCTATCAGAACCTGATGATCGAGGCGAATATCCTGAACGCCGCGCATGAGAATGATGTCGAACGGGTGCTGTTCCTCGGCTCCTCCTGCATCTATCCGAAACTGGCGCCGCAGCCGATCCCGGAAGACAGCATGCTGACCGGCCCGCTTGAGCAGACCAATGAATGGTATGCCATTGCCAAGATAGCCGGGATCCGCCTGACCCAGGCCTATCGCCAGCAGCATGGGCGTGACTGGATCTCGGCGATGCCGACCAACCTTTACGGGCCGGGCGACAATTACGACCTGAACTCTTCTCACGTCCTGCCCGCGCTGCTACGCAAATTCCATGAGGCCAAGGTCTCAGGTGCAGAGACGGTGACGGTCTGGGGTTCGGGCACGCCCCTGCGCGAGTTCATGCATTGCGACGATCTGGCCGATGCGCTGATCTTCCTGCTGAAAACCTATTCCGGGTTTGAGCATGTCAACGTCGGCTCCGGCATCGAGGTGACGATCCGCGAACTGGCCGAGACCATCGCGAAAGTGGTAGGCTATGAGGCGGAACTGGTATTCGACGCGACCAAGCCCGACGGCACGCCGCGCAAGCTGATGGACAGCTCACGCCTGCAGGCAATGGGCTGGAACCAGGTGCGCAGCCTGGAGAAGGGTATTTCTCAGACCTATGCCTACTGGCTCGAAACTGTCGAGGCGGTCTGATGCTGTTCCAAGCCAGCGAGTATGATTTTGCAGCCGCCCCGTTTTTTGACGTCGTGGTTGTAGGCGCTGGCGCTGTTGGCATCCCGCTGGCAGTGCGGCTGGCGCGGGCAGGGCTTCGGGTTTCGCTGATCGAGGCCGGACCGGACGGACCGGACCAGAAGTCGCAAAGCTTTTTTGCCCGCGCCCGCGCCATCGGCCATAGCTTGCCGGGGCTGCATCTCGGCCGCTTTCGCAACTTGGGTGGCACCACTGCTTTCTGGGGTGGCCAGTTGGTCCCATTTGATCCCGTGGTTTTCGAACACCGGCCCTGGGTTGCACCTGCGGACTGGCCTATTTCCGCCTCTGAAGTATCGCCTTGGTTCGATGCAACATTCGAGATAATCGGCATGGGCGACGTAGTGCGCCAAGATGCGGAAGTTTGGAACGCCCTTGGCATCACGCCACCACCAGCTACAGGCGGGATCGAACCTTTTTTTACCCGCTGGGCGCGCGAGCCGAATTTCACAATAGCCTTCCGCGAGGATCTGCGCGGGCTCGCGCAACTGGATGTCATCACCGGAGCACAGGTGGGCGCGCTGCGGATGGCACAACCTATGCAGATCGATGCTGTCGAGTTGCATATGCCCGATGGCACAAAGCCTGTATTGCGTGGGCGCCAGATCGTTCTGGCGAATGGCACGATCGAGATTTCGCGCCTGCTTCTGCTGGCAGCCAAAGCTAATAGCTCAGTGCCTTGGGCGAACAACGCTTGGGTTGGCCGCGGCTTTATGGATCACGTCGATACGTGGGCGGGCACAATCGAACCGATTGATCACAAGCGCTTTGGTCAAGTCTTTGACAATGCGGTACTGCGTGGGGTCAAATATGCTCCCAAGTTACGGCTATCCGCACAAACACAAAAGTCCGAAGCACTTCTCGATATCTCATCACACTTCGTCTATTCTAGTTCGATTTCGGAAAATCTCGCCAACCTGAAAATCCTAGTAAAGGGGCTCTTGCGCGGGCGGTTGCGGGGCGGAGCGCTGAATAATCCGCTGACGCTACTGAAAACCTTGCGTTTTGTTGGGCCCATGGCCCTGCGCTATCTGCGCTATCGCAGAGTCATGAATATCGCCGACCGAGGCATTCAACTGCGGATGACGGCCGAACAACGTCCAATGAACGAAAGCCGAATCACACTCAGCGGGCGCGTTGATCCGCTTGGGTTGGCGGAGGTCGATGTTGATTGGCGGATCGCTCCGGAAGATATCGAAACAATGGCGCGCTTTGCATTGTTGCTGAAGGATTATCTTCAAGATCAGGGACTGGCAAAAGTCACACTGAGCGAAGAGTTGCTTGCCCGGGATCCGGCCTATCTCGCCGGGGCAGATGATGCCAATCACCATATGGGTGGTGCCAGAATGGCAGAAAGACCCGAGGAGGGAGTGGTTGACCGTGATTGCAAGGTTTTCGGCACCGACAACCTGCATGTTGCCGGGCAGGCCGTCTACCCCACATCGGGTTTTGCAAATCCCACTTTCACCGCGATCGCGCTCGGCCAGCGGCTGGCAGAACATCTAATCATCCGCCACCGCGCCGAAGCGGGTGATATAGGGGGACACCATGCCACAACTGCCTGAAAGCCCGCTAAACACTACCGCGATTGGGATTGGATGTGCTTGGTTGACCGCAGGCAGCCCGATTCGCCATGATCAGCGACTGATCCATGCCGCTCTTGATGCGGGCGCACGCCATTTCGATACTGCGCCACTGTATGGGATGGGCACCTCGGAAGAGGTTCTTGGCCGAGCGTTGAAAGGGCAAGGTGATTCCGTCACCATAACAACCAAGGCCGGACTTCCGGGCCGGCGCGCACCTGCGATGAAGCTTGTGGCTCGAGCGGTGTTGGGCCCTCTGCGCCGTCGGCTGCGCGGTGCTACTGCACCGACAGCCGAGCCGCCGAACCGACGCAGAGATTTCACACCTGCCCATATCCTGGCCTCACTAGAAAATAGCCTGCGTTACTTGCGCAGATCGCGCATCGATGTGCTGGCCTTGCATGAGTTGCGGCTTGAAGATCTGACCGATGAATTGCTGATTGCGCTGGAGAGTGCGCGTGTGGCCGGCAAGTTCGGCGCACTCGGCCTTGCCACCACACGCGTCGAGACGGCGCGTATTCTCGCGGCTAGGCCGAAAATTTTCACGGTGGTACAATACAGTTGGTCAGCACTGGACGCTCCATTGGCAGAAGGGGCCGCAGAGCCATTCCGCATTACGCATCGGGCGCTGAAACGTGGTCTGGAACCAATGCGGCGCTGGTTGGCAACCGATGCAGCGGCGCGGGCCCATCTCGCCACGGCTTGCGATGCTGATCTGAGAGATCCTGCCGTGCTGGCGCAGGCTCTTCTCGGCGCCGCAATGGCAGAAAATGTGGGAGGAATCACACTGGTTGCCTCGCATGCGATTGGGCGCACGCGCGGCAATGTAGCTATGGGACTTGACCCGGCGACCCCCGAATTGGGCCGACGGCTGCTTACAGGTCTGCGCAACTGGTCCGACGCCTTGCCTTTTGCGGACGATAAATGAAGATACGGCGCATTTCTGTGGTCGCACTCTGGCGGGACTTGCGGTCCACAACACCCCGCGGTCGCATGATGCGCGGCGTATTGTCGAACATCTACGACAAATGTTCTATCACTTTTGTCCAGCTGCTGTCGATTCCCGTGATGACTCACGCTTGGGGCGCCGAAGGCTATGGGCTCTGGCTGATGCTGATGACGATTCCTACCTATATTGCGCTATCAGATTTTGGCTTTGGAACGGCAGCGGGGGCAGCACTTACGGCCAGTGTCGCACAGAAAGATTACAGCGAGGGGCTCCGGGTGTTTCAAAGCACCATCGCCTTTATCGGCGGGGGGGTTTCTCTGGTAGCCCTTTTGGTGATTTCGGGCGCGATATGCTATGGGCTGAGCGATAGCGAGGGCACTTCAGGGCTGTCCGCTGGCGATCTAGCCAAGGCTGTTGTGCTAGTCACCATTTATTCCATGATCGTCAGCCTGATGAGCGTAGTTAACATCGCCTATCGCGCCACCCATGCCTTTGCTTGGTCGATGAGCTTTTACGGCACGATGATCCTGATTGAGGGAGCCGTAATGGTTACGCTGGTACTGAGCGGCCAAGAGATCGTTGTGGTTCTGGCGATCATGGCCATCATGCGGTCATGCTCTTTCGGATTGTTCGTGATCTGCCTGAAACGACGCGAGCCTTGGATCGAGTTCGGCCTACGCCATGCGGATAGCACGACCGTCGCAAGGCTTGCCCGGCCCTCTCTGGCAGCCTTGGCCCAGACCATGGCCGGGGCATTGATGCTGCAGGGCATGGTGACAGCACTTGGAGCGGCTTCAGGGCCCGCAGTAGTGGCCGCTTTTGGTCCAGCGCGGACACTGAGCCGCATACCATTACAATTTTCTGGTCTGTTCCTGCGCCCTTCAATCCCCGAGTTAACCCATGCGATCACCGCAGGAGACCATAAACTGGAAGGCCAGCTCAACAGACTGAACCTCGGTATGGCAGTGCTGGCAACAGCACCCTTCGGGCTGGTGCTGTGCTTTGCTGGCCCTTGGCTTCTGGGCTGGATTTCGCACGGCAATCTTTCTGCACCGAAAATGCTCTTTTTCTTCCTGTCGCTGGCTGCGGTGATGTTTGCGATCTGGAACGCTCAGGCCGCAGGGTTGATCGCAATGAACCTGCAGGCTGGCTATGCATGGCTTTACCTAGTGCTATCTGCAGCGGTGGTTATCGTGACTTTTCTATCCGCAGATATGATCATTGCGGCGATTGCGCAGGTAATTGCCGAAGCAATTATGGTTGCGCAATTGATCTGGCTCCGGCGCCAGCGGTCAAAGACATGAGCCGCTACAATCTCTCTAATTGCATGTTGTTTCTGGGGTTCACACTACCATTTCTTTCGGTACTGCCTGGAGGGATAGGACTGCTAGCACAAATCGGCAGTCTTGTAGTGCTATCCCTCCTAGCGCTCATTCTACTGGGACAGCGCAAAGTGCGGACTCTACCATTGGGAGCGATGGAAATTATATTGCTCTCGATCACCTCTATCTCCTGTCTTGCCGCACTTTTGTCCGGCGTGACCTATTCGATGATGTTCGCGCTCATGTTCGCTATGGCAGTTGTCCCTGCAATGGTGATCACTAGGGCGCTGCCATTCCGACAGATTTTCGCCACCCTAGCCTTTTGTTATGCGGTGATGGTGCCCACAGGCATCATATCAGATCTACAGGGCTTCATCATCGGAATTTCCGCGCAGCATGTGGAGGGACGCGGGCTTCTGCGTTTTACTCCATTCGGGCTGCATCCAAACCTGACCGGCTATATCTTCGGTGCGGGCGCTATCATCCTCTGGGCGAGAGGCTCACAACTCGCTGGCTGGCAGCGGATGATATATCGGGTGCAGGCAGGGCTTTCCATATCCCTTGTGCTGGCCGCTTCGTCGCGTGCAGGGTTGTTGGCACTCATGGCTAGCCTCTGCATTGGCTGGAGCATCGGAATGTTTCCACTGACACTCAGGCGAGCCAGAGTACTGGGAGTGGTATCGATCATGATAATCGCTCTAGGATTTGGGACCGGACTTGGAACCCAAGTGATTGGCTATGCCGAACGCATCCTCGATCTGAACTCAGCAACCCGAGGACTTCAATCGGGAGGAACTGGGCGCACAAACCTCTGGGGTCAAGGGTTTGACCTGATCGCCGGACGCGATTTGGCGACAATCCTCTTTGGCACCGGGCTACGCAGCGCCACTGCCGAAGACATCGGTTTTTCTACAGAAAGTTCATATATCACCATCGTTCTGGAATGTGGCTTGCTGCTTTCAGTACTTCTGATCATCGTATTGATTGCCGGAGCTCTCCAACAGGTGCGCCAGGGTGAAAGAACCAGAAGCGACAGCTTGGTGATCGGTCGGCTATTATTGTTCGCCCTAGTACAATCATTCTTTAATCGATACCTGATCGCGATCGGTAATCCATTTTCACTCTATTCTCTTTTCCTATTCGTTGTATTGTTTCGCTCGACCAGAACGCAGTCTGCGCACGGCACGAGTGGATCCGACAAACAGATCCACACGCATGGATTATTGCCCCATGGCAACCCATAAATAATCGCAAGCAACCATCAAGATAGGTAAGAATAATCTTTAACCTCGCAGGATTATACCACGTGTGCACAGAGCACAATCGTTTCAGTGAACAACCATACCGAAGTGGCCAGAAAAATCGAAAGTTTAGCCAGATGTATAGGAATATATGCAGATAATACGACAAATGATGGCGCCACTAAATCTAATTTATTCGGATATCCATTGTATAACTTAGGCTTATTTTGGCTCATTGCACTCTTTTTTCTACCCAATGATCTTCTCGAAATTATTCCGATCTATTGTCAAAATAGTGCCGCGCTCATCCACTATGGGATTATTCATTGCGATCAACCCTTGAAGACTCTACTATAATTAATCCAGCGCTTCAATTTACCACAATATACTTTTTGACTATTGCCACCAATTCGATTTGGCTACACTTTCGAATTCGCAAACGTACCAAAGGTCGCGGACTTCATACCTTCAACAAGCGGTGAGTAGATGCTAACCCCCGTCAAATACACTATGCTGCTGGCCTCACTAGGAGATTACCGACTTAATACGATGATAGCGTTACGAAAGTTGCTCGGTCAAGAGCTTGATCTGCTTGCAGGAACTAAACCATATGACCCCAGCATTCGGGTATTGAGCCCAGCGGATCTTGAGTTTTCAACGGTTAAAAACCATTATCTACCCAAGGACATCCTGTATCAGTCTGCTCCATTTGCCCGGCTGCTTCGTTGTGAAAACCTGATCCTCGACCTCAATCCACGGGTATTACATGTTTGGGGGCTATTGCTGCTGCGCCGACTTTTAGGACGACGCACAGTGCTTTGGGGACATGCTTTTTCACGCGGAGGCCGAACGTCGAGATCTGAAAAGCTGCGTCACATGATGCGTAGCCTCGCTGACGGCCTGCTCTGCTATACCGGCACAGATTTGGCCGAACTCCGAAAAATTCACCCTGAGAAACAACTATTTGTTGCGCCAAATGCACTGATTCCAGCTGCCGAGATGATCTTTGACCCGACAAGTGCACGCACTGACATTCTCTATGTCGGCAGGCTGGTAGATACAAAAAAACCTAACATTCTGCTTGAGGGATTCGCGTTACTTTCCCGTATGCAATCAGGGGTATTTCTCCATATCATTGGTGATGGGCCAAATCGTGCTACGCTTGAGCAGAGAGTAAGGGACCTCGGACTCGAGGCTAGGGTTTACTTCTCCGGTCACATCACAGATCTTGATTATATCCGCGCATCGTATGCCCGTGCATTGTGTAGCGTCTCTCCTGGCTTTGTCGGACTATCTATTATTCAAAGCCACTCCTTCGGTGTGCCTATGGTAATATCACGGGACGAGCCCCACAGCCCCGAGATCGAGGCTGCCCACGACGGTTTTAATTCTGTCTTCTTCCGGACCGACGATGCCGTGGATCTGGCAAGAGTCCTCTCTCGGATAAGCACGGAGCAAACTGAATGGCAGCATCGTGGGCCGGAGATTGTCGAGATCTGTCGAAATAGCTACAGTTGTGAAGCGATGGCGGCAGGGATAGCCACAGCATTGAGAGGACACGATTGATGCAAGTTTGCGCAATCTTCTCTGATATTACTTTGCCTGCACGCGAGGGATTACACGCCCAATCTATTGAACTACTGCAGATGTTGCGGTCGGGCGGGTGCGAGCTCGCGGTGACAGTGTTCTGCAAAGATCCGAGCAGCGTGTCTGAGATTCAGCTGCGCGATATTGTAGGCCCTGCAGCTCCCGTCAAAATCATCCGCATGCCACTGCCCACCCTAGCAGCTGGATTCCTTGCTACCACACCGCTCTACCGCACCTTTCGGGGAGCATCTCGTGCCATTGCAGAGGCAGACTCGCCGACCTGGGATGCGGTCTATTGCGAGGGAGCATTCGCTGCGGCACTCGGTTTGCGGCTGACTCGACCTGCGCTTATCAATTTGGTCGATCCTCAATCCCTTCGCAGTCAAAGGATGCTTTCATCAGGCAATGGCGTACAATTCGGCGTAAAGTTAAAGATCGCCATGGCACGCCATCTCGAGTCTGGTATCCGGCGCTCGGGGCATTGCGTGAACGTAGTCTCGACCAGCGACAAGCACTATCTCAAACAGAATGGTTTCAGAGACCTAGCCTCCGTACCCGTCACCTTGCCCAAGGGCTTCATAGACGGGGTAACCGCACCGCGATCTCGAGACAACAGACTACCGCGAGTCTTGGTGCCATTAGACCTACGTCAACCACACATGGTGTCAGCACTAGAGCAGTTTATAGCGGGACTACGAGGACAACCTCTACAGAATCGCTGCCACATAACGATCTTGGGCCGAACCGAGCGCTGTCTTGCTCTACCTGACGATTTGCGTGGCTTCGTCGAGTATGTAGCTTGGGTGGAGGATTTCCGGGATTTTGCACTTCAGTTCGACATCGGAGTGCTGCTAGACAGCATCGGAACCGGATTAAAAAATCGCACGATCCAGTGTATGGCGCTTGGCCTAGCTTGCGTGGGAACCAATGTCGCCTTCGAAGGTATTGATGTTGGCTCACAGGAAGCAATCATCGCACTCACATCAGGCGAGCTGATGACTGGATTGTCTCAGCTCATCGAAAATGAGGTTTTTTGCAATGGGATAGCTGCAAATGGCATGGCCTTTGCAGAAAAGAAATTTTCTTTTGAAAGTGTACGTGAACAGTGGCTTGCCTTATTAGCGTACCAGACCCTTCCCATCCGATTAAACCCTACCGGGACGCACTGAAGATTGTCACCTATCCCGTAGTTTTCGAGCAGGTTGTCCAGCATATACCTCTGCGCTTCCAATGGATTTTACCACGAGTGAACGTGCTGCAACGACCGATCCAGCTCCAATCTGCACCCCGGGCATGATGAACGATCCTGAAGCAATCCAAACTTCATCTTCGATCATGATTGGTAGACAGTTGTATCTAAAATTGATCGACAACATGTCGTGTGAACCCGTGCAAATATAGCAGTCTTGAGAAATGCAGACATTCTCCCCGATTTTGATAGTATCGAGGCTATAGAGTTCTGCTCGGTCACCAAGCCAGCTATTACTACCAATTTCGACCTTCCAAGGGTATGTGATCCTAGCGGAAGGTCGAATTTTCACATTTTTTCCGATTTTGGCACCGAAGGCCCGGAGCCAAAATACCCGCCAGCCGTAAAATGGCTGAGGTGACATCCGTACGAGCGTCGCCTGCACCAACCACCATATCTGTACAGTAAATTCCGAACGGCCACGAAACGCAGGTGGAACTTGAAAGAGGGACAGATCCTGCCAGCGAGGCATCAGTCCAACCCAAACATATCGAAGTTGCAGTCTCTACCCCCGACCTCATGAAATGAAGGGAACATGTGCTTCGGAACGGCTATATCGACCATAATTTTGAACACCACGGTGTCACGCTCAAGTGGGATATCGTAGGTCTCTTGGCTTTGATGTTCACACGCGCGTATCATCGTATCTATACCTTTGGCTTCTCGCTTCGTGATCCCCCAACGAGATCCATCCATAATTTTCAGAGCATACTCACTAGACAGTGGAAACCCACACTAGGCCGCTTCCGTCAAGGCGGCATAATGCAGGTTAGGTTCTCTTCATTGTGATCGTGAGAATACGTTGAATTGGGTATAGCATTTCATTTTATGGATCAGGCATTTCGGCTTGCCAGAGGTTGGGTAAACACACTCAAGGAAGCAGACGGAGTCAAGCACTATTCCTGCATCACATTCATTTTGCAGGTCAAAACAATCAAGCCTGCTAGTTTTGGGACGACCGCTTCTTCAGCCAGCCCAGAAACGCCGCATCGGCCGAGCGCAGCCTCGGCCGGCCGGAGCGCGCCCACATATCGCGCCATTCCGCCTCCAGCGCGTAGATGTCCCAGCCGGGCATCAGCGCCCGCGCCGTGCTGAGCGTGGCCTCTTTCAGGACCGGCCCGCTCCCGGGCAGCACCACGAGGTCGCGCCGCGTCACCAGCAGGATATCGCCCGCCTCCTCGGCGAGGCTGTAATCGGGCAGAGGATCGCTCGCGATCATGTCGCGCATCATCTTTCGAAACACCCTCAGCGGGCTGGCCGAGCCCGATTTCTGCGCCAGCACCGCCATCGAGACCCGCCATTCCGGCTGCCGCCCGCAATGCTTGCGCGAGAGCTCATAGATCCGCCGTTCCAGCGGTTTCCTGAGCCGGAAATAATCGCGCGACAGCGTCAGCACCGATTTCGACAACACCGCCCGGAAGAGCCATTCCGACAGCGTCACCGCCACCTGCACCATGCGCCCGCCTTTGGTCGCGCGCACGATCTGCCAGGTTTCGATCAGACCGAAACCGGTGGTGACCTCCGGCCCCTCGCCGGTCGCGATATTGGTGGTGATGCGGGTGCCCGCCAGCCGCTCAAAAGCCTCACGCAGCCGGGCATAGCCGTCTCCGCTCGTCTCGCGATTGGTCGCGACCAGCAGGTCATGGGCGGTCAGCCGCAAATGCCGGCTGATCTCGCGCCCGGCATTCAGCGCCGCCATCAGCTGGCTGATACAATAGATCAGAATGTCTTTGTCAAAGAGCGTCGCAAGCCCCTTGACCGAGGGCACCACGGTGATCTCTGACCCGTTCCTCTCATAGCTCAGGATGCGCCGGTCGGGCCGCGTCGAGAGCGAGAAGATCGGATGTTCCATGCTGGCCATATCGTCTTTGGGCAGCACATCGAACAGATCGCAAATGAAAAAACCCGCCTCTGCGCGGCGGTCAGGCAGCCATGTGGCGCCCTGCACGGGGAGAGCCCCCGCCCCATATCCCGGACCTGTCATCCGCCTGCCTCTCTCGCCTCAGCCCCGCTGCCGGGGTCTCATATGGCGGGCCTGACGCCCGCTCTGCCTGCCGCCCTTTGCGGTGCTGACATGGGTTATCCGCGAAGCGCTAGAGCCTTTGCCGGGGCCTCTGGAGGCCGCTTCGCGCTTCGTGGTTTCATTGACGCTTAACTTATCCACAGGCCTCGGGTTTGGCGAGGAAAAACCTCCGGCAGGATCGTGGGATCAGAGTCACCTGAACGTGGGATCAGAGTCACCCTGTCGTGGTTTCAGAGTCGGCAGGAGCTTTTCAGATCCGGATATTTCATTCAATATCAATGAGATAAATATCAGTCTCACGTGCCTTAACTATTATAATAACATGATACTAACTGAGAAAGATTCGGACAGGGTCTGGAGCCGCATCCAGGATCCAGACCTCTGATACCGAAGTATCCATTTGATTTTACTATGAAATATAGGGATATGCGGAAGATGTGCGCTCTTTACTTCCATGTTGCATGTTTTGCTGTATGCTGCCAAAAAACACGCACATGAGGCAGCAATGGCCCGCGAATCGAGCCGCGAGGCGGATCCCGCCCAGCCCCCCTATTTCAACATCTCGCCCGATCAGGAGCTGCAGCGCCTTGGCCCCTCTGTTGGCACCGCCGAGCTGTCGCGGATCGCAGGTCTGGCGGCCCGCGGGCGCGATGAGCTGGCCACGCGCGGCCTCGGTGAGGAGGGGCGAAAGTCCCTGCGCCTCTTCTCGACCTGGGAAATTACCCGCTATCTGATCCCCGTGGCCCAGGGGCATTTCCGCCGGGTGCTGAAGGGCAATCCCGATCTGCCCCAGGGCCGCTCCGAGACCGAAGGCGGTGCCAAATGGTTCACCCTGGACGAGGTGCTGCGGCTGCGCGTCTGGTTCGCGGCTGAAGGCGCGAAGAACCGCGACTATCAGCCCTACCGCCCGCAGGGTCTGCCGGCCAAGATTGTCGCGGTGGCAAATTTCAAGGGCGGCGTCGGCAAGACCTCGACCTGCGCCCATCTTGCGATGTCGGCGGCGCTGGATGGCTACAAGGTTCTGGTGGTCGATCTCGATGCCCAGGGCTCGATGACCTCGATCTTCGGGGGTAAGGTTGCCGATGAATGGGGCACCGCCTTTCCGCTGATCGCGCGCCACTATGCCCGTCATCTGCAAAACGACAACCGGGCCCGGGTCGAACGCGGTGACGCGCCGCTGGCGCTGGATGCCACCCTGTCGGAAGCCCTGAAGACCGAACCGCGCAGCGTGGTGCAAAAGACCCATTGGCCGAATATCGATCTGATCGGCGCCCAGCTGAATCTTTACTGGGCCGAGTTCCAGATCCCGGTCTGGCGGATGCAGTCGCGCGGCTGGAAGCTCTGGGATGCGCTGACCGATACATTCGCGGAAAGCGGGCTGCTGGAGGACTATGATCTGATCTTCCTCGATACGCCGCCGGCGCTTGGCTATCTGACGATCAATGGCCTTGCGGCGGCGGATATGCTCTTGGTGCCGACCGGGGCCTCTTTTCTTGAATTCGACTCCACGGGGCGGTTTTTCGACATGCTCCATTCCACCTTCGCCTCGATCGAGGAGGGGGAGAACATCGCCGCCCGCGCCCTGGGGCGCGAGGAGCTGGCCTTTGAATGGGATGCGGTGCGTGCGGTGATCACCCGCTATGACGGCGCGCAGCAGGCCGAGATGGCGTCTTTCATGCAGACCTGGCTTGGCGGCGCCATGAGCCCGCAGCGCCAGGAATTCACCGCGCTGATCGGCCAGGCGGGCGAACAGGTCAATGGCATCTATGAAGCCGATTACCGCGACTTCAACCGTGAGACCTATATCCGGGGCCGCGAGACCTTTGACACCACCTGGGCCGAATTCAAGCGGCTGCTTTATGGCATCTGGCGCCGCGATGAGCGGGCGGCTTCTGCCGGGGAATGAGGGATATGTTTCGCGCGCGAAACATTTGCTGAGAGGGGGCTGATATGGCCAGACGCAAGCGGCTTGGCCCGGCAATAATTGCGCCGGAAACAGACGAAAACAGCCATGTCAGTGACGTTTCTGAAGGCGTGGCGCCCGAAGTGAAGGCCGCCTTGCCGCCGCCGGGGGCAGGCAGTTTTGGCGCGCCTCCTCCCATTGCGCGGGTGGCGGCGGAATCGGCTGCCGAGGCGGCGCTGAGCGAGATTTCAGAAGCCATGAGCCGGGCCCGCGCCGAGGGACGGCTTGTGTTGCGCCTGCCCCTGGCCGGGATCGAGGCGGATCATCTGGTGCGCGACCGGATCGACCTTGATGAAGAGGAACTGGAAGGCCTGATCTCGTCGATTGCCGAACATGGCCAGCGCAACCCGGTCGAGGTCAGCGAGATCGCCCCCGGGCGCTATGGGCTGATCTCGGGCTGGCGGCGGCTGACGGCGCTGAAAAGGCTCTGTGCCAGCGGAAATGACCGTTTTGACCATGTGCTGGCGCTGGTGCGCAAACCTGAAACCGCCGCCGATGCCTATATCGCGATGGTCGAGGAAAACGAGATCCGCGCCGGCCTTTCCTATTACGAGCGGGCGCGGATTGCCGGGCGTGCGGTGGAACTTGGGGTGTTCGAAACGGAAAAACAGGCTCTGCAAAGGCTTTTTGCCAATGCCAGCCGGGCCCGGCGCTCTAAGATCGGGTCCTTCCTGGTGATCTGGCACCGAATGGATGCGGTGCTGCGCTTTGCGCGGGCGATCCCGGAACGGCTGGGCCTCGCGCTTGAAAAGGCGATAGAAGCGGATGATTCCGCCATGTTAGAGACGTTTTTGCAGGATCTTCGCCGGGATCCCTCGCCTGATGCCGCCGAAGAGATCCTGCGGTTGCACAGCTTTGTCGCCGAAGTGGAGGCAAATGTTTCGCGCGCGAAACATTTGGCGCCTGCCAAGGGTCAGGGGGAAGACGTGGCAAAAAGTGCGCCGAAAGAGCCCCCCGTCGCCCCGTCGTCAGCCGCGGTGGAACTGCGTCCAGGTGTCTATCTTGCGGTGAAAGGCGGTCCCGCCCATCCGACCCTGACGCTTTCCGGGCCGGGCGTCGACCCGGTCTTTCGCGACCGGCTGGAGAAGTGGCTTCTGAACGGGGGCAGCTGAGGGAGGGCGGCAGAGTTTGGCAGCTCATGTCCCCCGCTCAGAGAATATGCAGAAGGGTCATCAAAACATCATCAGGCAGGGCCATACCCCTGATCATCCTGGCGAAGGGCCAGGGCTCCGGGCGCACCCCCTTGACCGCGCCGGAAACCTGCCCGAAACCTCCGGGTAACGTGCTTTGCTTCCGTTTCAGGCTGTTTGCCCTGCCCCTTCCGCATTGAACCCGAACATGTCTGCATGACCTCCGCCGCGCCTTCTTTTTCCGCCGGATCCTCTGTCCGGTCGGGAGGATTGTCCGGCGTGTGAACACCAAAGGATACTTTTTATGAAAATCGCCGTTGCCGGGCTTGGCTATGTGGGCCTCTCCAATGCGGTGCTGCTGGCCCAGCATCACGAGGTTGTCGCGGTCGATATTTCGCCCGAACGTGTGGCGCTGGTGAATGCCGGCCGTTCGCCCATCGTCGATGCCGATATTGAAGAGTTCCTCGCCAATCGCGCGCTGACACTGACGGCCACGCTGGAGGCGGCGGAGGCCTACCAGGGGGCCGATTATGTCGTGGTGGCCACGCCCACCAATTACGATACCCAAACCGACCGTTTCGACACCAGCAGCATCGAGGCGGTGATCCGCGCGGTCATGGCGGTGAACAGCACAGCCACCATCGTCGTCAAATCGACAATCCCGGTGGGCTATATCCGCCGCATCCGCGAAGAGCTGGAGACGAAGCAGGTGATCTTCAGCCCCGAATTCCTGCGCGAGGGCCGGGCGCTTTATGACAACCTGCATCCCTCGCGTATCATTGTGGGCGAGCGGTCGCCCCGGGCCGAGGGCTTTGCCGCGCTGCTGGTCGAGGGGGCGATTGAGAAAGATGCGCCCGTCCTTTTCACGGACCCCGATGAGGCTGAGGCGATCAAGCTTTTCGCCAATACCTACCTCGCCCTGCGGGTGGCTTTCTTCAACGAACTCGACAGCTATGCCATGCTGCGCGGGATGGACAGCCGCCAGGTGATAGAGGGGATCGGTCTCGATCCGCGGATCGGAAGCCATTACAACAACCCCTCTTTCGGCTATGGCGGCTATTGCCTGCCGAAAGACACCAAACAGCTGCTGGCGAATTACGCGAATGTGCCGCAGAACCTGATCGCCGCGGTAGTTGATGCCAATCGCACGCGCAAGGATTTCCTGGCCGATCAGATCATTGCGAAACGGCCCGGAGTGGTGGGCATCTACCGGCTGGTGATGAAGGCGGGGTCAGACAATTTCCGCCAAAGCTCGATCCAGGGCATCATGAAGCGGATCAAGGCCAAGGGGATCGAGGTCGTGGTCTATGAGCCCGCCCTGGCCGATGAACAGTTCTTCGGCAGTCAGGTGATCCGCGATCTGGAGGCGTTCAAAGCGGCCTCCGATATGATCGTCACCAACCGCCAGACCCCGGATCTGGAAGATGTGGCAGAAAAGGTCTTTACCCGCGATCTTTTTGGCGCCGACTGAGCGCAGTCCTCTCTCTGCCTGAGGCATCTCCCGGGCAAAGAGACGCCTTGTGGGGAATGGTTCTGGGGCGTGCGACACATCCCATTCCGGCTTCCCCCCTCGCCGCGGGCGGGTTTTCGTGCCGCGGGGGGGGCTGATGAAACTGCGTTCCGGGATTTGGCCGCCCGCCGGATTTTCCGGCCTTAATGCAGTCGCGCCCTGGCTTTGCCCCGCCCATGCCTTCGCTTTGCCCGGTGGATATGGCATCAGGGGAAAAATTTTCCTGAGCGCTATGGCAGGGCAATGACCGCAAAAACCACGCTGACCCATCTTCAGCGGCTTGAGGCCGAAAGCATCCATATCATGCGCGAGGTGGTCGCGAATGCCGACCGCCCGGTTATGCTGTATTCGGTGGGGAAAGATTCCGCCGTGATGCTGCATCTGGCGAAAAAAGCCTTTTACCCGGCCCCGCCGCCTTTTCCGCTGCTGCATGTCGATACGACCTGGAAATTCCGCGCCATGTATGAGCTGCGCGACCGCGCGGCCAAAGCGGCGGGCATGGATCTGATCGTCTATCAAAATCCCGAGGCCCTGGAGAAAGGCATCAATCCTTTCGACCACGGCGGCCTGCATACCGATATGTGGAAGACCGATGGTCTGAAACAGGCGCTGACCAAATTCGGCTTTGACGTGGCCTTTGGCGGCGCGCGGCGCGATGAGGAAAAATCGCGTGCGAAAGAGCGGGTCTTTTCCTTCCGCTCGGCCAGCCATCGCTGGGATCCGAAGAACCAGCGCCCGGAGCTGTGGAAGCTTTACAACACCAGGAAAGCCCCGGGCGAAAGCATCCGCGCCTTCCCGATCTCGAACTGGACCGAGCTCGACATCTGGCAATATATCCATCTTGAAGGCATTGAAATCGTGCCGCTCTACTTTTCAGAGCCGCGCCCGGTGGTGGAACGGAACGGCCTTCTGATCATGGTTGATGATGACCGTTTCCGGCTGAACCCCGGCGAAGTGCCTGAACTGAAATCCGTGCGCTTCCGCACCCTTGGCTGCTACCCGCTGACCGGTGCGGTGGAATCCGAGGCCAGAACCCTGCCGCAGGTGATCCAGGAAATGCTGCTGACCACCACATCGGAACGCCAGGGCCGCGCCATTGATCATGACCAGGCCGCCTCGATGGAGAAGAAAAAGCAGGAGGGCTATTTCTGATGTCGGAACTGCAGGATCACGCCTATGAGGCAGACCGGCTGATCGCCGAGGATATCGACGCCTATCTGATCGCGCATCAGCATAAGACCATGCTGCGTTTCATCACCTGCGGCTCGGTCGATGACGGGAAATCGACCCTGATCGGGCGGTTGCTTTACGACAGCAAGATGATCTTTGAGGATCAGCTGGCCAGCCTTGAACAGGACAGCAAATCGGTCGGCACGCAAGGCGGTGCGATTGATTTCGCTCTGCTGGTCGATGGGCTGGCGGCTGAGCGCGAGCAGGGCATCACGATTGACGTGGCCTACCGTTTCTTTGCCACGGAAAAGCGCAAGTTCATCGTCGCGGACACGCCCGGCCATGAACAATATACCCGAAATATGGTCACCGGCGCCTCGACCGCGGATCTCGCCGTGATCCTGATCGATGCGCGCCAGGGCGTTCTGACCCAGACGCGGCGCCATTCCTATCTGGTGAACCTGCTGGGCATCAAAAACATCGTGCTGGCGGTCAATAAGATGGATCTGGTCGGCTACAGCGCCGAACGCTTTGATCAGATCGTCAGCGAATATTCGCAATTCGCGAAACAGATCGGGATGGAGGATTTTCTCGCGATTCCGATTTCGGGGCTGATGGGCGATAATATCGTCACGAGATCTGCGCATATGTCCTGGTATCAGGGGCCGACGCTGATCCGGCATCTGGAAAGCGCGCCGCTTAACGACACCCGCCTGCAGGACGCGCCCTTCCGCCTGCCGGTGCAATGGGTGAACCGCCCGAACCTCGATTTCCGCGGCTTTGCCGGCCAGATCGCGACCGGCAGCATCGCGCCGGGCGATGCGGTGCGGATCCTGCCATCGGGCCGCACCTCGACCGTCAAGGCGATTGTGACGCTCGACGGCGACCTGCCCCGGGCCGTTGCGGGCCAGTCTGTCACGCTCACGCTGAATGATGAGGTCGACTGCTCGCGCGGCGATGTCATCACAGTGGCAGACCAGCCCTGCGAGGTCGCCGACCAGTTCGAGGCCACGCTGATCTGGATGGCAGAGGCCGAAATGCTGCCGGGCCGCCCCTATCTTCTGAAGATCGGCACCCAGACCGTCACCGCGACCGTCACCGAGCCGAAATATGAGGTCAACGTCAATACGCTGGAGCATCTGGCGTCAAAAACGCTGGCGTTGAATGCGATCGGGGTGGTGAATATCTCGACCGACCGCGCGATCCCGTTCGAGGCCTATGCGAAGACCCCCGATCTCGGCGGGTTCATCCTGATCGACCGGATGACCAATGCGACCGTGGCCGCCGGGCTGATCCATTTCGCGCTGCGCCGCAGCCAGAACATCCACTGGCAGGCCGTCGACATCAACCGCGAGGCCCATGCCGCTCTCAAGGGGCAGCGCCCGGCCGTCGTCTGGTTCACCGGGCTTTCGGGCTCCGGGAAATCGACCATCGCAAACCTCGTTGAGAAGAAGCTGCATACGCTTGGACATCATACTTTCCTTCTGGATGGGGACAATGTCCGCCACGGGCTGAACCGCGATCTGGGCTTTACCGATGCCGACCGGGTGGAAAACATCCGCCGGGTGGGGGAGGTGGCAAAGCTGATGACCGATGCCGGGCTGATCGTGCTGACGGCCTTCATCTCGCCCTTCCGGGCCGAGCGGCAGATGGTGCGCGACCTGATGGCGGAAGGCGAGTTCATCGAGGTCTTCGTCAATACGCCGCTGGATGTCGCAGAGGCGCGCGATGTGAAGGGTCTTTATAAAAAGGCCCGCTCGGGTCAGCTGAAGAACTTCACCGGCATCGACAGCCCCTATGAGCCCCCCGAGGCGCCGCATCTGGTGGTCGACACTGTCTCGCTCACGGCTGAAGAGGCCGCTGACCGCGTGATTGAGGCCCTGCTGGCCCGCTGAAACCTGTGCCACCGGGAGAGCCTCTCCCCCGGTGGCACCGTGGTTTCGCTGCGCCTGAGGTCGCCCGGCTGGCGCTGACGCAGGTGCGAGGGCTTTGCCGCGTTACACCAGAATATCGGGTTCGTCGGGTCCCGGACTGCCCGGCGGGCGAAGGTTTCGCGCGGCCGGGAGCCCTGCATCTGTACCGCTCAGATCTGTGAGCATCGGGTCCAGGGCCAGATGCACAGCCCTTGAATGACCCTGGCGGAACGACTGACCCGGGGACGTCACCGGTAAAGCAGAAAGCGGCGCGCAACCTGCATCCTCCAGATGAAGTGGTGCAATGGACAGATGACAGATCCCTTTTCCCTTCCGGCACTTTCCATTCCGCAGACCACAGGTCGCATGGGGCGTGATGCAGATGCCCGAAGACGTGACGCAGAGCGCATTGGACAGGGTGCATCTTCCATAAAACAGGATCCAGAACGCAGAGAGCGTGATGCAGTGCGCAGACAACGTGAAACCGCCCCTATGGGGCGGTTTTTATAATGAGTACAATCCCATAGGTCCGACTCCACTTGTGCTGGGAGTCGGCGGGCTTGTACGATCCTGGCAAGAAATAGGAGCGTTAACTTCAAAATGTCCCCGGCCCGCCGCATGACCGAAGAGGAGCGTCTGAGGATCGCCAGAGAGCGGTCCGAAGGCGTGTCCGCGGCCGATCTGGCGCAGCAGTTCGGGGTCAGCCTGAAGGCGGTCTACAATGCGGTGCACCATGCCCGGGGACGGGGCATTTCGAACGGCAGGCGGGAGCGGGTGATCGGTCTGAGGCTCAGCGGGTCTGAACTGCGCAGGTTCGATGCGGAGCTATCGGCGCGAGGTATCGTACATCGCACTGACGCTTTGCGCTCTCTGGTGATGTCCGCAGGTGGCTTCCTCGCCCCGGATGAGCACATGACAGAGGAACTGCGCAGCTTTGGCGCGGCGATGAACCGGGTCGGCAACAACATCAACCAGATCGCCCGGCGCCTGAACGAGGGGCGTGTTCGGGGCGAGCAGGCGGTCCTGACCGGGTCGGAGAAGGCTGAGATCAAGGCATTGGCCGGGCTGATATTCACCATCGCCGATCAGGTCCAGGAGATGAGCCGCAACCGGCGGGCGGCCCTCAGGCTGGAGGTAGACAAGGCGCTGGCGCCCCTGATCCGGGAGGCGCGCAATGGCTCGCGCTGATGCCGTGAGGGCGGTGAACCCGGCGCTTTTTGATCGCGGCTGGAGCAAGGTCTCGGGCTCTGCCTCCGGGGGCCTGGGCGAACGGGCACAGATGATCCGCGCGGCGCGCGGCCATTCCCCAGCTATCTTCAAGGCGATCCGGCAGGGCGGTTGCCATACCGGTGCGCAGCTGCGCGCCCAGCTGTCCTATCTCACCACGAAATCGAGCTGCATCCTCGATTCTCGCGGCACGCATGACGGCAAAAGGCTGCTCTCGCCCGGCGAGATCGAGCGGGTGGCGCGGCGCTTCGAGAACCAGTGGAACGAGCGACATGTGCCGAAGTTGGGCCATACCGCGCACCTCCTGATGGCCTTTCCCATCGGGACCCGCTCCTCTGAGGCGCAGGAGATCACCCGCGAGATCTGCGAGCGCTTCTTCGAGGGGGACGGCGCGCAGTTCGATTACATCGCGGCGATCCATGAGGACCGCGCGCATCCCCATGCCCATATCGTGCTGAACCGCCGCAGCAAGGATGGCGAGATGTTCTTCCTCGGGAAGGATCATCACTTCAGTTACGATGTTTTCCGCGAAGCCATGGTCGAGGCCGCCGAACGTCGCGGATTGCGCCTCGAGGCCACGCGGCGGCTGGACCGCGGCGTGCTCACCCGCGCCGCCAGCGATGTCGAGATCCGCAAAGCGCAGGCAGAGGGCAGGGCGGCGGCCGAGCGGCCCCGCACGGGGGCCGATCTTGATCGTGCCGTGGTTGAGGTCGCGCGAAACGCCGCGATTTATCGCGGTCTCGCAGCCGAGGCCTCACGCTCGAATTTCCATGATGTGGCGGACGCCCTGACCCGGGCAGGGGAAGTTCTGGCCCGGGGTGATCGTATCGAGTCAGACGGAGTGTTGTATATGAGTGAAGACGTGCATGATTTTGATGCCCTGATCGACCGGTTCTCGCAGAACATCCGTCAGATCGAAGGGCTGATCGGGCATGCCTCTGCGACCGAACGCCCGGTGATCGAGCGCAAGCTGACCGATGTGCTGCGCGAGGTTTCGCATCTGCGCCCCCTCGGGGATCGCTCCGACACATTGCATGAACCGGCATCCCGGGACGGGATCTATGCCACACCGAACCGGGTGGAAGCGCGCCGGGATCAGCTCGATGATCCAGGCCTGAAAGTGCTTATTTCTGAAGCTGTGCGGGGAGCCGGCATCGACAGCGAGGCGGTTCTGGCGCGGATGCGCGAGGGCGCGAGCAATGCCGCGCTGGAGCAGCAATGGCTGGCGCAGGATCTTCGGGCCATTGCAAAGGAGGAACAGCTTGATCTGCGAGACAGGGCGCAGCGCGATCAGGCGATGGATCGACTTGAGTTCGTCCATTGCAAGTTGGGGGATATATTGACCGAGGCCCGCGTCATTCGCGCCGTCGAGGATGTGGAGAGGGAAGGGCCGGAAAGGGAAGAGGGCGCGCGCGTCCCGGAGCCTTCCACACATCAGGTTTCGACTGACAATGTGGAGGGCCGAAGGGAACGCCGCAATCTGGATGTGACAGCGCCCCAGCTTGCATCCGCCTTGCGACAGGCGGCCGATGGCAAGGTCGATCTGACCTCTGATGCGGCGCGGCAGCGGTTTGTCGAGCAGGTTAATGACCGCCTGACGTCGGGCGAACTCCGCGATCTGCATCGCGGCAACGCGAAGGTGCTGGAACGGATCACCCCCAATGCACTTGAGCAGCTGCAGCTGGCCCGGGCCTGGCTGGAGGCCAGGGGTGTTCATGCCAATGATCCGGCCATGGACCTGGTGCTCCACCGGATCGTGGAAGAGCGCCATTGCGAGGATCTGAGGCACTCCCTTTCCCACGGCGAGAAGGGGGTCACCCATGGATAAAGCTTCACCTGCTGTCTTCCCATTCCCCCATTGCAATGGGAGGCTTGACCGTCAGGGGCTGGCCGTCCGGCGCAGATAGATTGCGCGATCTGTCACCCTGACCTGCCTGTAGTCTGCGATGATCTCTGCCCATGCCGGATCCTGCGCCATAAAATCGGGCCAGGAGAAGCCAAGTTTGTCAAAATAGCCTGACTGCCGGTCGAAAACGATCAGATCGGGGGGCACGCGACGCATATCGGCGATATTGTCGGCACGGTTTCGCGCGATATATCCGTTGAGACGCGCGCAAAGGGCAGGCTCCGCATCGCAATCGGTGTGGGAAAGCCGGTTGACAGCTCCGGGAACCAGCCAGTTTGCCGGATAATGGCTGACCCATTGCGCCTCAAGAGCCAGAGCTGGTCCGGGCCCCAGATACACATGCGGGGTAAAGACCATCAGGCTGTCGGTCGGCCCGAGATCCCTGGCCATATGGATGAGTTGCGATGCTGCGCCATTGGCATAGAAGCCTTCCCTGACTGCATCAGTCCAGGGTTTCAGAAAGATGAAAAGCACCCCGATAACGACCGGATTGATCTTGCGGGCGCTGACCAGAAGCAAGGCCGCCGCAGCGAGTGTAAAGGATTTCAGCGGGATCAGGTGATAGCGAAACCCCGTGCCTTGCAGCAGATAGATCGCCAACGCCGCCACCGCAGCGGCGATGAACAGACTGGCGCCCGCTGCACCTTGCCCGCCCGTCCTGCCATAGCGTGTTGCGGCAGTCAGGACACAGAGCATCAGCAAAAGCACTATCGCTGTTCCGGCGCGGGAGAGAATTGTCGACAGCGGCGCCCCATAGCTGCCGTAAATATCGCGGGCCATCGGCACGATCGTGGTCAGATAGGCGGGATGTATCACCGCGACAAAGGACACATAGGTGAGGCCCACCGTCAGGAAGGTGAGGTTCGCGGCCGAGAAAACCGGGCGCAACGCATGCTGCCGCCCCATCTGAACCAGCGTGATGGCAAGCGGGATCAGCACAAAATGCGGCTTGAGGCAGATGCCGAGACCTGCGACCACCGCTGCGGCGATCTCCTGTCGGCGGCTTGCGGGCTTTTCTGCGGCCTGGAGAAGCAGCCAGGGCATGACCAGCAGGATCAGGAGATGCTCGCGCTGGCCGAATTCTCTTAGCGCCGGCAAGGTCATTGCCGCCGCCAGGGCCAGCAGCAGGAAGAGGCCGCGCCAGGGCGAAAGGGCAAACCCGGCCCGGATGATGGCGCGGCACCAGAGCAGGCTGGCAAAAAAGAGCAGCGAGAGCAGCAGATACTGGCCATTCCCGTCACCGATCGACAGCAGATCGGCAAGCCAGATGGCGGGCAGGGTGAAGTAGAAATTCAGCGGCGGGTTCACCTCGACAAGATCGGTATAAAGGGCCGCACCGCCCACCCGTGCCACTACGGCCGAAACAATGCTCGACTGCTAGCTGCGCACCTGGAAAAACTATCAGTCCCGCTTTCGCGCATGGTCCGAGGCGCGCTGGTTTCTGTGGGTGCGCTTTCTGCGCCGTGCAGCCAAACTCGGCGCAGATGACAGCGCTCGCCAGTTCATTGCTGGCGTCAGGCCCCTGC
>NZ_JBZEGG010000038.1:0-40974 GCF_058313095.1 Pseudogemmobacter sp. TB195
AATAAGGCCCGTCCGCGAATGCCTGCCAAAGCCCCGGACAACCTTATCCCCAGACCCGCGCCCAAAATGGGGATAACATCCTGGAATCAATGCCCCCGCACCCAGAATCGCAGCCGTGATACCGTCAGAAACACCTGGATTTTCCTCACAATCTCCCGGAGTCGCGTTCCACTCCCCCGCAGAGGCAGAACATTTCCCTCTGCGCGCGACCTACGCGCACGGTCGTCACAGGTCAGCACCTTCGCCCCACCACCTTTGCGCAAATGAAAGAGGCCCGGCAAACGCCGGGCCACATATTTGCCGCATGACAGGGAACTGCGCCTGTGCCTCAGCCGCCGGCAGAACTGCCGCTGCTGGCGCCGAAGCCGCCACGAGACTGCGCGGTCGCCTTGGTCATCGGCGGCTTTCCGACCGTGGTGGGCGGGCGGGTGAACTGGCTCGCCGGCAGCTTTGCCTTGCCGGAATTCGAGGAATAGGCCGAGGTTCCCGCTGCATTGGCGAATTTGCCATCTGCAGTCTTGTAAAGCGGCTGTGCCGCCGCGACGCCGCGCTGACCGCCCAGCATATTGCCGATCAGATAGCCCATCATCAGCGGCATGAAGATCGACCCCGACCCGCCTGACTGCACCTGTTGTTCATTGCCGCAGGCGCCCGCGCCATGCTCTGCCTCACAGGTTTGCAGACTGTCATAGCGTGGCGCGGTTTCGACATGCAGCACTTCGGCCTCGGCGAAAGCGGCGTCGCAATCGGCACCCGAGAACATGCCGCCCAGCGAAGCCGCCTCTTTACAGCTTTTCAGATCCGGAAAGGCCTGGGCATCGACCTCATCCTCGGTACAGGCCGCAAGCGCGAAGCTCGCTGCCCCGAGGATCGCCAGCGCGACGTGACGCGAGCGTTTTCTGCTCGCCTGCGTGACCGGAGCTGTGACCGGAGCGGTTTTTTGCATGGCTTTGGCCTTTCGGGGTCAATTCAGTCGCGAATGAAATGCGGTTTGAACCGCGACAGGTCCTGGGTAATGCGCGAGCGATCCTCGCGGATCCCAATGCCCACGGCGGCCTGCCCGACCATCCAGGCGCCGATCACCGGGCGAAAGCCGTCAAAAACCGGCAGCGGCTGCAGGGCCTGGATGATACGCGGATGCTGGTCATAACCGCGCGCCGATGCGGTCTCGGTCGCGCGACCCTGCTCATAGATATCGACCGAGGCGCCTTCGCGGGAGAAAAGCGGCTTCCTCACATAGCCCTGGGCAAGCTGTGCCTCGGCGCGACTGAGGCTGGCACTGACAGCGGGCGGAACGGCGCCGCGCGCAGATCCGGTTACGGCCCCGGGCAGATCCTGCGAAATATCCGCCTCGAAAAACGCAGGCAGCAGGTTCGGATGGCCTTCGAACAACTGCCACAGAACCGGCAACAGACCCTTATTCGACAGAACCGCCTTCCAGGCCGGTTCCAGCAGCATCGCGCCCGAGCCGGCAATCTGCGCCGCATAATCGTCGCGCAGCAGATCTTCCCAGGGGTAGAGCTTGAACAGTGTCTCGATCACCCGGTCTTCGGCATCGATGAACTGGCCGTCAGACGAGAGGCCGATCTTGTCCAGATCGCTGTAATGCGCGCCAAGCCCCGCCTCACGTGCGGCCCAGCCCATGGTTTCAACCGTGGCGTAATCTTCGGGATTGCCGCCGATGGCGGTGAAATGCAGATCCGTGCCTTCCGGGAACAATTCGCGAAAGCGGTCAACCAGCGCCTCATGGATGCCGTTGAACTGGTCATCGCCCTGGCGCAACACCCCGGCCGCAAGCTGATCTTCCAACCAGGTCCATTGGAATGATGCACTCTCATAAAGCGAAGTAGGCGTATCCGCGTTATATTCCAGCAGTTTCGCCGGACCGGTGCCATCATAGACCAGATCGAACCGGCCATAGATTTCGGGCTCATTGCGGCGCCAGCTGTCAGCGACCAGATCCCAATGCGCGCGCGGGATCGCCAGGCGCTCCATCAGCTCTTCGCTGGCGATGATCTGGCCTGCGGCCTCGCGGCACATGGCATGAAGTGCGGTCGCAGGGTCTTCCAGATCCTCTTCGATCTGGCCCAACGTGAAAGCATAGGCCGAGGTTTCATCCCAATAGGGCTCGCCATGCATATCGGCAAAGGTAAAGCCGAGCTCTGCGGCTTTGGCGCGCCAGTCTGGCCGCTCTGGCAGGGTGATCTTCTGCATTATGTCCCCGTCCCGGAAAAAGGCAGGGGCAGAGATAGAGCAATCACCCGCGAAGTCCAGTCGCCGGGTCGTATTTTGCCGGAGAGGCGCGACTGGCCGCTCCGGCAAAGGCGGATCTTACTTCAGGCGGATGGCGAAATGTTTGCGGACCGGCTCTTCAATGGTCCAGGTGCCTTTAAACGTGGCCTCGACCGCGAAAGCATCGCCCGGGCCCACGGTGACGGGGGTGCCGCCATCGGGGGTGATTGTGATACGACCCTCGATCAGGTGCACGAATTCATAGAACTGGTAGCTTGCATGCCAGGTTCCGGTCGTCGCCTCCCAGGTGCCCGAGATCACATTGCCGTCCAGCGATGTATGCTGGATCCAGTAGCGCATGGTCGGATTGCCTTCGACTTTGACCCAGCCCTCCAGATCGGTGGTGATGGGCTCGGGGCCGGGCGCGGGGAAGCGGAATACCGTGATACTCATGTCTGTCCTCGGAGTGATGTTGCGGATCTCAGCAATCTTGGTAGGCCGCCGCCGCCCGTCGCGCAAGCCGCGAGGCCGGGCCGGCGGATCCTGCGCGAAACGCCCGATGGGGCTGGTAAGCGCGCGTCAGATCGTCAAAGACTGCAGGACAGAGCCGCGCAAAGGCAGGAACGGGACAGAGCCATGGAAATCCGCAAAGCAAGGGCAGATGACGCCGCACATCTGGTGCGTTTCATCAATATGGCAGCCGACGATCTGCCATTGCATTTCTGGCGCAAATCCGTGGGCCCGGAAGGCGACCCCTGGGCGTTCGGGCGAGAACGTGCCGCGCGTGCGACCGGGAATTTCTCTTATTCCAACGCCTGGCTGGCCGAGACTGACGGTGCGGTCGCGGCCTGCCTTCTGGGCTATGCAGCCGAGGCCGACCCCGGCCCGATCGCGCCCGACATGCCGCCGATCTTTGTGCCGCTGCTGGAACTTGAGGCACTGGCACCCGGCTCCTGGTATCTGAATGTGCTCGCCTCTTATCCCGAGTTTCGCGGCAAGGGCCTCGGCAGCGCTTTGCTGGCACAGGCCGAGATCATTGCAGCGGCGGCCGGTCATGACAGCATCAGCCTGATCGCCGCCGACACGCATCTGGACGCGCTGCGTCTCTATACGGCCAGGGGTTACCGCCAGATCGCCAGCCGTCCCGTTGTCCGGGATGACTGGGACGTCGCAGCGGGCGAATGGCGTCTCTTCACGAAACAGATCGGTAAGGGCTGATCCCGGGCCCTCACCCGGCCTCTGCCAGGACCCCTTCAAGATCAGCGGCGGTCAGTGCGACCGGATTTCCTCTGAAGGACGAGCTTTGCATCGACGCTTTGGCCACATCGGCAAAACGCGCCGGCGCAAGGCCCTGGTCCCGCAGGCCGGCAAGCCCGGCCTCACGCGCCCAGGCGGACAGCGCGCGCGGCGCCTCGTCGCCGGAAACCCCCAGCCCCTCGCCAAGAATATCGCAGACGGTGGCAAGTCGCGCGGCGGTCTCACCGCTCGCGTGCGCCCGATTTGCCGCAAGCACCGGGCCAAGCAAGACGCCACAGATCGCGCCATGTGCCGCCGGTGTCACTCCGCCAATCACGCCTGCCAGGCCATGCACTGCGCCAAGCCCGCCATTGGCCAGCGCGATGCCGCCGGTAAGGCTGACCCAGGCCATTTCATCGCGCGCATCTTTGTTTTCGCCGCGCATCAGGCTTTGCAATGCCGCAAGCCCCCTTGGGATCGCGGGCAGGGTCAGCGCATCGGTAAAGGGCGTGGCCCGGTTCGAGACATAGGGCTCGATCACCTGGGCCAGCGCATCAAGGCCCGAGACCAGCGTCACATGGCGCGGGCACTGATCGGTCAGCGCAGGATCGACCAGCGCAAGGCGCGGCAGCATCCGGTCATCGCGCAGCGAAACCTTGCGGCCATGTTCGGGCAGGCCGATCACCGCGTTTTTCGTAGCCTCGGCCCCGGTGCCGGAGGTAGAGGGCAAAGCGACACAAGGCAGCGGGGGCACGCTGAGGGGCAAGGCGCGGCCCACGACCTCCAGATGGTCCATCGCGCCGCCGGGCGCCGGGATCAGGGCCGCCAGCGCCTTGGCCATGTCGATCACCGCACCGCCCCCGAGACCCACCACCACATCGGGGGCAAATCCCGCAACATCGCGCAGCGCCGCTTCGAGCATCGGCAGCGTCGGCTCGCTGCTGCATGAGACGCAGTGCAAGGCGCAATCCTGCAGGGACGAGCTCAGCCACGCGGCGCGTCCTGGATCCCGGCCATGAACCAGCAGCACGCGGCGGCCAAAGGCACGGATCAGCGCAGGTGCCTGTGCCGCCTCGCCGCGGCCAAACAGGATCCGGCCAGGCAAAGCGACGTTGAAGCTTCCAGTCATGCTGCGGCCATTGTGGCAGCCACGGCTTTTTTCCAGGCGGCATATTTCTGATCGCGCAAGCCGGGCTCCATTCGGGGGGTGAACCGCTTTTCCAGCGCCCAGCTTTTCGCGAAATCTTCCGGCCCAGGCAAGAGACCGGCCTGGAAACCGGCAAGATAGGCCGCGCCGAGCGCCGTGGTCTCGGTCACTTCGGGGCGGTCGACAGGGGCGCCGAGGATATCTGACAGAAACTGCATCGCGCCCTCGCTTGCAGACATGCCGCCATCGACGCGCAACACGCCCTCTGCATCGGTCCCCCAATCGGCACGCATCGCCTCCAGGAGGTCGCGCGTCTGATAGCCGACGCTTTGCAAGGCCGCGCGGGCGAATTCGGCGGGGCCGGAATTGCGGGTCAGCCCGTAAATCGCGCCCCGGCAATCGGGCCGCCAGTAGGGCGCGCCAAGCCCGGTGAAAGCGGGTACCAGGATGACCTCCTGTGCCGGGTCGGCGGCCTCAGAAAGGGCCTGCGTCTCGGAAGCGGCGCGGATGATCTGCAACCCATCGCGCAGCCATTGCACCACTGCCCCCGCGATGAAAATCGAGCCTTCCAGCGCATAGGTGGTCTCGCCCTTCAGCCTATAGGCGATGGTTGTCAGGAGCCGGTTCTTTGACGGGACCATCTGCGCCCCGGTGTTCAAAAGCGCGAAACAGCCGGTGCCATAGGTCGATTTCATCATACCGGGCTGGAAACAGGCCTGCCCGACCGTCGCGGCCTGCTGATCCCCTGCCACACCAAGGATCGGGATCTCGCGACCCAGGAGATCTGAGCGGGTCATACCAAAATCAGCGGCGCAATCCTTTACCTCGGGCAGAAGCGCGGCCGGAATATCAAGCAGTGCCAGGATCTCGGAATCCCAGCGGTTTTCCACGATATTGAACAACATGGTGCGGGCGGCATTGGTGGCATCCGTCGCATGAACCTTCCCGCCTGTGAGGTTCCAGATCAGCCAGCTGTCGACAGTGCCAAAGGCCAGGTCGCCCTTTTCCGCCCGCGCCCGCGCGCCCGGAATCGTATCGAGCAGATATTTCAGTTTGGTCGCCGAGAAATAGGGATCGAGCAGCAGGCCGGTTTTCGCGGTGATCATGGCCTCTTGCCCTGCCTCACGCAGCGCGTCGCAGATCGGCGCCGTGCGGCGATCCTGCCAGACGATGGCATTATGCAGCGGCTGGCCGGTGGCACGGTCCCATAAAAGGGTGGTCTCGCGCTGATTGGTGATGCCGATGGCGGCGATGTCGCTGGCCTGAATGCCAGCGCGCTCGACCACCGCGCGCATCGCGGCGGCGATTGTTGCCCAGAGATCGGCCGGATCATGTTCCACCTGGCCAGGCTGCGGATAATGCTGGGGGAATTCTTCCTGCGCCTGGGCAATGGGCTTCAGGTTCTGGTCGAAAAGGATCGCTCTCGATGAGGTCGTGCCCTGATCAATGGCAAGAATATGGGTCATCGCGCAGGCCTCTTCATTGCTCAGTCAAATCGGGCGAGCCCTTTGGCCCGCCCGATCCCGGTCAGCTTACTGCCAGGACTTGATCAGCTCGTCATAGCTGATGGTTTCCGGCGTCGGATCTTCATTGTCGAGTTTTGCCACCGGCGAGCCTTCTTTCGCAAGCCATTCCGCCGGATCGGATTCCTCGTTCAGTTTCGGACCGATATCGCCCTGGACCCCCGAACGCTCGAGACGCGCCATCACGCTTTCCTGCTCAGCGCAAAGCGCGTCGAGGGCCTCTTGCGGGGTTTTAGCCCCCGACATCGCATCCCCGATATGCTGCCACCAGAGCTGTGCCAGACGCGGATAGTCCGGCACGTTGGTGCCCGTGGGCGTCCATTGCACGCGGGCGGGCGAGCGGTAGAACTCGACCAGACCACCAAGCGCCGGAGAACGCTCGGTGAAGCTCTTATCCTGAATGGTGCTTTCGCGGATGAAGGTCAGGCCGACATGGCTTTTCTTCACATCGACGGTTTTCGAGGTCACGAACTGCGCGTACAGCCAGGCGGCCTGAGCGCGGTCGACCGGGGTCGATTTCATCAGGGTCCAGGAGCCGACATCCTGATAGCCAAGCTTGGTGCCCTCGGTCCAGTAGGCCCCGCGCGGGCTGGGGGCCATGCGCCATTTCGGCGTGCCGTCGTCATTCATCACGGCGGTGCCGGGCTTGAGCATATCGGCGGTAAAGGTGGTGTACCAGAACATCTGCTGGGCGATATTGCCCTGCGCGGGAACCGGACCTGCCTCGCCAAAGGTCATGCCCTGGGCTTCGGGTGGCGTGAATTTGTTCAGCCATTCGATCGCCTTGGTCACAGCATAGACCGCAGCCGCGTCATTGGTCGCACCACCGCGCGCCACGCAGGATCCGACAGGGCGCGAGTTTTCGTCGACCCGGATGCCCCATTCGTCGACCGGCAGACCGTTCGGATCCCCCTTGTCGCCGCCCCCGGCCATTGAGAACCAGGCGTCGGTGTAGCGCCAGCCAAGGCTCGGGTCTTTCTTGCCGTAATCCATATTGCCGAACACGCCCGAAGCCGGCCCGCCCATATAGGACATGTCGCGCCCGGTGAAGAATTCGGCGATATCCTCATAGGCCGACCAGTTCAGCGGCACACCCAGATCATAGCCATATTTCTCTTTGAAATCGGCTTTGGTTTTCTCGTCATTGAACCAGTCATAGCGGAACCAGTAGAGGTTCGCGAATTGCTGATCGGGCAGCTGGTAGAGTTCTCCGTCCGGCGCGGTGGTGAATTTCAGCCCGATGAAGTCATTCAGATCAAGGCCCGGATTGGTGTAATCCTTGCCTTCATTCGCCATCCATTCGGTCAGGCTGCGCGCCTGCTGATAGCGCCAATGGGTGCCGATCAGGTCGGAATCGTTGACATAGCCGTCATAGATATTCTCGCCGGTCTGCATCTGGGTCTGCAGTTTTTCAACCACATCGCCCTCACCGATCAGGTCATGCGTGACCTTGATCCCGGTGATCGCGGTAAAGGCCGGCGCCAGCACTTTGCTCTCGTATTCATGGGTGGTGATGGTTTCCGAGACGACCTTGATCTCCATCCCGGCATGCGGTTTTGCGGCGTCGATGAACCATTGCATCTCGGCCTCCTGATCGGCGCGGGTCAGCGAGGAGAGATCGCCGATTTCCGCGTCGAGGAACTTTTTCGCCGCCTCCATATCAGCCCAGGCGGGCGCGCCAAAGACCATCAGCGCAAGCGCCATGGCGGTGGTGGTATGCTTCAACCTCATGTTCTCCTCCCTGAGAAACTTTGTTGAAAGAGCCCGCCCGGGTGATCCCGGTGCGGGAATGGTCAGACCCAGCGAAAGACCGCTGCGCCGTAAAAAAGACAGATGATGAGCGCCCCCCAGACCGGGGGCCCTGCGAAAAACAGCCAGCCGAGGCAAATGAAAGCCGAGCCGAGCACGGTAATGAAAAGACGGTCGCCGCGCGTGGTCTCGATGCGCAAAATGCCCTTGCGCGGCGTTTCGGGAAACCGGATGGCAAGAATGGTAAAGGTGACCAGCACTGTCGCGATGCACCAGAAGAAGAAGGCGACAGGAAAGCTCCAGGCCATCCAGCCGCGCGGGATCATCGGGTCGGTCCAGGCCTTGCCGTCACTTCCCGAAGGTGTGGCCCAGATCAGGAAGGCCAATGCGCAACCAAGGATCACGGCGGCGGTCAGGGTGATCAGGGTCCAGTTGGGGCGGGCCGCAGTGCCCGTTTCGGAAGTGGTCATCACACCCTCCCCAGGGCGAAGCCCTTGGCGATATAATTGCGGACGAAGTAAATCACCAGGGCGCCCGGTACGATGGTCAAGACGCCCGCCGCCGCCAGCACGCCCCAGTCCATCCCCGAGGCCGAGACCGTGCGCGTCATGATCGCGGCGATGGGCTTTGCGTTAACGGCGGTCAGGGTGCGCGACAGCAAAAGCTCGACCCAGGAGAACATGAAGCAGAAAAACGCCGCGACCCCGATGCCCGATGCGATCAGCGGCATGAAGATCTTCACGAAGAACCGCGGGAAGGAATAGCCGTCGATATAGGCGGTCTCGTCGATCTCTTTCGGGACACCGCGCATGAAGCCCTCAAGGATCCAGACCGCCAGCGGCACGTTGAACAGGCAATGCGCCAGCGCGACCGCGATATGCGTGTCGAAAAGCCCAACGCTTGAATAAAGCTGGAAGAAGGGCAGCGCGAAAACGGCGGGCGGCGCCATGCGGTTGGTCAGCAGCCAGAAGAACAGATGCTTGTCGCCCATGAAATTATAGCGCGAGAAAGCATAGGCCGCCGGCAGCGCCACAGTGATCGAAATCACCGTATTCATCACCACATAGATGATCGAATTGACGTAACCCATATACCAGGAGGGGTCGGTCAGGATCACCGTGTAGTTCCGCAGCGTGAACTCGTGCGGGAACAAGGTAAAGGCGCCGGTGATCTCGGTATTGGTCTTGAAGCTCATGTTCACGAGCCAGTAGATCGGCACCAGCAGGAACAGGAGGTAAAGCGCCATGACGATGGCGGAAGGTTTCACGCGCATCACTTCGCCTCCTTATCCATATTGGTCATCACGGTGTAGAACACCCATGAAACCAGCAGGATCACGAGGAAATACATCAGGCTGAAGGCCGCAGCCGGGCCAAGATCGAACTGCCCCACCGCCATTTTCACCAGATCAATCGACAGGAAGGTGGTCGAATTGCCCGGGCCGCCACCCGTCACGACGAAAGGCTCGGTATAGATCATGAAACTGTCCATAAACCGCAGCAGTATCGCGATCAGCAACACGCCCTGCATCTTCGGCAATTCGATATAGCGAAAGACCGACCAGCGGCTGGCCTGGTCAATACGGGCGGCCTGGTAATAGGCCTCGGGGATGGATTGCAGGCCCGCATAGCACAAAAGGGCTACCAGCGAAGTCCAGTGCCAGACATCCATCACGATCACGGTGGCCCAGGCATCGAACGGGTTGCTGGTGTAATTGTAATTGATGCCCAGGGCCGCCAACCCGCGCCCCAGCAGGCCGATGTCAACGCGGCCAAAGATCTGCCAGATTGTGCCGACCACATTGAACGGGATCAGCAAAGGCAGCGCCATCAGCACAAGGCAGAAAGACGCCCAGAAGCCCTTTTTCGGCATGTTCAGCGCGACGAAAATCCCCAGAGGCACCTCGATCGCGAGGATGATCGCCGAGAACATCACCTGGCGGCCAAGCGCGCCATGCAGGCGCTCGGAATGGATCATCTCGTCGAACCATTCCAGCCCGGCCCAGAAGAAATCATTGCTGCCGAAAGTATCGTTGAAGGCGTAGTTCACCACCGTCATCAGCGGGATCACCGCCGAAAAGGCGACAAGGATCAGAACCGGGATCACCAGAAACCAGGCGCGGTTGTTTTGCGTCTTTTCCATCACGCGGCCCTCTCTGCAGGCGAGCGCGGTGCAACCCGCCAGTCATTCGCGTAGACGTTGATCCTTTGCGCAGCAAAGCTGACGCGGGGGCTTGCGGGAACCCCGACACCTTCGGGCAGCACCACATTCAGCGGCTTGCCCAGAACCTCTCCCCGGATCAGCCGGTGCCGGCCGACATCCTCGATCCGGTGGATGGTCAGCGCGAGACCCTCATCGCTGAGGCTGACATATTCCGGCCGAATGCCGATCTGGCCTGTGACCGGCGCATATTCAGCGCCAAGCGCGATCACCGTACCATCGCTGAGCGTGGCGCGATCGCCTTCGACCTGAGCCTCGAGGAAGTTCATCCCAGGCGAGCCGATGAAATAGCCGACAAAACTATGGGCCGGGGTCTCGAACAGCTCTTCCGGCGTGCCCATCTGCACCACGCGACCGTCATACATGATCACGACCTTGTCGGCGAAGGTCAGCGCCTCGGTCTGGTCATGGGTGACATAGATCATCGTATGGCCAAACTCGCGATGCAGCTGTTTCAGCTGGGTGCGCAGCTCCCATTTCATATGCGGGTCGATGACCGTCAGCGGCTCGTCAAACAGGATCGCGTTGACATCCTCGCGCACCATGCCGCGGCCAAGGCTGATCTTCTGCTTCGCATCTGCCGTCAGGCCCCGGGCCTTTCTGGACAGCATCGCCTCCATCCCGATCATCTGCGCGATATGGTCGACGCGGGCCTTGATATAGGCCGGATCCATGCCGCGATTGCGCAGGGGGAAAGCGAGATTGTCGCGCACCGACATCGTGTCATAGACAACAGGGAACTGGAACACCTGGGCGATATTGCGCTCCGCCGTGGCGGCGTCGGTCACATCGAGGTCTCCGAACAGCACCCGGCCATGGCTGGGGCGCAAGAGGCCCGAGATGATGTTCAGAAGCGTGGTCTTGCCGCAGCCCGAGGACCCGAGCAACGCATAGGCGCCGCCATCCTGCCAGACATGGTCCATCTCCTTCAGCGCGTAATCCTTCTCGCTGGCGGGATTGGGCAGATAGCTGTGGGCAAGGTTTTTCAGCGTGATCTGTGCCATGGTCAGGCGGCCCTCGCATAGGGCGCCGGCGCTGCCAGCCGCCCTTCCGCATCAAAGAGATAGACATGCGCCGGGTCGAGCCAGACCTCGACCTCGGCGCCCGGTGTCAGGGCATGTACCCCCTCGACCAGACCGACCCAGCGTTCGCCTTCATGGCCGAGATGGAGGAAGGTTTCCGAGCCGGTGATCTCGGTGACCGAGAGCTTTGCCCGAAAGGGCATGGCGCTTACGGAAGGCCGGTTCAGGAACAGGTGATTGGCCCGGAACCCTGCCCTGTAGCGCCCGTCCGGCAGCGCGGCGAAAGCGCCATCTGCGGGGCCGCTGGCGGTGCTGCCGAATTTCAGCCGCTGGCCTTCCTTCACCACGGCCAGGAAATTCATCGGCGGATCACTGAAGACGCGGGCGGTGGTGGCATCGACCGGCTGGCGATAGACCTCGGGCGTCGGGCCAAACTGCGTCACGCGGCCCTCCCAGAGCGTGGCGGTATTGCCGCCCAGCAAAAGCGCCTCTTCGGGTTCGGTGGTCGCATAGACGAAGATCGCGCCCGAAGCCTCGAAGATACGCGGAATCTCTACGCGCAACTCCTCGCGCAGCTTGTAGTCAAGATTGGCCAGCGGTTCATCGAGCAACACGAGGCCCGCATCCTTGACCAGAGCCCGCGCCAGCGCGCAGCGCTGCTGCTGGCCGCCCGACAGCTCCAGCGGTTTGCGCGTGAGCATCGGCGTCAGCCGCAGCATGGCGGCGGTTTCCTGCACCCGTGCGTCGATCTCGGCCTTTGGGCGGCCAAGGATACGCAAAGGTGAGGCGATATTCTCGTAAACCGTCAGACCGGGATAATTGATGAATTGCTGATAGACCATCGCGACGCCGCGATCCTGGACACGCTGACCTGTCACATCCTGGCCCTGCCAGAGGATCGCCCCGCCATCGGGCCGGTCCAGCCCGGCCATCAGCCGCATCAGGCTGGTCTTGCCCGAGAGCGTCGGCCCGAGAAGCACATTCATCGTGCCCTTCTGCAATGTCAGGCTGGTGGGGTGGATATGCACCCGCCCGTCCACCTGCCGCGACACGTTTTGCAGTTCCAGCGTCATCCATCCTCCCCTCAGGCGCAGCCTTCGCATCCTCCAATGCCCGGGCACGCCGATTTCTCGCTCTCAGGCCGCCGGTGTCTCCCGGTTCTGTGCCGCTTTGGCCATAAAGGCCTCCAGCGCCATGATCTGGTCTTTGGTCATATGCAGCCCAAGCCGCGTGCGCCGCCAAAGGATGTCCGCCGCCTCGCGGGCATATTCGCGCGTGATCAGCCAGTTGACCTCGGCCCCGCTCAGCGTCGCGCCAAAATCCGGGCCCAGATCCTCGGGCCGGGTCGCGCCCGCCAGCATCTCAGACGCCTCGGTGCCATAAGTGCGGATCAGGCGGGCGGCATGGGCGTGGGTCAGGAACGGAAAGCCCGCTTTCAGCCGCGCCACCTGATCTGCCACCCCGTCATGCGGGAAATTGCCGCCAGGGAGCGCAACCCGCGCCGTCCAGGCCGCCCCGGCCTGCGGGAAAAACGGCGCGAGCTTTGCCAGCGCATTTTCCGCCAGGCGGCGATAGGTGGTGATCTTGCCGCCGAACACATTCAGAAGCGGCGGCGCCCTGTGATCCGCCCCCGTATCCAGGCTCAGCACATATTCCCTTGTCGCCGCCGTCGCCGATTTCGCGCCGTCATTGTAAAGCGGGCGCACCCCGGAATAGCTCCAGACCACATCATCCGGCGTGACCGGCTTTGCGAAATAGCGGCTGGCAAAGGCGCAAAGATAATCGCGTTCCTCATCGGTGCAGACCACTTCAGCCGGGCTGCCCTGATGATCCTTGTCGGTGGTGCCGATCAGGGTGAAGTCATCCTCATAGGGAATGGCGAAGATGATCCGCCCGTCGGTGCCCTGGAAGAAATAGGCGCGGTCATGGTCATAAAGCCTGCGCGTCACGATATGGCTGCCGCGCACCAGCCGCACGCCTTCGGTCGAAGTGATATGGGCCACGTCGCGGATCACCTCGCCCACCCAGGGGCCGCCGGCATTGACCAGAGCCCGCGCCAGATGGGTCTCGCGCCCGTGCGGGCCTTCGGCGGTGATCTCCCAATGGGCGGCTGCCCGGCGCGCCGATATGACTTTGGTGCGCGTTAGGATGCGCGCGCCCCGCGCCCCGGCATCGCGGGCGTTCAGAACCACAAGGCGCGAATCCTGCACCCAGCAGTCGGAATATTCCCAGGCGCGGCCAAAGCCCGGCTGCAGGCAGCGCCCCGCCGGATCCGTCTGCAGATCCAGCCTTCGCGTGCCCGGCAGGATCTTTCGCCCGCCCAGCGTATCGTAAAGAAACAGCCCCAGCCGGATCAGCCATGCGGGGCGGCGACCCTTCATCCAGGGCATCACAAACCCCAAAAGCCGCGAGGTCGGCGTGTCACTTTCGAACCGCATCCCGGGGCTGTAGGGCAACACGAACCGCATCGGCCAGCTGATATGGGGCATGGCGACCAGCAGGGTTTCACGCTCCTGCAAGGCTTCGCGCACCAGATGGAATTCGAAATATTCCAGGTAGCGCAGCCCGCCATGGAACATCTTGGTCGAGGCCGATGAGGTGCCCTGCGCCAGGTCGCCCTGTTCGGCCAGCGTGACCGTCAGCCCACGCCCCGCCGCATCGCGGGCAATGCCGCAGCCATTCACGCCGCCGCCAATGATGAAGAGGTCGGTCATCTCTGCGGTCGGTGTCGACATGTTCCCTCCCTCAGCTCGCATTCCGCGCCCATCAACGAGTAGCAGCCAGATTTCATCGGTCAAGCCTGCATTTTCGTTTTTGCGCGATTTGATCATTAAGGAACATTAATTGCCGCATTGCAGCGTAAATATTCCATCGAAACTTTCGGTTTTTCACTATCTCGCAGGCTTGCGCGCGGGCTTGCCTTCCGTATTCTTCCGCATCACAACGGCAAAACGGCGGGCAAAACCGCGCATGAAACGAACCCTTGCAGAAAGCGGGACTCCTTGGCGCTGAGCATCCGGCAAAATCAGATCGTAGAGCTTGCCCGGGCCGAGGGCCGGGTCGTGGTTGAGGATCTGGCGCATCGTTTCGACGTGACCCTGCAGACTATCCGCCGCGATCTGACGGATCTGGCCGAGGCGGGGCTGCTCGACCGTGTCCATGGCGGGGCGGTGCCCCGTATGGGCATGGTCAATCTGGGCTATGAGGCGCGCCGCCGTCTGCATTCCGAGGCCAAGGCCGCGATCGCCACCGCCTGCGCCGCCGCGATCCCCGACAATTCCAGCCTGATCCTCAACCTTGGCACGACAACCGAAGCCGTGGCGCGCGCGCTGATCCACCATTCGAATATCACGGTCATCACCAACAATATGAATGTTGCCAATATTCTCGCGGAGAATCCGGGCTGCGAGATCATGGTGGCGGGGGGCGCACTGCGCCGTTCGGATGGCGGCCTGGTGGGCGAACTTGCCACCCAGTTCATCGAACAGTTCAAGGTGGATTACGCGGTTATCGGTACATCGGCGCTGGATCTGGACGGCGACCTGCTGGATTATGACCTGGCCGAGGTGCGGGTCAGCCGGGCAATCCTGCGCCAGGCCCGACAGGCGTTTCTGGTTACGGATCACAGCAAGCTGGGCCGATCCGCGCCGGCGCGGATTGCCTGTCTGGCGGAAATCGACACGCTGTTCACCGACCGGGCCCTGCCTGACGCACTGTATGAAAAATGCGCCGGATGGCGGACCCATCTTCATATCTGTGAATCGGCACCCGTCCCTGACAGCGCCTGACCGAAGCGGCGGCGTGCCCGTTGGGCCGCACTCCGGTTTTTGGCCAGCGGGATGGGAGGAGTATCCGCACCACACTGCGCCAGCAGCGGCAGGTCCGGCTGAGACCGCGCGGACAGGGGCAAGGGGGCCAGACGATTCCCCCTCCTTTCCCTGAAAACATGATGACGCCAGATCTTTGGCCACAAAGCCGAGGAAACTGCGGCACGGACCTCAAATGATCTCGCGCCTCTAGATCCGCACTGCCGGCAGGTTGCAAAGCAGCGGGGCACGCCGTGAAATCATCGGGCGCGCTTTGCCTGCAAGGGTCAGAAACCTGATTCAGATCGCGCCGCCTCGAACGGCACCGGCCGCGCCCCCATTAATTCCGGCGCCGCGAAGCCCCACTCGCATGAGAGGGTCGCGATCCGGCCTGTTGTCACGGTGCTGCAGATGCTGACACCGGGCGGATGCCAGGCGTATTGCGGCGGGCAACCCCTGAAAGGGCAGCGCATAGATCTGACCCGCATTCTGCCGTCCAGTCCGACACAGAGCATATGGCAGGCGCGCGCAGCCCCGGGCGGTGATCTCACTGAAGGTCGGGGAAACCGCAAATCTGCTGCCCGGGGCTTACCGGTCTTGATGGACAAGGGGGGCGATCCGCGCCCGACAGATCGCCCTCAGCGCCTCCATCGCCTCAGCTGGCAGGGCAGGCAAATCACTGGCGGCACTGTTCAAGAGCACCAGATGCGTGTTTTCGCCCCCGGGATTACCGCGCGGACGACCTGTTCGGTCAGGATCCGGCACAGATCGTTTTGTCCCATCGACACCATATGCGGCACCAGACGGCGGATGTGCTGCTCCACCTCAAGCGCAAGGTCATAGGGCACACCGGCAAAGATCGCGCCCTTGTTGAAAACCTCGCCATTGCGGTTAAAGGCGCAGTGATCATCGGCGCAGAACGCCCTGTCACCCGCCATCTTGCCGGTGAGAAGCACCGAGGCCAGCTCCAGCAACACAATCACCTTGCAAGACGAAGTTTATCAAAGAGACAACCAGAGCTCGCGCTGGCCCCAGAGGTTTGCCCTCCGGGCGGATTGCGCAGGATGCTGCCTTAGCCCGTGATCCGGGCGATGTAATCCGCGACCATCAGGTCAAGATGCGCGCCGCCGCCATTTTTGAACAGCGTGATTTCGGTGTCTGAGCCGCGATGGCGTGGTCCGGAGGGCACCATGGAATACAGGTCTCCCAGCACATCCGCACGCGCGATCACGCCATTGCGGATCGGGTCTGTCAGCTCGCCGATCCGGTCAATGGTGGTGGTGAAATTATCGACATAGATGCGGGATTTCGCGATCAGCGCATCATCGGCCTCGCGCATTTCCGGGGTAAAAGCGCCGATCAGGTCGATATGGGTGCCGGGCCGGACCAGGTGACCCGGCAGGATGGGCGCGCGGGCCAGGGTGGCGCTGGCGACGATATCGGCCTCGCTCAGGGCCGCGGCCAGGTCGCTGACCGCGCGCGGGGGTACAGCGCTGTCGCGCAACCGCGCTGCCAGGGCCTGTGCCTGATCATGCCGCCGTGCCCAGATCGAGATCCGCGTCAGCCCGGGAAAAGTCGCGGCATAGCCCTGCGCGAGGCTTTCCGCAACCTCACCCGCGCCGAGGATCACCAGATGGCGACTGTCCTCGCGCGCCAGCATCTGCGCCCCCAGAAGTGAATCCGCGACCGTCTTGAAGCGGGTGACCAGCCGGCTTTCGATGACCGCGCGAATGCCGCCGGTGCTGTCATCATAGAGTAAAACCATGCCCTGGACCGTCGGCAGACCAGTGGCAGCATTTGCCTCGAACACCGTCTCGGCCTTGACCGCAAAGCCCAGGCCCCGGATCCGCGCAGCGCGGTTCAAAAGCGCTTTGCCATCGCCACCAAGGATCAGATCCTGCACTTCGGCGGGCGGGTGCAGATGTCCCTGGCGCAGCGCCTCGACCACGCCCTGCCAGGCCACCAGGTGCCGGGTTGCGTCATAGGTGATGATCCTGATCGACATGGAATTCTCTCCGGAATTTATCCGGCCCCCTGTTCCACCACGCGATCATATTGCAGTACGAGCATCTGAGCGGCAATTGCGCTCAGGCTGTTTCGTCGAGACGCAGCCCCTGCCCCCGCGCCGCATCAGCGATCAGGCCGCCAAGCGAATTCATCACCTCGATGCGGCTGTTGCTTTTGCGCCAGAACAATCCGATCCGCCGTACAAATCCGGGATCGGCAATGGCGATGCAGCTGAGCCCATCGGTGCTGGTGCAGGCAAGCCTGGGCAAAAGGGTCATCCCCATACCGGCGATCACCATCTGGCGCAGTGTCTCGAGGCTGGTGCCGCGAAAATCGTCGACCTCTTCCGCGCCCGAGATGCGGCACAGATCAAGCGCCTGATCGCGCAGACAATGGCCACTTTCAAGCAGCATGAGCCGCTGCCCCGACATCTCCGCTGCCGAGATCCGTTTGCGCCCGGCCAAAGGGTGCGCCGCCGGCACCGCAAGGCGGAAGGGTTCTGAAAACAGGGACAGGCCGGTGAGGCCGGGCTCGGTCACCGGCAGCGCCAGCAAAGCGGCGTCAAGCTGGCCGTCCACCAGCTGCCGGATCAGCTGGCTGCTTTTGGCTTCCTGCAAGATCAGTTCTGTCCTGGGAAAACGGGCGACGAAAGCCGGAACCAGACAGGGCAGGAAATACGGGCCAAGCGTCGGAAAGACGCCAAGCCGCAGCCGCTGTGCCCCGCCTTTGGCGCGGCTGGCCGAAATATCCCGGATATGGCCGATTTCTGCCAGGGCGCGGCGGGCATGGGCAAGCACTTCGCGCCCCGCATCGGTGATCAGCAGATTGCGCGGCGCGCGTTCAAAAAGATCAAATCCCAGCATTTCCTCGAGCTTGCGGATCTGGCCTGAAAGGGTCGGCTGGCTGACATGGCAGATCTCGGCCGCGCGATGGAAATTGCGGTGATCCGCAAGGGCCACCAGGTATTCCAGATCGCGCAGCTTCATCCCATTCGCTCCGTTCAGGCCGCCTTTTCGGCGACCGGCAGACGGATCAGGTGGTCAAAGGCCGCGAGCCCTGCCCTTGCGCCCTCGCCCATGGCGATAACGATCTGCTTATAGGGCGCGGTGGTGCAGTCGCCGGCAGCAAAGACCCCGGGCAACGAGGTCGCGCCATGGGTATCGACCACAATCTCGCCGCGCGGGCTGAGCGTCAGCGTGGATTTCAGCCAGTCGGTGTTCGGCATCAGGCCGATCTGCACAAAGATCCCCTCCAGCGCGATCTCACGGATCTCGCCGCTCCGGCGGTCTTCACAGGCAAGACCCGTGACCCGGGCGCCATCGCCTTTGACCTCGGTGGTGCGGGTCTCGGTCAGGATGGTGACGTTTTTCAGGCTGCGCAGCTTGCGCTGCAACACGTCATCGGCGCGCAGGGCCTTGTCGAATTCGATCAGCGTCACATGGGTCACAAGACCCGCGAGATCAATCGCCGCCTCGGCGCCGGAATTGCCGCCGCCAATCACCGCGACCCGCTTGCCTTTAAACAAAGGCCCATCACAATGCGGGCAGAAGGTGACGCCCCGGGCCAGATAGTGCTCTTCGCCCGGCACGCCCATTTTGCGCCAGCGCGCCCCCGTCGACAGGATCACCGAAGTCGCGCTCAGCGCAGCGCCCGAGGCCAGGGTAACATGAAAGCCCCCCGCGACCTCTTCCAGCCCGGTCGCCACCTGGCTGTTGAAAATATCGACCTCATATTCACGGACATGGGTTTCCAGGGCGCGCGCCAGCTGCGGTCCTTCGGTATGAGGGACCGAAATCAGGTTCTCGATCGACATCGTGTCGAGCACCTGGCCGCCAAAGCGTTCTGCCACAACCCCGGTGCGGATCCCCTTGCGCGCGGCATAGATCGCCGCCGCCGCACCTGCCGGGCCGCCGCCGACCACCAGCACCTCATAAGGTCCCTGGGCCGAGATGCTCTCTGCCGCGCGGCTCGCAGCACCGGTATCAATCTTTGCCAGGATCTGTTCGGCATCCATCCGGCCCGCGCCGAACAATTCGCCATTAAGAAAGATCGTGGGCACCGACATTACCTGCCGTGCATCCACCTCGCCCTGGAAGAGCGCGCCATCGATGGCGACATGCTCGATCCCGGGGTTCAGCACCGCCATCAGGTTCAGCGCCTGCACCACATCGGGGCAGTTCTGGCAGGAGAGCGAGAAATAGGTCTCAAACTGGAACCGGCCTTTCAGCGCCCGGATCTGATCCTGGATCGCCTGTTCGACCTTTGCCGGATAGCCTCCGGTCTGCAAAAGCGCCAGCACCAGCGAGGTGAATTCATGTCCCATCGGCAGGCCCGCAAAGGTCAGGCTGATGTCCTGGCCGGGTGACGACAATGCGAAAGACGGCACCCGCGCCGCATCTTTGCCTTCGGTAACAGTGATCTTTTCTGACAAGCCGCGAATATCGGCGATCAGCGCCAGCATATCCCTCGATTTTGCGTCATCGCCCGCGAAAGTGGTGACCTCGACCGGGCGCACAAGGCGCTCCAGATAGCCCTTCAGCTGGGTTTTCATAGCGGCGTCGAGCATGGCATCAATCTTTCAGGCAGGGTCAGCAGAAGGTCCCGGGGGCGAGGGGACACCCCCGGGGGAGGCAGGATCAGCGGTAAGCGCCTCAGATCTTGCCAACGAGATCCAGCGAAGGGGCAAGAGTGTCATCACCTTCCTGCCATTTGGCCGGGCAGACCTCACCCGGATGGGCGCGGACATATTGCGCGGCCTTGATTTTGCGCAGCAGGTCCCCGGCATCGCGGCCAATGCCTTCTGCGGTGATTTCAAAGGCCTGGATCACGCCATCGGGATCAACGATGAAGGTGGCGCGGTCTGCGAGGCCTTCAGCTTCGCGCAGCACGCCGAAATTGCGGCTCAGCTGATGGGTCGGATCGCCGATCATGGTGTAGCGGATCTTGCCGATGGTGTCCGAGCTGTCATGCCAGGCCTTATGGGTGAAATGCGTATCGGTCGAGACCGAGAACACTTCGACACCACGGCTTTGCAATTCAGCATAGTGATCGGCGACATCCCCCAGCTCGGTCGGGCAGACGAAGGTGAAATCGGCCGGGTAGAAGAAAAACACCGACCATTGGCCGACAGCATCCGATTCGGTCACCTCGATGAATTTGCCCTGCCGGAAAGCCTGTGCTTTGAAGGGGAGGATCTTGCTGTTGATAATGGCCATGGTCAGCTCCTTGCAGAATTCCGGACCCCTTTAGGATGCAGGCGCAGCAATGACAAATCGATCAATGATGCAGTTTCGATAGGCGCCGCCTATCAATCGGATGAAAGAGGCACAACCGTCTGTATAACAAAGCGAATAATCCAGGTCCCCTGCCCGACACGACGCCAGTCGCAGAGCGGCAGACCTGGGGAAGGGGCATAGCGCAAAGAGCGCCGGCGTTGGCGCAGCGGGATGCCACGCGCATCCTCCGTCCTGATACCCGCCACAGGCGCAGCCAGCATGGGGGAGCGGAATGAGGCGCGAAGGCGGTATCTGGAAGCGCGACATTTCGAAACGCTGGCAGGATCAGCGCTTTGCTCTGTTACTATCTGAACTATCCGCAGATTCAGCCACTGGCTTAACAGGCCGCTGAACAACTCTGCTGAACGGAACGGTTTCCTTTGCGCAGACTTTGATACGACCCGGTGTGCGAGGAGGCAGGCGCTTTCCGGCTCAGGCGGTGAGGAGTTTCGGCAGCGCCATGACACGGCATAGCCGGGGTGCCGGGCAGGTCTGGCGTCGATGGCGGAGGGCCGGGACTTCCCGGCCCGGATGATCAGGCCGTCATACGACCGCAGCAGGAGCGCGTGGTGACGTGGCCGAGGCTGGCTTACTGCACCCGCGTCTCTTTCCATCCGACAGCCCGCCCATTTTCCGCATGCAGCTGCAGGCGAGTGACCGGAGCGCCGGTTTCGATATCCACCAGTGAAGATCGTGCTTCGCCCGGGTGGTAAAGATGATCTTCACCCCATTGGCGGAGCGCAACAATCACCAGAAACAGGCCGCGCCCTGTCTCCGTCAGGACATATTCCCGATAGGCCGTGCCGTCAGAGGCTGGCGCCGTTTCCAGGATGCCACGTTCTGTCAGGTCGCGCAGCCGCGTTGCCAGCACGCCCCTGGCAATGCCGAGGCCGGTCTGAAACTCGCTGAAACGCCTTACACCGTGGAAGGCGTCGCGGATGATGAGCAGCGACCACCAGTCGCCGATCACATCGAGAGACCGCGCCACCGGACAACCGGAATTCCAAAGGCTGACCCGTTTCACCATTGCAGCCGACCTCCACCACCGCGAATCTGGTTCTAAAATAGAACTAGACTGTAGCCTGTGCAAGTAGTTCTGAATTGAGACCAGAATTGAATTACAAGCAGGATCACCATGCAGCACGAAAGCAGCACTCTTCACGGGAAGGATGGCAGTTTGTCGAGGATCATCACCCTGGTCTTCGCCATCGCCGCCGGTCTCAGCGTCGCCAACATCTATTTCGCGCAACCCTTGCTTGAGTCGATGGCTCAGGATTTCGGGATTGCGCCGGCCGCCATCGGCCTTGTGGTAACACTGACGCAGTTGGGTTACGGGCTGGGCCTGATCTTCATCGTACCGATGGGCGACCTGGTTGACCGCCGAAAGCTGGTCGTCGGACAGGGCTTTCTGTCCGTTGTCGCGCTGATCGCCGTCGGCACCGCAAAGACCGAAGCGATCCTCTTTGCCGGTATGGCTGCGGTCGGACTGTTCGCCGTAATGGTTCAGGTGCTGGTGTCCTTCGCGGCGACGCTCGCCACACCCGTCGAGCGTGGCAAGGCTGTGGGAATGGTAACGAGCGGTGTGGTGATCGGCATCCTTGGCGCGCGCTTCTTCGCCGGTATGCTCGCCGACCTCGCCGGTTGGCGGGCGGTGTATCTGACCTCGGCGGGCCTCACACTGGCGATGGCCGGGCTGCTTTGGCGTATCCTCCCGCGCAATCTGCCGCCCGAAAGCCCTGACAGCTACGCAGCGGCTTTGCGCTCCATCCCCCTTCTGTTCCTGACGGATCGCGTACTTCTGGTGCGCGGCATTCTCGCCTTGCTGATCTTCGCAGCGTTCAGCACCTTCTGGACCGCGCTGGTGCTGCCGCTCAGCGCTGCCCCATTCGGCTATTCCCACACCCAGATCGGCCTTTTCGGACTGGCCGGCATGGCGGGGGCTATCGCTGCAACGGGCGCGGGCAGGCTTGCGGATCGCGGTCTCGGTCAATGGACGACAGGTCTCTCGCTCACGCTCCTGCTGGTGTCATGGGGGCTGATCGCATTGCTGCCGATTTCAATTCCCGCCCTGTTGATTGGTGTCGTGCTGCTGGACCTCGCCGTACAGGCCGTCCATGTCACCAATCAAAGCATCATTTTCGACCGGCACCCGCAGGCGCGCAGCCGGCTCGTCGGCGGATATATGGCTTTCTACTCTCTCGGCAGCGCTATCGGAGCCATCGGGGCGACTACGGTCTACGCGCAAGCCGGCTGGGCCGGGGTTTCGACACTGGGGGCGGCATTCAGCGCGGCTGCGTTGCTCGGATGGGTTTTCACACGCCGTCTGCCTATGCGCATCAGGGAAACGGGCGACGATTGACCTGCGGACATTCGGAGCGACGGCTTTTGGGCCAAGAAGTCAGCGTAATGAGGCGGCCACGGATTTGGGACGCTCACAGCCTCAAGTATGTGTTGCAGGAACTCCCTGGCCGTCTTCCTGTCGGCTTTGTCGATGAGTGGGTCATCCCTCCATTCAAAAGAAAGGATCGGACCATCAAACCGTCGGATCAGACAGCCAGTGGTTCAAGAGCAACTTTGACATCCTGAACGGTACAGGCGCATGCTCCAGGAGCATCAGGCAGGCAATACGGAGGGGCCAATGACGGCAATCGCGCTGCCACGCACGGTCAGGGCCAAGCTTCTGATTGCAATTGCCGTGATGCTGACGCTGATGCTGGGCTCCGGCATTCTGGCCATAAGCGGGCTCAACCGGACCGGCAGCGCGCTGGCCTCGCTCAGTGAAGAGCGGCTTCCGGATATCCTCTCGGCGACAAGGCTCGCGCAGCAAAGCACGGCCCTGGCGGCACTTGCCCCTTTTGTCAGCTCTGTCGAGGTGATGAATCAGCTCGAGGCCGAAACGGTGCGGATCGATGGGATGATCCGCGATCTTGGTCAGCTGGTGGCGGATCTGCCCGACAGCGCATCTTTCGCCGGAGAGACCGGGCAGCGGGTGCGCGATCTTGCCAGCGGGCTGTCGCAGGCTATCAGGCAATTGCTGGAGGCCAGCCGCAAGACCCTGGAATTGCGGGCGGAAATGGTCGAGCTTCACTATGGATTTGAACGCCATAGCGAGGCACAGGAGGCTCTGGCTGCAGCAATCTGGACCAGTCCGAGGCAGCTGTTCTCTGAGGCAGTCGAGATTATCCTTGTTGCAAGGATTGCCGATGGCAGCTGGCAGCTCGATCAGCTGGAAGCGCGGTTCCAGGCGGTACGGGCCGGCCTGACTTCGGCCGAACTGCCGGCGCGCGCAGCGTGGGTACCCCGCTTTCTGGACCAGCAGAACAGCCTTTTCGATCTGCGCCGCAACGAATTGCAATCGCAGCAGCGGGTCCGCTTTCTGCTGGCCTCGATCCATACCTTATCTGCAGATATGGGCGCCGAAGTGGCCGGGATCATCGCGACAACCTCAGCCGCTGCCGAGGTGCAAAGCGAGGCGCTGAGCGCGACGCTGGAACGAACCAAGCGCAATATCACAATTCTGGGGGTGATCGCCCTGGCTGCAGCAGCCCTCACGGCGCTTTACGTCCTTACGGATCTGGCACGGAACCTTGATGCCGTCACCCGGGCGATGTCGCGGCTGGCCGCAGGCGACCGCAGCGCCGGCATCCCCGGCCTGCAGCGCAGTGACGAACTCGGCAGCCTCGCCCGTGCCGCCAGCGTCTTTAAGGATGCCAGTTTCGAGCGCGAGCGACTGGCTGAACAGGTGATCGAGGGCAATCGTCTCGTCGATGCGACCTTCACCAATATGAGCGATGGCATTTCGGTCTTTGACCGCGAGCAACGCCTGATCTCGTGGAACCCGCGTTTTCTGACGATGACCGGCCTTGCCGCCGACAGCATCCGCCATGGCATTGCATTTGGCGCCATCGCCGATCAGCTGCGCGCCGCGGATGTGACGCTGCACGGGCTCCATGGTGGCCAGGTAACGCATCTGGAAACCGCGAATACGCGCAGCAGCACCATGGCCTCATATGAGATGCATCACCCGGACGGACGCGTGATCGAGATCCGCAGCCAGCCGATGCCCGAGGGCGGCTTTGTCACCGTTTATATGGATCAGACCGACCGCCGCCGCATCGAACGCCAGCTGCACCAGGCGCAGCGGATGGAGGCCGTGGGACAGCTGACAGGTGGCATCGCCCATGATTTCAACAACTTCCTTGCGGCAATCAGCGGCAATCTCCAGATGTTGCAGGATCGGCTCTTTGACGACCCCGAATTGTCACAACGCATTCTGCGAGCGCTGGATGCGACGGAACGCGCGGCATCCGTGACCGAACGGCTGCTCGCTTTCTCGCGCCAGCAGGCCTTGCGGCCGGTCCTGACCAGAGTGGATGAGCTGATGTTCAACCTTCTGGAACTTCTGGGATATCGGCTCGCACCCACGGTCGAGATCCGGGCAGAGATCGCCCCGGACCTGCCCGCCATTGTGGTGGATCCGGGGCAATTGGAAAGTGCGGTGCTGAACCTTTTGTTCAACGCCCGCGATGCTTTGCCCGAGGGCGGCACCGTGACCCTCAGCGCCGCGCTGCATAAGGGCGCGCTGTCTTTGATGGTCGCCGATCAGGGCATAGGCATGTCGCAAGAGGTGCTGGCGCGGATCTATGAGCCGTTTTTCACCACCAAAAGCAATGGGCGCGGCTCGGGCCTTGGGCTGAGCATGGTCTATGGTTTCATTGCCCAGTCCGGCGGCGAAATCTCGGTCGAAAGTGCTCCGGGCGCAGGCACCAGGGTCAGGATCCGGCTGCCGCTGCCCGTGGATCTGTCGCCCGCTGCCACGTCGGGCGCGCTGGCTGAGGTGCCAGAACCTGGCCAGGGTCAGCATATACTGCTGGTTGAAGATGATCCTCTGGTGCGCGAGACGGTCGCCGATATTCTGCTCTCCCTTGGCTACCAGGTCCGCGAGGTCCCGGACGCCCGTGCGGCCCGGGAAGCGCTTGCACAGAGCCGGTTTGATCTGCTCTTCACCGATGTGCTGCTGCCCGAGGGTCTGACGGGCTTTGATGTGGCGCGCGACGCCGAGACCTTGCAGCCCGGACTGCCGGTGCTGTTCGCCTCGGGCTATATGCAGGTCGAGGGCACGGGCGCGCTGCATTTGCCGGAAGGCGCCACAGTGCTGCGCAAACCCTTCCGGAAAAGCGAGCTGGCCCGTGCAGTCAGCTCATCCCTGCATCCCCCGGGGGATGGTGCAGCGGCCTGAGGCGCCGCCCTGATATATATCGATTCTTTCATCGGTCTGCATGGTGACGGTCAGCTTTCACAGACAGGATGTGCGTCGCAAAGTCATTCTCCGCACCGCTCTTGATCGACAGAAAGAGGGTAAGAATTAAATATTTTAAAATAAATTCAATAAGAAAGTATAGAGACGACCAGGCTATATCCTTTATGACGGCACCATTCGACGGGCTTCATTCTTCGCTCTGGTTTCGGCTTGATTCTTTATTTAATATAGCAGAATTAATAAATTGGTCTTTTGAGGAGGTGCCATGCTATTCCTTGCCGATACCGCGAAAGCCGGGGCCAGCCATATCCCGCTCTTTTTCGGGCGCGTGGATGACAGCGGGCGCGACGGGTTGCAGCCGATCGCTGACGTCCCCCGGCTCTATGATAATTATGGCTTTACGACCAATAACCAGGCGGTCCCGGCCCGGCTGGTGAACCACGTTACCGCTGCAACCCTGGACGGGGCGGCTGCGGGGGTGGCAGATCACCCCGTGACGCGGGCCGGACTTGAGATTTGCACCCGCGATCGGGTAAAAATGGGGAAAAGTGTTGTCTGATCATAGTCTTGATGCCCTGGCCCAGCTTGTTGACACCCGTTCTGCCGGGAAGACCCGTTTTCTGATCGCACTGGCCGGCCCACCGGGTGCCGGCAAATCCACCATGGCGCGTCGCCTCGCGGAACGGCTGAGGAATGCCGATATCCTGCAGGCCGATGGCTATCATTATGACAACATCCTCCTGGATCAGCTTGGCCTGCGCCATCGCAAGGGCGCGCCGGAGACCTTTGACATTTCCGGCCTTGCCGCGATGCTGCACAGGATCAGAACCGGCGAAGAGGTGGTCACCCCGGTCTTTGACCGCCGCCTTGACCTGGTGCGCGGTGCCGCCGGCCATCTGCCACCGGATGTGAAACATGTGGTGGTCGAAGGAAACTATCTGGCGCTTGAGACCGGCCCCTGGGCACAGCTGCGGCCCCTCTTCGATCTGATCGCATATATCGATGTGCCGGAGGAGGAATTGCGGCGGCGGCTGACTCAGCGCTGGACGGATCTCGGTTGTTCCGAGGCAGAGGTCGCGCAACATGTCGATGACAATGATATGCTCAATGTCGCGCTGGTCCGCGACCAGAGCGGGGCGTTCGACTTCATCCTGCGGAGCTGAGCTCTGCCGCTGAAACACCCTGACGGCCCGCCCTCCGGCGGGCCTTTTCCGTTTCTTCAGGGTCCAATTGTTAATGGACGATGAACAAGCATGCCTCAATTCGCAGATCATCCATTCACATAGAATCGCTTTCCTCTGCTCAGGGAGTGCCGCCCTGCGGCGAGAGAGGAGACAAAGATGCAACCCATTCTGGAAATGAGGAACGTCTCGAAGACCTTTGGCAGCGTTAAGGCGCTGTCGAATGTGCAGCTCTCGCTTTATCCGGGCGAAGTTCATGCGCTGATGGGAGAGAACGGGGCTGGCAAGTCCACGCTGATGAAGATCCTCTCTGGCGCCTACCGGCCTGATGCGGGGGCTGAGATTCTGATTGAGGGGAAGCCGGTGAACATCACCGGTCCGATCAGCGCGAGAGCGGCCGGGATCTCGATCATCTATCAGGAACTGGCACTTTCCCCTAATCTGACAGTCGCGGAAAACATCTTTCTCGGGCGCGAGCTGTCCCATGGCGGGGTACTGCGCCGTGCGGAGATGGAGGCCTCAGTCGCACCGGTCCTCAAACGGCTTGGCGCCGGTTTCTCTCCCTCCAGTACAGTGCGCTATCTGAACGTCGCCAATCAGCAGCTGGTCGAGATCGCTCGCGCGCTCCATGCCGACAGCCGCATCCTGATCATGGACGAGCCGACAACGGCGCTGTCGGAACGCGAGACCGAAGGCTTGTTTTCCATGATCCGCCAGCTGCGCTCGGAAGGGCTGGCCATCGTCTATATCTCGCATCGCATGAACGAGGTTTACGAGCTGGCAGACCGGGTCTCGATCCTGCGCGACGGCACCTATGCCGGCACGCTGGACCGGGCCGAGGCCTCGCCGGACGCCATCGTGAAACGGATGGTCGGGCGTGAGCTTTCCTCGCTTTACACCAAGACCGGCGGCAAGGCCGAGACGACGGCAAGACCTGCAGAAACGGTGCTGAAAGTGCAGGGCCTTTCGGACGGCCGCCGGGTGCATGGCTGTTCCTTTGACCTGCAGGCAGGCGAAGTCGTCGGCCTTGCCGGGCTGGTCGGGTCCGGACGGTCCGAACTGGCGCAGGCAATCTTTGGCGCCCGCCCCCGCAAATCCGGCGAGATGTGGCTGGACGGCAAGCCCTTTGCACCCCAGACGCCCCAGGACGCCATCGCTGCGCGCGTCGCCTATCTGACCGAGGACAGGCGCGGAGATGGCCTCTTTCTCGACATGTCCTGCGAAGAGAACATCAATACCGGCGTGCTGCGCAATGATGCCAGCTGGGGCATGGTGCTGAACCGCGCCCGCGCCCGCGAAAGAGCGGATGAATCGATCCGCAACCTCTCGGTCCGCGTCCCGAATGCGAGTTTCCCGGTCGGGGGCCTGTCGGGCGGAAATCAGCAAAAGGTGCTTTTGTCGCGCTGGCTGCAGATCCGGCCCAGGGTGCTGATCCTTGATGAGCCGACGCGCGGCGTCGATATCGGGGCGAAATCCGAAATCTACAGGATCATTGACGCGCTCGCCCAGGAGGGGGTGGCGATCCTTGTGATCTCGTCCGAGCTGCCCGAGGTGATCGGCGTCTCGGACCGCATTCTGGTCATGCATGAAGGCCGGATCAGTGGCGAGGTCGGCGGCGCGACGGGCATCGCCCCGACACAGGAGAATATCATGGCATTCGCCTCAGGGGTCGGGCTTTCAAGCGCCGCCTGAGACCGGATCCGGGCGCCATTTTGCGCCTGGCGTTACATCACGAGTGATTGGTGTTGCCTGCACGCTGCCGGGCCATTTTGTCCGGCAGCGTCAGGATTTCAGGGACGGGAGGAGGAACAGGCTATGAGCTCAACGGATACAACAATCGGCTTCAGCGCAGCCGAGCGGCAACGGCGTCTGAAGGCGATGATCGCGACGCTTGGCATGTTGCCGGTGCTCATCGTGGTGGCGATCGGATTTCATCTTTTGTCGGATGGACGTTTTTTCACCGGCCAGAATGTCTCGGTGGTGTTCCAGCAGGCTTCGGTGAACATCGTGCTTGCGGCGGGGATGACCTTTGTCATCCTGACGGCGGGGATCGACCTCTCGGTCGGCTCGGTACTGGCGGCGGCGGCGATGGCCGGGCTGATCGTCTCGAATATGCCCGGGCTCAGCTATCTGTGGGTCTTTGCAGCGCTTGGCACCGGGCTTGGCTTCGGGATGCTGAACGGCCTGCTGATTTCCTCGCTGAAACTCCCGCCGTTTATCGTGACGCTCGGTGCCATGACGGCTGTGCGTGGCATCGCGCGGCTGATGGGCAATGACACTACGATATTCAATTCCAATATCCCCTTTGCCTTTATCGGCAATGGCGCGATCCCGATCATTCCGGGTGTCTTCTCGCTGCCCTGGCTTGCCGTCATTGCGCTGCTGGTCATCGTGGCCTCCTGGTTCGTGCTGAAACGCACCGTGCTGGGCACGCATATTTATTCCGTCGGTGGCAATGAGGCTGCGGCGCGGCTGTCGGGGATCAAGGTGCCACGGATCTATCTGATCGTTTACGGCATCTCGGGTCTCTGCGCGGGTCTGGGCGGGGTGATGCTTTCGACCCGGCTTTACGCTGCGAACGGGCTGCAACTGGGCCAGGCCTATGAGCTTGACGCCATCGCGGCGGTGATCCTCGGGGGCACTTCTTTCGTCGGCGGTATCGGCTCGATCTGGGGCACGCTGATCGGCGCGCTGATCATAGCAGTTCTGTCGAATGGCCTCGTACTGATCGGGGTCTCTGACATCTGGCAATATGTCATCAAAGGGCTGGTGATCATCGGCGCTGTCGCGCTGGACCGCTTGCGCCAGAAGGATTCTGCCCGGACCTGAGGCCGGGAAACAGAAGGCCGGATGCGCGGGCGGGTCTGCCGCCTCCGGCCATGGTGTTCAGGCCCGGGAGGAGAGAGTTAATGTTCAAGCAAAATATGATGGCCGGAGCCGCCGTTCTGGCGCTGCTGGCCGGACCGGCGCTGGCCGAAGAGCAACCGGCAGGCAAGAAGCTGGAGCGGATCGGCATCTCGCTGGGCTCGATGGGAAATCCGTTCTTCGTCGCGCTCGCAAGAGGCGCCGAGGCCGAGGCAAAAACCATCAATCCCGATGTCGAAGTGCTGGCATTCGGCTATGATTACGATATCGCCAAACAATTCAGCCAGATCGACAATTTCATCTCGGCCGGGGTCAACCTGATCCTTCTGAACCCCGCCGATCCTGTGGCGATCGGCCCGGCGATCAAGCGCGCGCAGGATGCGGGCATTGTCGTGGTGGCAGTGGATACCTTTGCAGAAGGCGCCGATGCGGTGGTGACGACGAACAACGTGCAGGCGGGTGAAATCGCCTGCCAGTATATCGTTGACAAGCTGAAGGGCGAGGGCAATGTCATCATCCAGAACGGCCCCCAGGTCTCGGCCGTGACGGACCGGGTCAAGGGGTGCAAAACAGCGTTTGAGGCGGCTCCGGGCATCACTGTTCTCTCGGATGATCAGGATGCCAAAGGCTCGCGCGAGGGCGGTATGAATGTCATGCAGGGCCATCTGACCCGCTTTGACAAAATCGACGCGGTCTTTGCAATCAATGACCCGCAGGCGATCGGCACGGATCTGGCCGCCCGCCAGCAGGGCCGCAATGGCATCATCATCACCGCCGTCGATGGCGCGCCCGATATCGAAGTCGCGCTGAAAGACGATGCCGCGGTGATGATCGAGGCCTCTGCCTCGCAAAATCCCTATGACATGGCGCGCCGCGCGGTGGATCTGGGCGCGAAGGTGCTGAATGGCGAATCCCTGGCCGAGCCGGTCGAGCTGATGGATTCAAAGCTCGTGACCCGTGAAAATATCGGCGATTATGTCGGCTGGGCCACCGACCCCGCCGTCACCAATTAAGGCAAGCTGACGGGGCTCTGCGGGCGCGCTCCCTTCCCGGATCCTCTGATATCAGCGGCGGCGGTTCAGGCTTCTTCCTTCCGAAGCTTGCAACCGCCGCATTTTTCTGTAGCCTCCGATCAGGGGAGGATGCGCATGAAGCCGGTTTGCCGCGTTATCATCCGATTGCGGCCACGGCTCGCCTTTGTGTGGCTGAGCATGATGGCAACTGCGCCCCCTCTGATGGCAGAGGCACCGGAAACGCCCCGCCTGGCAGAGGTGATCATCGCCGATCTCTCCAATCCGTTTTTCGCCCATCTGGCGCGCCAGATCGAGATAAGCATCTCGGAGCTCTCACCGGGAACAGAGGTCGTGGTCCGTTCCAGCGGCTATGACCTGAACCGCCAGCAACGCCAGATCCGCGATGCTGTGGCGGAGGGGGCCGATTTTCTGATCGTCAATGCGGTCAATACGACCGGGCTCTCCGGGGTGATCGCCGAAGCGCGCGCGGCCGGGATTCCGGTGGTTGCGGTCGATGTGAAGGCCGAGGGGGCGGACGCCTTTGTCACCTCGGACAATGTCGAGGCCGGGCGGATCGCCTGCGCCTATATCGCGGAACGGCTGGGCGGTCAGGGCAATGTACTGATGCTTTACGGCCCGCCGGTTTCCGCCGTCTTTGACCGCAATGCGGGCTGTGAAGCAGCGCTTTCGCTGCATCCCGGCATCACAATCCTGACCGAATATGGCGATTCCGGTGGAAGCCGCCTTGGCGGTCTGACCTATATGTCACAGCTGCTGCCGCGACTGCCGCATATTGATGCTGTCTTTTCCTTCAATGACCCGACTTCGCTGGGCGTCCTGCAGGCTGCGCGCGAGGCGGGCCGGAACGAGTTCTTCATCGTTTCGGTAGATGCCTCGCCCGAGGGCCTGCGCGCCATGGCTGAGAAGGACAGCCTCCTCGTGGGCAGTATTGCACAATATCCAAAGGCGATGGCCGCTCAGGCGGTTCATGTGGCGCTGGCGCTCTGGCATGGTGAGGCTGTACCGCAGCCCGAACTCACAGTTCCTGTGCAGCTTTTTACCCGGGAGATGCTGGACGAGCGGAAGAATTACTGGATGGATCCTCTGTGACGGCGTCTCAGACCAGCAGAGAAACCATCGCCGTGGTCGAGGACGATCCGGCACAGGCGGCTTTGCTTTGTGAATTGCTCGAGGCGGAAGGCTATCTGCCCCGCCCCTGCCCCAGGGCACGAGACCTGGCACTGCTGCTGGCAGATGAACCGCCCGTCCTCGTCCTGCTTGACCTCGGCCTGCCGGACGAGGACGGGCTGGCTCTGGCGGCGCGGGTGCGGGCTTTGCACCAGATCCCCATCATCATCCTGACCGGGCGTGGATCAGAGATCGACCGGGTGGTAGGGTTAGAGATCGGGGCGGATGATTATCTGGTCAAACCCTTCAGCCTGCGCGAACTCGCAGCGCGGATACGCGCCGTATTGCGCCGCAGCACAGGTGTTGCGCTGCCGGGTCCGGCAGATGCGCCTCTGCGCGAAGGGTTCCGCTTCGGCGGTTGGGTGCTCGACACGCTGCGACGCAGACTGACCGATCAAAAGGGCAGTGCTGTCGATCTGACAGTCGGCGAATTCGACCTTCTGGCGGCATTGCTGGCCGCACATGGACGGGTTCTTTCGCGCGCCCAGCTTTTGGACATGACGCGGCGCGGACATGACGCAGTTTATGAACGCACCATCGACGTTCTGATCCTGAGGCTCCGGCGCAAAATCGAACCGGACCCCGCGCATCCCCGGTTGATCATGACCGAACGTGCAATCGGCTATCATTTCGCGGGCGCGGTCGAGGTCGTCTCTGCGGATAGCCCGCCGCGTCGCAACGGCCTCAGCGATCCGCGCTCAGGACAGCCGCCCCGCCAGCGCATGTGACCGGTCGCCCAGCATCAGCACGCTGGAATCCGGCGCGAGTAAGGCGGAAACAGGCAGGGTTGCTGCCCCCACCGGCGAAGCCAGGGCACCAAAGCTGCCCCCCAGCAGCTCGGGTGCGATGATCCCGATGGCCGCAGCCTCATTGAACCGCGCCTGCACCTGCGCGAGAAGATCGAGATGCAGATTGCGTGGCAGGATACTGTCAATGATGATTGCTTCGAGGTCGATGACCGAAGTGATCGCGATGATCGCCTCGACCAGCGCCCCCGAACAATCCAGCGTCCAGTCCCGCACTGGCTGGCGGGCCACTTCGGGCAACGGCTCAAGCGCACGAACGCGGGCGATCTGAATTCCCTGCGCGCGCAGATGATCCATCAGCACGCAGATCGAGGCGCGGTGCAGCAGGCTCGTATATCGCGCAGACGACGCTGTCGCTGAGATCAGGCCTGAGGGTGAGACCGGCAGCGGCCCGAGCGCCGCGCTGTTTCCATTCGGGCCGGTATGAACCTTGCCATCCAGCACCAGGCCGCCGCCGATAAAGGTATCAATCGAAATATGCATGAAATCGCGGAACCGGGTGCCGCTGCCGAGCACAAGCTCGGCATGGGCGGCGGCTGTCGCATCATTTTCTACGAAAACCGGCATCTCTCCGCTGTCGAAGAAGCTCGTCAGATCCAGCGCCTGCCAGCGCCTGCCCAGATCTTCGGGGAAGCCCAGTTCTTCACTCCACCCGCCAAGGAAATAGGGGGCGGCAATGCCAAGACCCGCCACCGCAGCCCCGGGCGCACGGCCGGCCTGGGCGCGAAAATCCGCGATCGCGGCATTGCCCGCGCGCCGGACCCGGGCCGGGTCCGGGAAATCATATTCCTGCTCCATCCGGGCGCAGATCTCGCCGGCGAAATCCAGCATCACCGCCTCCATTGCGCGACGGCCGATCCTGATGCCGATACTGTAGAGCCGCGTCGGATTCACGGCATAGAGAATCGATGGTGATCCGCGCTTGCCCAGCCGTTTGCCAACCTGCCTGACGAAACCCGCCTGCTCCAGCCCATCGACAATATCGGCCACCGCCGCAGGGGTCAGATGCGCGACACGGGCAAGATCGGATTTGGAGGCTTCGCGCTGGTGGCGCAGCGACTGAAGCAGGAAACGCTCATTATACTGCCGCAGCCTGCCAGAATTGCTGCCCTTTCCTGACAATTGCCTGCCCTCTTTGCTGTTCCGGCGCGTTTTTCGCTATCACGTCCTAACCTATCCGGTCTGCCCTGGTCGGGGTCAAGCCTCGTGCGGGCCTCGCCCCGCCATTTCTGATTAAGATCCGTCTTGCGTGGCTGGCTCCATTTAATATGGCAAATTTTCTAATTAACAGAGCTTCAGGGCGCGCGCTGCCGCCTTTTGAAAGCCCGGTTCCGGCGCGCCGTGACGCGCTTCTCATCGGCATTGTAGATTGCCCTTGCCGGGCGGGGCGTCCGGACAGACCGCTGCGGCGTCAGGGCAGATATCAGCCGGCGCTGCGCTGTTCACTGTGCGACCTGGATCAGGTCGCGTGTAATTCTTTGCGCGCTTTTGCGTAAATGCACCAATCGCCGGCAGAATCGGCGGATGCGCCAGATCTGTTGCAATTATGATGCAGCAATCACGCCATGCGGAACTTGCTGTTGTGCCATGTGTCACAAAGTGTTGACGGAAATAGTCAGGTGTTGGAAGGGCAACCAGGTAAAATTGTCGTAAATCGTCTTCTGCGGCAGTGCTGAAACCATAGAGCAAGCCAGAATTTCAAGCCAGCTCCCCCACATGTTCGCCCCCGCGGCCCTCGGCCCGGATTCTTATTACGGGAGCCTCCATGAGCTATTCTTCGAAATCCACCGCCGGAAACGGCCTGCGTCCTTTGCCGACACTTGGGCTGTTGCCGGTCCTTGCGATCTCGGCCAGCATCGCCGGTGACGCTCATGCGCAAACCACAGATTCAGAGCATCTGGGCACCATCGTGCTGCATTCGGGCGGCGCGCAGGGCGAGGCCGCGACCGACTATCGCGTCACCGAAGGTTCTTCTGAAAAATTCACCCAGCCAATCGTCGATACGCCGAAGACGATCACCGTCATCACGCAGCGCCAGATGGAAGAGCGCAATGCCACCTCGGTGCTCGAAGTTCTGCGCACCACCCCGGGCGTGACACTCGGCTCGGGCGAAGGCGGCACGCCGATGGGCGACCGTTTCTTCATCCGTGGCTACCAGGCCGCCACCGATATGATGATCGACGGCGTGCGCAATCTGGGCCGGACCTCGAGTGAATCCTTCAATGTGGAATCGGTCGAGGTCGTCAAGGGCCCCGGCGGCGCCTATTCGGGCCGCGGCGCGACCGGCGGGTCGGTCAATCTCGTCACCAAACAGGCGCACCTGGGCGAAAGCTTTAACACTGCCTCTGTCACTGTCGGCAATGGCAAGCATAAGCGCCTGAGCTATGACGGCAATTTCGACCTCGGTCAGGATATGGCGCTGCGTCTTAACCTGATGGCGCAGGATTCGGGCGTGCCGGGACGCGATGTGCTGAAGGATGACCGGAAAGGTATCGCGCTGGCCTTTGCCAAGGGCTTTGGTGCCAGCAAGGTCTCGCTGAGCCTCTCGCATGACGAGGCGCATGGCACCCCCGATCTCGGCGTGCCGATGGAGACCGCAGGCTGGCGGACCCGCAACGGCGGGCCGGCGATCTCAACCGCCAACCCGGGCCGCCCGATCGAAGTGATGCCGGACAGCGCGTTCTTCGGCTCGGCGCATCGAGACTTCCGCGATGTGACGAACCAGAGTGCGGTGCTGAAATTTGAACATGAATTCAGCGAGACCCTGAAATGGGATACCACCCTGGCCTGGATCGGGTCCGAGCAGCATTACCTGATGACCCGCCCGACCATGAGCGGAACCACCGATCAGGTGGTACGCGATCTGCGTTCGGGTGGTCGTAAAAACCGCGCCCTGGCCTTCCAGACCGGGTTGAATGGCTCTTTTGAGACCGGTTCGCTGAAGCATGATTATGCAATCGGCTTTGAATATTCGAAAGAAAAGATCGCTTCGGCAACCTCGACCGGCTCGCCTTCGGTGGGGACAACCCCGATCACCAATCCCAACCCCTATGATCCGGTGACCGGCTCCATCGCCTGGACCGGCTGGGGCACCCCGATCGAGACCACGACCAAAGCGCTTTATGTCTTTGATACCATCCATTTCGACCCGCAATGGTCGCTAGATCTGGGGCTGCGTTACGACAAATATGAAGTCGCGGATGCCAGCCGGTCGCGCAAAGACAATATGCTGAACTACTCGGCGGCGCTGGTCTATAAACCAGCCGAGAATGGCACGGTCTATTTCGCCATCGGCACCTCGTCGAACCCGTCTGGCGAATGCGCAGGTATGGCAGGGGGCGCGGACGGGGCGGGCGCCTGTACTCTGACCGCAGCCAACGTCAATCTCGACCCGGAAAAGAGCAAGAGCTACGAGCTGGGCACCAAATGGGAGCTGTTTGACAACCGCCTGCTGGTCTCGGCCGCCCTGTTCCGCACCGAAAAGAAAAACGCCCGTGTGACCGACCCGATTACCGGCGTTGGTGTTGCTCTGGCCGGCGAAAGCCGCGCGCAAGGCATTGAGCTCGGCGTTGCGGGTCAGATCAATGATCAGTGGGGCGTCTCGCTCGGCTATGCCTATACCGATGCGGAAGTGATCAAAGGCGGCGGCACCACCGGCGCCAATGACGGCAAGCAGATGCAGTTCAATGCCAAGAACAGCTTCAGCCTGTGGTCGACCTATGCGGTCAATGACAAGCTGACCCTGGGCGGTGGCGCGACCTTTACCGACAAGCGCTGGCTTGATGCGGCGAACACGGCGATCCTGCCGTCACAATGGCGCTTTGACGCAATGGTCGCTTATGAGCTGACCGAGGCCACCGTGCTGCAGGTCAATATCAACAACCTTCTGGACGAGCGCCTCTATGACGCGTCGCATGTAGGGATTTTCGCGAACCGCGCGCCGGGTCGTTCGGTCACCGCCAAGATCGATTACCGGTTCTGAGCCGGGCCTCAGCCCCTGGCTCACCTGATCCTGGAAAGGGGCGGCGCCATGTCGCCCCTTTTCCACATCTGAAGGCGGCCCATCTGCCGCCCGCCTTCCTGACCGGCCCGCCCGATCCGGGCTTACCCAGGTCCGGGTCGCACGCTATCCTTGCCAGAAACCAGACGGAGCCGCCGATGCTTGTCACCATTCCCGATCTGCTGACCAAAGAAGAACTGGCCTATATCCGTCAGGTGCTTGAAGGGACCGACTGGGTCGACGGGCGGGTGACTGCGGGCGATCAGGCAGCGCAGGTCAAGCAGAACCTGCAAGTCCCGCAAGACAGCCCCGTTGGCCGCGAATTGTCGCAGATCGTGGCGCGTGCGCTTGGTCGCAACCCGGTCTATTCTTCGGCGGTTTTGCCGTTGCATGTGCTGCCGCCGATGTTCAACCGCTATGATCCCGGCATGACCTTTGGCGCGCATGTCGATGGGTCGATCCGGGTTGTACCCGGATCTGGCCAGCGCATCAGGACCGATGTCTCGACCACGGTCTTCCTGACCCCGCCCGAAGACTATGACGGCGGCGAACTTGTCGTGCATGACACCTACGGCACCCATAAAGTCAAACTGCCTGCGGGGGCTGCGGTGATCTATCCGGCGACCTCGCTGCATGCGGTGACGCCGGTCACGCGCGGCTCCCGCTGGGCCTCGTTCTTCTGGGCACAATCCATGCTGCGCGATGACTGGCAGCGTCATATGCTTTACGATCTGGATCAGGCGATCATGCGGATCCGGTCGCTCTTGCCTGATGATGATCCGGCGGTGACCGCATTGACTGCACATTACCACAATATGATCCGCCAATGGGCCGAGGTCTGACCCTTGCGCCAGGATTTCGCGATCCCGCCTGATGTCGTCGCCCTGTGCGATTATGCGAGGCTTGCACAAGAGCGACTGCCGGCGATGGTCTCGGCCTGGCTGGACGGGGGCGCGGGCGACGGCGTGACCCATGCGGCCAATTTAGCAGGCTGGGACAGGATCCGGCTGGCGGGAGGAGTGCTTGCGGATATGCGCGGGGCCTCGACCGGCCTGTCGCTTTTTGGCCTGGCGCTGGATCATCCCGTGCTTCTGGCGCCGGTGGCTTATCACCATCTTGCCCATCCGGAAGGGGAAATCGAAACCGCACTAGGAGCGGCCGCGACCGGTGCGGTTATGACCCTGTCGACGCTGGCTTCGACGCGGATCGAGGATTTCGGTTCGGTGGCGCAGGGGCCCTGGTGGTTCCAGCTTTATGCCCAGGCCCGGCGCGAGGATAGCGAAAGCCTGATCCGGCGCGCCGAAAGGGCGGGCGCGCGCGCGCTGGTGCTGACGGTCGATGCGCCGGTCAAGCTGCGCAATACCGAAGAGAGGATCGGATTTCGCCTGCCCAACGGGATCGGGCCGGTCAACACTATCGGCATGGCGCCGCCCCAGGTCACCGCAATGCCCGGGCGCAGCGCCGCGTTTCTGGGGCTGCTGGAGGCACAGCCGCGATGGGAAGACCTGGCCTGGATCCGGGCGGCAACGCGCCTGCCGATCCTGCTGAAGGGGATCACGAGACCTTCGGATGCGATCCGCGCCATGGCAGCAGGCATCGACGGGATCATCGTCTCGAACCATGGCGGACGGGCGCTGGACGGCCTCCCCGCCTCTGCCGAGATCCTGCCCCGGATTGCCGAAGCCACAGCGGGGCGGGTGCCGCTGATCTGCGATGGCGGCATCCGGCGCGGCACCGATATTCTGAAAGCGCTGGCGCTCGGGGCAGCGGCGGTGATGGTGGGGCGCCCGCAGATCCACGCGCTTGCGACCGGCGGCGCAAGCGGGGTCGCGCATATGGTCACCATTTTGCGGGCCGAGCTTGAAGTGGCAATGGCACTGACAGGTTGCAACTCGCTGGAAGCGATCAGCCGTGATGTTCTGTGGCAGGACTGAATGGGGCAACAGGCCAAAGGGTATCGCCGTCTGGCTGAGGCCTGACCTCTTTCGTGGCCTTTCCGGCAGCCAGCCTGTCTGAAGTGTGATCGGTCCCTGCCCTGCTTTGAGCAAGCGATCGATTGGTCGCCCTTCCCTGGGAAGTCCCGGAAAACCCGTCTTTGAAGGCATTTGTTGAAACCTGCAGCCGCCCCGGTCGATATGAGCTGCGTGGCTTCTGACGGATGAGGCCGGCCCTCTACCCATATGCCGTGGCAGTTACGCCATGCCCCTTGCCCCCAGGTTTTATCCAGCGTGAGTGAGACCCCGGCTCAGTGTGCTCTGCTCCCTTGGTTAGGACCGCCGCGATCTGGAGTTTCGCGGCTCTGATCACGGAGGCGGGCTGGCTGCGCCACCGGGAATATGCAGGTTGATCGGCACGTTGTAACCGATCGCACTGTGAGGCCTGACCTCGTTGTAGTCTCTGCGCCAAGCCTCCAACTTTTCGCGCGCATCCGCAAGGTCCATGAACCAGTGGGCGTTCAGGCACTCCGCCCGCAGCTTGCTGTTGAACGCCTCAATGAAGCCATTGTCGGTGGGTTTCCCCGGTCGGGAGAAGTCCAATGTGACACCATTGGCATAGGCCCACAGATCCAGGTCGCGGGAGATAAACTCGCTGCCGTTATCGACCCTGATCGTCTGCGGGTAGCCGATCTGCCGACAGACCCGTTCGAGCGTCTGAACCACATCCTCGCCCCGGTAAGCAAATCGGGGATCCGTCGCCGGGCAATAACGCGAATGGATATCCACGATGGTCAGGATCCGCAGTTTCTTGCCCAGGGCGAGCTGGTCATGGACAAAATCCATCGCCCAGACCTCGTTCGGTCCGGAGGCCTCCTGTCGGTCCTCGCGCAGCCTCGCCTTCACCCGGCGCTTCGGATGCCTGTTGCGCAGCTGCAGGCCCAACTCATTGTAAATCCTGCGTGTCTTCTTGATGTTCACCTGCCAGCCCTCCCGCCGCAGCAGCACATGGATGCGCCGGTAGCCATAGCGCACACGCGTTTCGCAGATCTCGCGGATCCGCAGTTCGAGGCCGGCCTGCCCGGTGCGACGGGATTTGTAATGGTAGCTCGAAGTGTCGAACCGCAGCGCCTGGCAGGCCCGTCGGATCGAGACACCCCAGTCAACCAGAAGCCCGTCAACAAGCTTGCGCGTCCGGACAGGCCTCAGAGCTTTCGGCGGATGACGTCCTGCAGCATCTCGCGGTCGAGCGTCAGGTCCGCCACGATCTTCATCAGCCGTGCATTCTCGTCCTCAAGCGCCTTCAACCGCCGCATCTCATCGGGAAGCAACCCGCCATAACGCTTCTTCCAGTTGAAGTATGTGGCCTGGCTGATCCCCGCCTTGCGGCAGATCTCGGCAACAGGCGTGCCTTCCTCGCCCTGCTTCAGAATGAACGCCTTCTGCGCTTCCGTGAACTTCGATGCCTTCATCGTCTTCAGCTCCTCTCCCAGCCAGGGAAAACTAGCCGAAAACTCCAGCTTAAGACGGTCCAGTTTCCAGGGGGCAGAGCACTTGCTTTGCCTGTTTGGATCAGCTGAGCAACGGGAGCTTACGTGGTGCTTTGTGGGTTGCACAACATCAGGCCCAGTTATGCGGCGAAGCTCCGGCCCAACCCGGCCGGGGTCTGCCGTCCAATCTTCATGAACCCTGCCACCAGATGGGCCAAGGCCACTCGGGCAAAACGGCCAGTCGAAGAGGGCTGTTCGCATAGTATGACACTGTCAAAGCTTCTGAACCATTGCCGGTCAGTTCACTATGCCAGATGAACGACTGGCCTCATATATTTTGAACCATCCCATCGCACTTTCATCCCTGCGAGTTGAAACTGGTTAACCACAATCTTGCTGGCAACCACGATCCAGTTTGACTGAAACGAAGGGGGTGCCCAAAGTCCCAGACGGAGCTCATTCGTGATGAGAGCCCGGTCAACATCAGAGCGGCAGTAAAAGCAGGCTGCAAATTTCGGTGCTGAGGCGTCAGAGCCAGATAACCTGAGCTGATTGAATTGATACGTAACGCGGCTGATACCTTCGTCCTGCTCGGCGCCCGCATCCTGCATCGTCAGCACACCAAGGGCTTCGATGCCTTCAAAGACCCGACCGACCGTTCTGTGGATCTCAATCCGCTTCTCGGCTTCTGTAACTGAATCGCTGGATTCATCTGGATACGCGTATTGTCTGACTTCGTTTCTTTTTACCAACAACTGTTGCGACACTATACGATACACCTTCTGTTGAAGCCTTGTTTTAAACTCACAGCACCACGACTAAACGAAAGGTCGGCATGTTCGGTTTCATGCCGCCGAAAAAAAAGCTCGTAAGCAGGCCCGGGCTTCGCTTGCTCGGATCAGCCGCCGGCTGGGTATCACAGTGGCGGTCCGCCCGGGATAACGTTGGGATGCCCCCACTGAAGTGGTCCACCCACAGGGATATGCTTATCCCGTTTTCAGGAGGACCAGATTATGGCTG
>NZ_JBZEGG010000039.1:0-38668 GCF_058313095.1 Pseudogemmobacter sp. TB195
GCCGCAGTTCTCGATGGTCGGCTGACCGTCGCAAACAGAAAACGCGCCGCATGACCCCCATGTTTTGTCCACTCCCTTCCGCGTGACGCTCGTCGACCAGCTTGGCCACCACGCTGTCCTTCAGATCGGGCGCCTGCGCCGACATGTAGACGTGACGCACCGAGGCTTCGAGACAGCTGCCCGACGCCCCGGAGGTTCGGAAGGTGTCCGTCACCAGCTTCAGAAGCAGCAGCGTCAGCGCGACATCCGGCGAGCGCCCGATCGCTTCACGTAGCGCCAGCGTTCGATGGGCCGTCAACTCCATGACCAACCGCTCGGGCAATAGCTTCAGCGCTCCGTCATCCTCATCCTCCGGCAGATCGCCGCCAATCGGCTGGCCACCCGACATGATGACGGTTCCGCCATGAGCGGCACTGGCATGGCCATCGGTAAAATCACGACCATCCCCCTGCCCCGCCGCCGCAGGATCCGTACCATCCTGGACCGCGGCCTCGTCAACGGGCTCATCCTCTGGACGCACATACCCGCGATAGACGGCCAGCGAGCCGTAGCGGTCGAGCGTGACGAACGCCCCTGCCCGCCCGATCTCCTCCGCGTCGAAGATCAACGGCCGGGTCTCGATCTTTTCCATCTCCGTTTCCAACACGCCAAGCCGCGTGTCGATCTCGTCGGGGATTTCATCCTGCCCTGCGTATTCCTCCTCGAGCGCCCGGTACTCGTCGAGCAGCTTGGCATGAGCCGCACCTTCGTCATCCGTCATCGGTGCCGGATCACCGGACAGGGACCGCAGGCCGTGGCTGTAGCCGTAGGGCAGGTCAAGCGCGACCTCGATCCACTTCCAGCCCTCAACCGCAACCGTCTCAGCCTCGGCCTGGAGTTTTTCCGTCACCAGCCGATCGAGCAGGGAAAGGTCCTCGAGCCAGCCACCGTCATCGCCCTGAAAGAGGTCATGCAACATCGTGCCGCCCGCCGCTTCATAGGCCTCAACACCCACAAAGACCGCGCGTCGGTCGGACGCCCGGACCGAGGTCTCGGTCAGCATGCGCCGGATTTGGAATGGTTCCTTGTTCCAGGATGAATGGATCACATCCCAGACCTGAACCTGAAGCGCGTGATCGGGGTTCACGGTGAAGGCCATGAGCTGCTCCAGCGTCATGCCATCCTCGGCGTAGATCTCAAGCAGGGCAGGGGCGACGGAGGCAAGTTTGAGGCGCTGCTTCACGATCTGCGGCGTCACGAAGAAGGCGGCAGCAATCTCTGCGTCGCTCTGACCCTTGTCGCGCAGTGACACAAACGCGCGGAACTGGTCGAGCGGGTGCAGAGCGACGCGTTGCATGTTTTCTGCAAGGGAATCGTCCTCGGCCAGGATGTCGGACGCAGCATCGCGGACGATGCAGGGAATGGGCGTGGTCTTCGCCAACCGCTTCTGCTTCACCAGCAGGGACAATGCTTGGAACCGCCGTCCACCGGCCGGGATCTCGAACTTGCCGGTCTCGGCACCATCGTTAGCCAAGACGGGCCGCACGCTCAGGCTCTGTAAGAGACCGCGGCGGGCGATGTCTTCGGCCAGTTCCTCGACGGACACGCCAGCCTTGATGCGCCGCACATTGGACTGGCTCAGCAACAGCTTGTCGAAAGGGATATCCCGCGAAGGGGACAGGGTGATTTTCCGAACAGCATTGGTCATCAGATCTTCTCCACAACGGGCGCTGGAAGCCACTCTCCCGATCTCACTTCCCGTCACCCTCAAACCAACACTCCTTTCCCTCTAGCTACCCTTTGTTCCCGCACCGGTGGCGATAGTTCACAGCTGTGAACTTTGGCAAATGAACGGTCGAGGCGATAGGAGTTCACAGCTGTGAACATTACGCCGCACTCCGTCGTCCGATTAGCGCCATGACCATCGGCCCGCAGGAAAACTCGCCCGCCGCGGCTTTGGACGTCAACGCCCGCAAGTATCCACCCGGTGATCTGATGTCGGAAAAACGTTCCAGCATAGCCACGACGACGATCGAGGCTTGCTCTGGTCCCATGAAGCGTTGCGCTTCTTCCCAAGCGGAAACACTGATCCCCATGGCCGGCCGTACATGACAAGCCGCGTCGAAAAGTTGGTGCCAGTGTCGAATATCGCCCTGATAGAAAGTCTTGAGCGAGGGACAGCTGGCGATTACCAGGTGGAGTGGGATTTTCGGCACCCGCCTCGTGTCAGGCTCTTCAAGGTCAGCCACAGGCTCACCCGTATCATCATCAGGCACGCCACCCGCCGCCCCGCCTTTTTCCAAGGCAGGTTCAAGATCTATAGATTCTTTATTTGAAGTATGATAGTGACGCTCAAAATGGGCATCATTGGTGTTCATTTCTTCTGTTTCAGGACCGTCAATCACATTACGCGCCTGGTCAAGAAGGGTCTCCAGTTCAGTCCGAAATGCCGACAGATCCTCAAGCGAGAGTTTGCGGCGAAGAGCGCGGGCGGTTAGGGCTGCCTTGTCGCGGAGCTGGTCCCATAGGCCAAGCCCGGGCTGGATCTCCTCGCCGAACTCCGCCAGAGCGGCCAGGTCGCGACGCATAAGGCTCACCACCTCCCTCAGTCGCCGCACACGGTCCTCGGCCTCACGCACAGCCTCTGCAGCCCGTGCAATTTCCTCGGCCCGGCAATAGAGCGGGGAGAGATCAAAGCCGAAGGCCACCCGATCTTCGCCACGCTTGCGCACATACCGCTTCCCATTTGGGCTATCGCGCCGCATGAGCAAGCCTGCCTCTACCAACCGGGCGAGGTGACGACGCATCGTCGAGCAAGGCATCCCGTTCAGCCGCTCGCAGATCGCCTTGTTGGATGGGAAGACGACCATTTCGGTGTTCCCGCCAAGCGCATCATCCGGAAAGAAGCTGAGAAGCCCCTGAAGAACGGTCAGATCGCGCTCGGAAACCCGAAAGGCGGCCTGTGCCTTGGACAGCTCGCGGAGGAGCTCCCACTTGTTGACGGGCTTGCCAGGAACAGACGCCTCAGGACGCCCGACCATGCGCAGATGGGCGTGCGAGATCGGCCGCATAAACGGCGAAATCGGTGTGTAATCCATGATGTCGTTCACGAAGGCATAGAAAAGCTGTTCCGCGAATCACATATGACTTGCGGTTTGCGCGCTGGCCCACTACCTTGAAAGTGCTAAGATCAAAGTTGGGGTCTCGTGGAGCGCAAGCTTTGCGGGACCTTTTCTTTAGCCTGTACCGTGCCTCCTTTTTGTTGCTGCTCTGCCTCTCTTCATGTCTCGCGTTTCCAGCGATCGTGAAGCTCTTCGAGGACGTCCTGCGCGCGGGCATCAAGCCACTCCGCAAAGGCATCATCCACATCCGTCAGGTCCAGGCGAAGCGCCCGGCCAGATCTCTTGATCGCGCCCACTGGCGTGCCATCAATGACAAGGGCAGTGGTCTTCGATCTCGGCTTCTTGCCGAGCGTCGGACTCACACTCTTTTTTATGTGCCGTGCAACGGCTTCAAAAGCCGCCACCGAAGGATCAACCTTAGGATCCTCGTCGGCCTGTTCGCTCACGGCGGTCTTGGCACGAACATCAAGAGCAACCCGGGAAAGTTCGTCGATATCGATCCGGCTGTCGGAAAGCTCTTTCGCTAGTGCTTCCCATCTGGGACGGCCGACGCCGTGAGCCGGTCCGATTGCGTGGGCCAAGGCAGTTCCGATCGCCTTGGCAACAGAGACCGACATCGATACCGCCGAGCGGGTCACGTTCAGCACCTCGGCAATCTGTGCCTGAGAGCCAAAGCCACTATCGAGCAGTTCTTGAGCGAAGAGGGCACGCTCGATGTAGCTCAGGTCACGTCTACCAGTGTTTTCTGAGACTTGAGCGCGCAGTGCGGCGGTATCGTCCAGGTTGGCTATGAGGGCCCGAACCTTGCTCACTTTGTCGGAGGCACGAATGGCCTCAAGACGGCGGCGTCCATAGACGAGGAGATACCGATTGGGGTCGGTCGGATGGCGCCGAACAAGGATGGGCACAGTTTGCCCGTTTTGTTCAATCGACGCGCGAAGATCGTGCACATCCTTTGGATCGAGGCGGTCCGAGTATCGCTCGTCTTGGATCTCGACCGGATCGAGCTCCCAGACATGGTGAGCATCGACAGCATCACGCGCCGACCGCAGGGCCCGATTGCTTGACATCATGCTACCGGCGGCAGGGGACGTCCCCGCCGCAGCCAGACTATCGAGCATGGACATGCGCTTTTTCTTGCTGTCGGTCATCAGCGCCCCCAAGTCTTCTGAATGAGCTGGGTAATCTCGTCGTTGACCGCATTCAGGCTTTCAATGGCTCGGTCATAGGTCGTCCGAGTGAAGGCGCTGCGTTCGACCTCGTAAAGGGTCTGCTTGGTCAAACCGGCATCCGAGATGGCCGTCGACTTGAGCATCGGCGCGTTCAAGACCTTGTCGCCATACATCGTCCGCAAGAAGGCAACGATACGGTTCTGCGGTGCGTCTGTCGGCTCATACCGGGTCAAGAGATACCGCATCCAGTCATGCGACATGTCTGCTCCACTGTCGGCAATGACGTCCATCAGGTCGGCCGTCATTCTGAGAAACTGGCTCATCGACATCACGTCGAGCATCTCGGGATGGATCGTCACGAGAACGCCTGTCGCGGCCGACAGCGCGGACATGGTCAAAAATCCGAGCTGCGGAGGACAGTCGATGACGACGACGTCATATTGCTCATCGACCTGCGCCAGCGCCTCCTTCACACGGAAGAAGAACAAACCCGCGTTGCCGCGAGAAAGTGCCCGTGGCGTCTCGTGCTCGAACTCCATCAGTTCGAGATTCCCAGGAATCAGGTCGAGGTTCGGGATGTATGTCTTGCGGATCACCTCGGCGATCGGAACCGGGTCTTCATAACGAATCGCATCGTAGAGCGTACCGCCGTCCAGAAGGTCGAATTCCGGCTGAACCCCATGCAAGGCCGTAAGTGAAGCCTGCGGATCAAGGTCGATCGCCAGGACACGGTAACCCTTGAGGGCCAACCGTTGAGCAAGATGCGCCGAAGAGGTCGTCTTTCCGGACCCACCCTTGAAGTTCATCACGCCGATGATCTGCAGATGGTCACCGGCGCGACGACCGGGCAGGTAGTCTCCTGGCTTTCGAGCCGTTTTCTCCAACAAAACCCGCAATTTATGGATATCTTCAGCCGAATAATGCCGCCGGTTCCCCGATGAAACTTCTGGCGACGGGCCCTTGCCATCAAGGTGGAGCTTTCTGAGGTATGAGTCGTTGACGCCCAGCAGAGCAGCAGCTTCCCCAGAGGTGAATTTGCGCATAGACTTGGATGCGTCGGGCGGAAACAGGCTCTCACGCTGCGAATGCAGCTGCGCCGCCAGCAACTCGGAGTGCTGACGGATCACGGTGTTCAGGTCTTCCTGTGTATCGGCTCTGCTCATCTGCCCTCGCGCGACCCCTTTTTCTTGCTGGGGCGTGTTCACGGATTATGGCGTTTAGTCGCCCTTTTCCGTGACTATTGCCGGAGGAGTCAGATTCGTGCAAGCTCTTTCTAAATGTGGTGTCAGCCGCTGCGTGATGCACAAGAGTGGCTCGGGTTCGTGGGCAGGCTTGTCTTAGGAACCTTTTGGATATACATTACAAGACGTATATCCGCATGGGAGGTCAAGATGCAGGTCGCAAAATGGGGTAACTCGCTGGCCGTCCGTTTGCCCGCAGAGCTCGTCCGAGAGCTTGGTGTCAAGGAGGGTGATCAGATCGACCTGGTCAAGGACGACGGACGGGTCAGAGTCCGTCGCCTTGCTCGTGCGGATGAGGTGCTGACCGGCCTGCGCCGCTTCCGGGGCAAGTTGTCCGCAGCAGAACGTCTGAGCCGCGACGACGCGCATGAGCGCTGAGTTTGCGGACACGAATGTCGTTCTTTACCTGCTCGACGACGGTCCGAAGGCCGATCGCGCCGAGGTCATCCTGGGGCAGGGGCCCCGGATCAGCGTTCAGGTTCTGAACGAGTCACTGGTGAACTGCCGCCGCAAAGCTGGCCTCAGTTGGGAGGAAGCAGCGGCCTTTCTCGAAGGCGTGCGCGCCTTGTGTCCCGTCGAGGATCTCACCGTGCAGACCCATGATGTCGGCCGCGCTTTGGCGGAACGCTACGGCTTCTCGATCTACGACGCGATGATCGTGGCCAGCGCTTTGGTTGCGGGATGTACCACGCTGTGGAGCGAGGACATGCAAGATGGCCTGCTGGTGGAAGGCCAGCTTCGCATCGTCAACCCCTTTGCATGAGCGGACGGCTTCTGAGTCTGGTGCTGGCCTTAGCCTTGTAATCCTTCCATGTCGTGCATGATTTGCGGGGTTTCTGTACTACTCAAGCAGCCCCAGCCTCTCAGCCCGCTCCAGTAGCATCTTAACCGAAGAAGGCTGCCATCTCGTTCGGCCACGTGGTGTGCGTTCGCGCATAGATTCCAGCCGTTCACAGATGGCCCGTAGGGTCATGTCGGGTTTGGCGCCCTTGATGCCTGCGACAATGGCGGGCAGGCGGTCGTCCGTTTCGCGGCGCCCGGCGCGGGCCAGCACCTCGACAGGCAGGAAGCCGTCGCGGACATAGGCCTTCACAGCGCGTTGCAGGCGGCTTTGGGTCCAGCTACGCGCTTCGGGCAAGGGGCCGTTGATGATGCGCAACACGTCCTCCCAAGCCAAGTCGGGGCGCAACCGGCGCACATGGGGCACCCAGTCTTGTGCCGTCTCGTTCAGGCGCTCCATGTAGCCGTCCTGTCGCGCCAGCCGCACTTTGCGAAGAGCGGCAGGGTCTTTGGCCCGCAGCCCAGGGTTCCCGCCAACGCGGCCCTTTGTGCGTGCGCTGGCAAGGCCGGCCTTGGTGCGTTCCCGGATCAGGGCGCGTTCGAACTCGGCCGCAGCCCCCAGCACTTGCAACGTGAACTTGCCCTGCGGCGATGCCGTGTCGATTGGGTCTTGAATGGAACGAAAGAAAGCACCCTTGGCTTCAAGCCGTTCGATCACCTCGAGGAGATGCGAAAGCGACCGCGCCAGCCGGTCGATCCGCACGACCACCAGCGTGTCGCCCTTGGCGACGCGTTCCAGCACGCGCGCCAACACCGGCCGCGCACGATTGCCGCCAGAGGCCTGCTCCTCATGGATCTCGGCGCAGCCTGCAGATTTCAGGGCCTGCGACTGGGGCAGGGGGGTCTGATCCTCGGTCGAGACCCGGGCATAACCTATCAGGGGCATCAAAACAGTCTTTTGCAGTTTCATATAACGCGACTAAACGACCGAATGAGCCCGCGATCAGAGACCGGCTGCTTTAGTCAGGTTCACCCGGAACCGGTCGCGACGGCGCTGGTAGCGCCGGGTCATCTCGGCAGATGCGTGTCCGAGCTGCTTCTGGACGTAACGCTCGTCGACTTCGGCCGAACTGGCGAGGCCGGCACGCAGGCTATGGCCAGAGAAGAGCGCGAGGCGGTGTTTCTCGGGCAGCTCGGACCGGATGCCGGCATCAAGAACAGTGCGCTTGATCAGTCGCGCAACGTGCTTGTCGTTCAGTCGAGACTCTAGCGCCCGTTTGCCATCGCGCGAGGTGCCCACGAAGATGGGGCCGAAGTCGATCTTCGCGAAGTGCAGCCATTGTTCGAGCGCATGGACCGGGCAGGTCTGCTCCTTCGAGCCGCGGCCGATCTCGACCTCGCGCCAGCCGGTCTTGGCGTTGAGCGCCAGCAGCGCACCTTTCTCCATAATCTCGACCCAACCGCCACTGTCGGGCGTGTCGTCCTTTTTCACATCGAGACTGACAATTTCGCTGCGACGCAGCCCACCAGCATAGCCAAGCAGAAGGATCGCCCGATCCCGCAGCCCGCGCAGATCATAGGGCAGGGTGGCCACCATCGCGAGGATGTCTTCCGCCAGAATGGCCTCCTTCTGAACCGGCGGTCGCGCGTGTTTTCGCTTGATCCCCGCCAGCACCGTGGCGATGTGCCGGTTCTTGCGATCGAGGGTAAATCCCCGCTGCGCGTAGTTCCAGGCGAGACCCGACAGGCGGCGGTCTATGGTGCTGACCGAAAGGGTAGGGGAGGGACCTGACCCGGACGCAAGATCCGCGAGGTACAGGCCGATCATCTCCGGCGACGGCGGCAGCTGCTCAGCGCCCTTCATCCGGCACCAGCGTGCGAAGTGCGCCCAGTCCTTGGCATAGGCCCTCAGCGTGTTCTCTGACGCTGCCGCGCGGGCATAGTCGCGGGCGGTGTCGAGCAGCCGGTCAAGGGCGCCGGAGCCAGCCACAAAGGACGGCAGGCTCAAGGCCTCGCCGTCAGGACGATCTCTCTCGTTGTCCTCGTTGGACGAAGGCCCGATTGGCACGTCCGAGCTCGATTTCTCAGTGTTTTCTGACATGCCGCTGAGCATATTCTTTTGCGTCCGATAATGCAACCTTATTGGACATTATGCGGGAATGACAGGCGCGGCGGATAATGAGAACCTATCTAGTATAAAGCGCCGATACTTGCTAGCGTTCCGCCATGAAAGTTGGCACAAAATCTCCCCTGCCTCCCTCAAATCCTCCGGCCCTGCCGCGATGGATGCGGCAGGGCGCTGGTCGCGATGATCATGAAACAGCGATGTTTTCTGCTGGGGCAGTCCTTGCGGTGCTGGACCCGATTGCCCGGTCCGGGGATCCGGTCGGCATCCTCTGGCGCAAGCGGCTGGCGCTCTCGTGCGCGGCGGCAGTTTCCCAGTGGGAAGGGCGCCGGGAAGGCGAAGCACAGCTGCGCGATGCCTTTGCCCTGTGCAGGCCCGGCGACGATCCCGGTCCGGCCGGGCGGATGCTGATCGGCTGGCGCGCCCTTGGCGAGGTGCGGGCGCTGAGATCGGCGGAGTGGCCCGCGCGCTTGCCTGGCTTCTTCGATCTGGCATCCGAGCCGAGCGCTGAGGTCATTCGTGACCTCGGCGCGCGGTTTGTTGGGCGCATCCCGCCCCTGCGGCTTGCGGCGGCGGCGGCGCGGGACGTGCTGGCCCTCGGCCCGGGCTGGCGCGGCCCTGCTCTCTGGTTGGCGGATGCGCTTTTGGCCCGGGCGCTCGGCTGGGATCGGCCGGTGCCGCTACTCGCCGCCCATCTGCCGCGGGCAGCTTTTCGGCTGGAGGGCGAGGCATGGCTTGCGGCCTGCGCGAGTGCCTGGGGCAGGGGGGCGGTTGCCGCCATTGATCTTCATGCCGAGCTGACCCGCCGCGCCGATGCGTTGCGCGCGGCACATTTACGGCGGCCGGGAAAGGACACGGCCGCCATCATCAATGCACTTTTGACCGAGGATGCGCTGGCGGCCCAAGCGGGGGCCGAGGCCAGTGACCGGGCGGCGCGGCGGTTGTTCGACCGGCTGACCTCCCTCGGGCTGGTGCGTGAGCTGACCGGTCGGCCGACCTTTCGGCTTTACGGGTTGTGACAATGGCCCCGAAATCATCTGAGCCGCTGGACACCGAACTCGCCGAGCTGCCGCAGGCGCTGCGCTGGCGGGAATGGATGGCGCGGGTTGAGGCTGTGCTATTCACCGCCTCCGAGCCAGTGGGGCGGGAGGTGCTCGCCCGGGTGGTGGGCCGAGATTGTGGGCTGGATCTGCTGATCGAGGATATTTCCGCTGAACTGGTGGGGCGTCCGTATGAGATTGCACGTGTGTCGGGCGACTGGCAATTCCGCACCAGGCCGGACCATGCGGCGGCGATCCGGGCGGCGCGCGGTGAGGATGATACCACCCGTGATCTGACCCAAAACGAAGCCCTCGTCCTGACCATCATCGCCTATATGCAGCCGGTGACCCGCGGCGCGATCTCGCGACTGACCGGCCGCGAAGTGAGCCGTGATCTGATCGCACGGCTGCACCGCCAGGCCCTGATCGCCCGAGGTCCGCGTAGCCCCGAACCCGGTGCGCCCTATACCTATGTCACCACGCCGGGGTTTCTGGTGCAGTTCGGGCTCGAAACCCTGCGCGATCTGCCGGAGCTCGAAGCACTGGAAGATGCCGGGCTGCTTAAACCGGTGGGAAAGATCGATCTGGATTTCCCCATTTCTTCTGACGGGCCAGAATAGGTTATCCTTTGCACAGATAGTATGCGGCGTGGGCGAAAGCTGGGTTGATGGACGTCGAGACCGCGAGTATCGTCATGCAAGGCAGAACAGCGGAAGTTGAAGGCAAACAGGCCCTTCCGAGGACTTTGGAAGGTGAAATTTTGAGTCAGGAAACGATCAAGACCAACGCCGCGTACATCTGGTCCATTGCGGAAATCCTGCGTGGGGATTTCAAGCAATCCGAATACGGCAAGATCGTCCTTCCCTTCACTGTCCTGCGGCGCCTCGACTGCCTTCTGGAGCCGACCAAATCGGCCGTGCTGGAAACGGCTTCTACGCTGCCCGAAGAAACTGATGACGAAGCGCGCGCGATGATCCTGACGGCCATCGCCTCGCCGGGTGGGCAGATCTATAACGAGAGCCAGTTCACCTTCGCTTCGTTGCGAGGACAAGATCCACGCCAGCTTCGGGCCAACCTGATCGACTATATCGCTAAGTTCAGTCCGAACGTTCGCGACATCTTCATTGAGAAGTTCGAGTTCACCGAAGCACTGAAGAAGCTGGATAATGCCGGTATCCTATGGGCGGTTTTCGACCGCGTCAGTCAGATCGACCTGCACCCGGAAGCGGTATCCAACCTCGAAATGGGCTATCTGTTCGAGGAGCTGATCCGTCGCTTCTCAGAAATGTCCAATGAAACAGCAGGGGAGCATTTCACCCCTCGGGAAGTCGTGCGTTTGATGGTCGACCTGCTGATCGCCAACGATCAGGGTGCACTGTCTGGGCGGCACATCGTGCGCCGCATATATGATCCAGCGTGCGGAACGGGCGGGATGTTGTCGATTGCCGAAGAGCGCATGGTGGAGATGAACCCCACCCTGCACGTCGATCTGTTCGGCCAGGAACTGAACGCGGAATCCTTCGCCATCTGCAAATCGGACATGCTGGTCAAAGGCCACGATGCGTCGCGCATCGCTTTTGGCAACACGCTGATCCAGGACGCCCACAAGGGGCAGACCTTCCACTACATGCTGTCTAACCCGCCCTATGGGGTGGATTGGAAGAAATACGCTGATCCGATCAAAGAAGAGGCCGCAGACCGTGGAATGCAGGGTCGGTTCGGTGCAGGCCTGCCGCGCATCTCTGATGGTCAACTGCTGTTCTTGCAGCACATGATTGCGAAGATGCGCGACGACGAAAATGGCTCGCGCATCGGCATCGTCATGAACGGATCGCCCCTGTTCACCGGCGGCGCGGCATCGGGTGAGTCCGAGATCCGGAGGTGGATGCTGGAAAACGACTGGGTCGAAGCGATCATCGCCCTACCGACTGACATTTTCTACAACACGGGCATCCAGACCTATGTGTGGATCCTGACCAACCGCAAGCCCGTTGATCGGCGCCGCCGGGTACAACTGATCGATGCCTCAGGCGAACGGTTCTGGCGCTCAATGCGCAGATCCCTCGGATCGAAACGTCGGGAAATCACCGACGAGGCCCGGGCAGAGATCGTGCGGATCTACGGCGAGTATCTGAACGGCCATGCGGGCTATGGCGACGTGACCAATATCTTCCCAACCACCGATTTCGGCTATCGTGAAATCCGGGTGGAACGGCCCCTCCGCCTTCGTTTCGAGGTCACAGACGAGGCGTTGATCGCGCTCGCGCAGGACAGGGCCATGGAAAAGCTGACCGCTTCGGAACGGCAGGACCTGCTGGTCGCTCTGAAGGCCGACCTGGGCGGTGAAGTGTTCATGGACCGCGTCGACTTCGACAAGGCTCTGACCAGGATGCTGCGCGAAGCAAAAATCAAGATCGGCGCGCCTGTGCGCAAGGCCATCCTGGCGCAGTTCGGGACACCGGATGAAGACGCGGCGATCTGCCGGGACAAGGACGGGAACCCCGAGCCCGACACCAGTCTGCGGGATCATGAACTTGTCCCCTTGCTGGAAGACTGGCAAGCATACTTCGACCGCGAGGTGCGTCCGTTCGTGCCTGACGCGTGGGTGGACACAGCGTATACCGACGACCGCGACGGCCAGGTCGGCCGCGTGGGCTACGAGATCAACTTCAACCGCTACTTCTACCGCTACGTCCCGCCGCGCCCCCTGGCCGAGATCGACGCCGAACTGAAGTCGCTCGAGTCCGAGATCGCCACCCTGTTGTCCGAGGTGACGGTGTGAAATTTTCGTGTCTGCGTGCGGTTCGTTATTGCTTTGGTGACAACCCTCGACTAACTGTTGCTTCAACAAGACCCGCCACGCCTCGGGCAGAGCTTCGGCTTTGTACTGCGCACCCTGGCGGGTTACTTGTTTCTGGGGCCTGCATTCGCGCCGAAATCGGTGGCATGGTCGCCCAATGAAGTTCACCAAACCCGCCACTTCAATCACCGATCAACTTGCGCTGCTGCGCCGTCGCGGCATGGTGATCGATGATGAACCCGTCGCCCGTCATTACCTGCAGCACATCTCCTACTACCGGCTGCGCGCCTACTGGCTAACCTTTGAGGCCCCGGCCGCGGCGGGCGATCATGCGTTCCGGCCCGGCACGCGGTTCGATGATGTGCTTGCCCTCTACGTCTTTGACCGCCAACTGCGCCTTCTGGTGATGGATGCAATCGAGCGGGTCGAGGTCGCCCTGCGCGCCGGATGGGCGCATCACATGGCGATTACCCATGGCTCGCATGAGTATCTGGATCAGGCTCTGTATGACAGTCGCGACCGCCATGCCCGCGCCGTGACCTCGCTGTCGGACGAGTTCAAGTGGTCGAAGGACACTTTCGCCGAGCACTACCGCACCAAATACACCGACCCTGCGCTGCCGCCGATCTGGATGGCGGCCGAATTGATTTCGTTCGGCCAGCTGTCGAAATGGCTGGGCAACCTCAAACTGCGGGCGGACCGCCAGGCCATCGCCAAGCCCCTGGGGCTGGATGAAAAGGCGCTGATCTCGTTCGCGCATCACATGAGCTATGTACGCAACATCTGCGCCCACCATGGACGGCTGTGGAATAAGCGGTTCACGGTGACCATGGCCGTGCCAAAGTTTCCGGCCACGCTGCCGGTGGCGATGCGCGGCGCCCATGACCGGATGTTGCACAACACCCTTGTGATGCTGGACCATCTGTTGGGCGTTGTCGCGCCTGACAGTGGCTGGCGCGGTCGTCTGGTGGCATTGATCGATGGATGCCCACAGGCTGATCCAGCGGCGATGGGCTTTCCGGCCGATTGGCGGGACCGCGCGGCGTGGAGGGTAGTGTGATGGAAATCATGACCCGACACGCGCCTTCAGGATGGGTACTTTACCGGCTTGGGCAGTTGTTCGCTGAACGCCGAGAGAAAGTTAGCGACAAGGATTTCCAACCACTTTCGGTCACGATGAACGGCATCGTCCCCCAATTGGATAGTGCCGCAAAGTCTGATGACGGTGACAATCGCAAACTGGTTCGCGCGGGCGATTATGTCATAAACAGCCGATCCGACCGCAAGGGATCGGGTGGTGTCTCACCCTTAGATGGGTCTGTTTCGCTGATCAGCATCGTTCTGGAACCGCTTCGTATCCATCCTCCGTTCGCGCATCATTTGTTGCGGTCGCCTGCGTTCCAAGAGGAGTTCTACCGCTGGGGACACGGCATCGTGGCGGACCTTTGGACGACCCGGTACTCGGACATGAAGAATATCCGACTTTACCTTCCCGACCTCGCCACGCAGAAGCGGATTGCCGATTTTCTCGACGCGGAAACGGCTCGGATCGACGCTCTGATCAAGAAGAAACAGCGGTTGATCGAGGTAGTCGGAGAAGGCTTGGCAGCATGCTTGGAGGGGCTGACCTCGCCGACCGAAAAGAATGCGGACACGATTCCGTTTCGCTGGGTCTGTCGTGTTGTCGAGGGTCAGGTTGATCCGACCCATCCTGATTGGGTCGGAGTTCCCTTGATCGCGCCAAATCACATACAGTCAGGGACAGGACGGTTGCTGGCGGTCGAGACTGCTGATCAGCAGGGCGCTATCAGCGGCAAGTATGCTTATCCCTCAGGGACGGTCCTATACAGTAAGATCCGTCCTGCGCTGGCAAAGGCTTGTATTGCGCCCGATGCCGGGATGTGCAGTGCCGACATGTATCCAATCTTGCCCGACCGTCGATTGACGCCCGCATTCCTATTGATGCAACTGCTATCTCGCCGCTTCACCGACTGGGCGACACTCGAATCCATGCGAGTGGCGATGCCCAAGATCAACCGCAACACCCTCGGAAACTATCGGCTTTGGGTGCCATCGAGGAATACCCAAGCCAAGAACGCTGAAATCTTTGCGACTGCACGCGACAAAGCGGAAGCAACGATTGATCTCGTTGAAGCCTCCATCACACGCCTACGCGAATACCGTGCCGCGCTGATCACGGCTGCCGTTACGGGCCAGATCGACGTAGCTGCCCATGCGCGGCTGGTGGAAACCGCACAACCTCGCGCAAGCGGCGAAGTCGTGACCCTTCGGCCTGTGGCCATTCCAGATCGTCGCACACTCCGAGTGTTGGTCGCAGCCGAAGTGGTTCACCGCCTCGGTTCCGATCCCTACCTAGGGCGCACAAAGCTGCAGAAGCTGATGTTCCTCGCCGAGGCGCATGCCAACATCAACGACATTGCCGGTCGCTATCAACGGTACCGCTATGGCCCCTATGACGACGCCATGGTGCAGGAAATCGAACTGGGCCTGCGGCAGGACGGCTATTATGACACCAGGGGCGGCACGGGTGTCGACCGCGAGAAGGTGGCGTTCCAACAGATGTCGCGCGCCGAGGGCCATCGAGACGCCCTTGCGGCGGCACTGGGCGGCAAGACAGATACCCTTCGGCAGCTTGTTGACCTGTTCAAGGGCAAGGATACCGCAGCAACCGAGGCCGTCGCAACCCTCTACGCCGTTTGGAACGATGCGCTGATTGACGGCAAGCAACCTGATGATGCTGCCATCATCCGGGGTTTCCTGCAGGACTGGCATCCGGAGAAGGGCAAATTTAAGCAGGCCGACCTGCAGACCTGGCTCGGATGGATGCGCCGCCACGGCCTTGTCCCCAAAGGCACCGGCCCGCGGACAGTCTCGAGCAACACGCCCAACTTGTTCGAGCGGCAGTAAACGGATGGTTGGTCCCCGGACGGTGCATTCATGACGGACGACACGGCTCGCCTACAGTCGGCGCCGTTGTTTTCCGACATGGGCGATAGGGCCGCGCGTGACGACGAATGGTCCTACCCCAAGGGGATACTGAGGGACGGGATGGTCGCGTTGGACGAAAACAAGCGAGGATTGGCAGATCAGTATTTCGACGCGGCCGAAGCGGTCGTGAAGCTGGTCAACGACAATCATGTGGCTGATTACACCGTTTCCAGCCCCATCCTGTACCTCTATCGCCACTCGTTTGAGCTTTATCTGAAGTGCCTGATTGAAGCGAGCGGCGGCAAGCCGGGCCGAGAACATGACTTGGCGAAACTGCTGGCAATGGCCCCTTGCCTGCCTGACTGGATGCGGAACCGCATTCTAGAGTTGCATGCCGTTGACCCGCGCTCGACCCACCTGCGATACGGCCATGAAAGCGGTCAGTTCCCCGGACCTGAAGGTTGGGCAGAGATGAACTTTCTCCGCGACGCCATGCGCGCGCTGCGGGCCCATTTTGTTGATTTGATTGAACGCCTGCGTCTGAATGTCCCGATCGGCAGCGCGCGAGGAGGAAATTCATGACCAGCCCCAATATCCGACGCGAAAAGCTGCACACCGAAGAGGCGGTCGAAATCCATCTGGTAGATCAGCTTGTCTCCAACCAGGGCTGGCGGGAACGCCCCTACACCGCGTTTGATCGTACGAATGCCATTGACCCGGAAATGGCTGCGGAGTTTGTCCGGACGACCCAGCCCGAGGCGTGGTCGCGCCTGAACGATCAGTACCCGGGACGAGCCGAGGCTGAGCTTGCCCGGCAGATTGCCAGCCGTCTTGGCGCGGTCGGCACGCTGGAGGTGCTGCGGCAGGGGATCACCATCGTCCCAGGAATCCGCATCAGCCTGTGCGGGTTTCGTCCGGCTTCGGGGATGAACCCCGACCTGGTGCGCGCCTACGAGGGCAACATTCTGACCGCCACGCGTCAGGTTCGCTACAGTCGTTCGTCCGAGAACGCCATTGACGTCGTCTTGTTCGTGAACGGCATCCCGGTGATCACGCTGGAGATCAAGAACACGCTGACGGGGTCGACCTATCAGACGGCCGAAACCCAGTATCGCCGCGACCGTTCGCCAAATGGCGAGCCGCTGTTGACGTTCAGGCGCGGAGCGCTGGTCCACTTCGCTTTGGATCAGGACAATGCCTCGATGACCACGCACTTAGAAAACGGGCGGACGCGGTTCCTGCCCTTCAACCGGGGGCGTGATGGCGGTGCAGGCAATCCGGATGTCGAGGGCGAGTTTCGTATCGCCTACCTCTACCGTGATGTGGAGGGCAGCAAGGCGGTGTGGTCGCGCGAGGTCTTGCTCGACATCATCCACAAGTTCGTGTTGGTGAGCGAAGTCGAAGAGCCCGGGGGCAAGGTTAAGCGCACGACCATCTGGCCCCGGTTTCATCAGCTTGATGCTGTGCGCCGTCTGTGCGCCGATGCGAAGCAAATGGGTGCTGGTCGGAACTACCTGTTCCAGCATTCGGCGGGTTCCGGCAAATCGAATACCATCGCATGGGTGGCCCATCAGCTTGCCACTCTGCACGACCATCAGGATCGGCCCATCTTTGACAGCGTGATCATCGTCACCGATCGGGTCGTCCTGGACCGGCAACTACAGAACACCGTGAAGTCGTTTGCCCAAACCGCGAATTATGTGAAAGCCATCGACGGTACCTCGCGGCAGTTGCGCGCTGCCATCGAGCAGGGCGCCAAGATCATCATTTCGACGATCCACAAGTTCTCGACAGACCAGATGAGCGTCCTGAAGAACGAGGCCAAGCGCAGGTTCGCGATCCTGATCGATGAGGCGCATAGTTCGCAGTCTGGCAAGCATGCCGACAGCATGGCGCGTGTGTTGGCGGATGGTGGAATCGCCGACGAAGATGAGCTGGACGAGGTTGAGCAGGCCCTGTTGGAACTGCAGCGCTTCCGTGGTCCACAAGCCAACCTTTCGTATCTGGCCTTTACCGCCACCCCTCGCAACGTGACGATGGAACGGTTCGGGGTCAGCGGACTCGACGGGCTGCCCGCGCCGTTCCACCTCTATTCGATGCGGCAGGCGATCGAGGAGGGGTTCATCCTCGACGTGCTTCAGAACTACCAGACCTATCAGGCATATTTTGCCTTGGAAAAGGCCATCGACGAGGATCCGGAACTTCTGGAGCGTAAGTCCCGGCGCAAGGTCGCGCGTTACGTTGATTTCCATGAAACCGCGATGGATCAAAAGGCCGAGGTGATCGTCGAGCACTTCCGACGCCATGCTCTGCCGGAGCTGGCTGGCCAGGCCAAGGCCATGGTTGTCACCTCCAGCCGCGAACATGCCATCCGCACCCATCAGGCGATAAGCCGATACATCGTCGCGCAGGGCTATGACGACGTGCATTCTCTGGTCGCATTCTCGGGCGAGATATTGGTGGACGGTCAGGCCTACTCGGAGCCAGGGATGAACGGATTTCCGGAAACGGAACTGCCCCGCAGGTTCGATGGTGCTGAGTTCAACGTGCTGGTGGTCGCCGAAAAGTATCAAACGGGCTTCGATCAACCGAAGCTGGTTGCGATGTACATCGATCGTAAGCTGGATGGGCTTCAGGCTGTCCAGACATTGTCGCGCCTCAACCGGACATTTCCGACCAAAACCCGAACCTTCATTTTGGACTTTCGTAATGCAGTCGACGAAATCCAAGAGGCGTTCAGGCCATATTTCAATGCCACGGGTATGGAAGACCGATCAGACCCGAACCAGATTTACAACCTGCAAGCTCGTTTGAATGCCTTCGGGATCCTTCAGCAGGATGAAATTGACCGTTTTGTCGCCCGTTTCCTTGGAAATCGTCAGGCGGCCGATGAGCGACCGGTTCTGGAAGGAATCGTGCGTCAGGCGGTTGATCGCTTTGAAGCACAGTTGGCCGAAGATGAGCAGGAGGAGTTTCGCCAGCTTCTGGCGTCCTACCTGCGCTTCTATTCATTCATCGCGCAGGTGGTCAGTCTCCAAGACACGGGGCTCGAGAAGCTGCATGTTTATGGTTCCTGGTTGAAGCGGCTGCTGCCGTCTCGCGCCGCGCCCGAAGGCGAAGACATCACTGATGACATGCTTCAATTGACAGCGTATCGCCTGCAGGATCAGGGCGTTTCGGATGGCCGCCTTCAACGCGACGAGACCGCCAGTCTGTCACCAATCGACCGGTTCGGTGCCAATGCCTATACCGAGGAAGAGCAGAGGGCACTTTCTGAAATTATCGACGCATTCAACGCGCGCCATGGGACGAGTTTCACTGAAGAAGATTACATCCGTTTCGAAGCTGTCAATGATGCCATTCTGGATGACGATGCTTGGGTCGAGATTTTGCGCAATAACGCGCCGGAGGTTGTGAAGGACCGCTTCAATGCAGAATTCATGCGCCGCGCCATCCATGTATTTCAGAGGGACAATCAGATGCGAAACGCTTTCATGCAGGATAAGGAGGCGCGTGACATGCTCATGGGGTTGATGTTCCGTCGTGTGATGCGGGCTGCACGGGCCGCTTGATCTTGAAGTTGGTGTTTTCTCCGCAAGGAGCCGTGAGCCTGACGTTTTGGCCGCTAGCGAGATTGGAACGTGTGCATACTTCGGCTCCCTTTCGTTGACGATCATGCCACATAGGCATGACTGCAGTTTTTTTGGCGCGGGTAGAAGGTGAATTGTAGCACACTCAATGTATCCGCCTTGTGGATCACTCAGACGAGTGTCCGGACTGCGGCCTTCGTCGATAGCCAGCAGAGCGGTATCCAGTTCGGCGATCAACTTGCGCGCGTGCTCGGCACGGATACGCGGCGTGCTTGATCCGCCGCTGCCAGTGCCTGTGTACTCACGCGAAACGCGAAGTGCAGAGATGTTGATGTGAGGTAAAGTGAAGCGCCCGGCCATGAATAGCCCCATGTTTCGTGGACGCCTTCTTTGCTAATTTTGAGGCAAGCGAAGGCGTCTAAGAAACTCGGGGCTATTCAGTCGTTGATGGCTGTAATCGGGCATCTAATTGCTGTGTGCTAGCCATTTTGGTGGCTGCAGATCTCAGGCAGCTACAACTTTATCATCTTCATAAACATAGAAGTGTGGATCCGCCACGGCGTCTCCGGCAAAGTTGCGGCTGATTTCGACAGTTATCAAGCTATCGCCGGCGAACGCTGGGCTTAATTCGAGCGTCAGGTACTCGAACAGGGCGCGCTCGTGCACCGCCACGACTACCTGCTTATCGAGGCCCTTGGAGAAGGTCCGTAACAAGGCGGCGAACTGTGCGATGTGTACGTCGTCCATCGACTGCACAGGGTCGTCTAGCACGAGCCATGGAAGCTGCGACGGCACCGACAGATTCAGGGCGAGGAAAAGGGTCAGGGCGGCGGTGTTCAGGTTGCCTTGGCTAAGCATAGCTCCCGGAGGGCCGGAGGCCTGTCCAGATCGATGGAAGGTTTCGAGCACTGCCTCCACCTTGCCATCACCCCGATCGGGGAGCCGGAACTGGGGAACAAATTGCTCGCTCGGAGCAAGCCGTACGAAGAGGTCGCGCCATACTGCGTTGAGAGACCCGCTGAAGACGTCGCGAACGATCCCGGAACGCACTTGGTTCGCAGCGGTTGCGATGGTCTTAGCTCGCTCCCGCACCCCACCAATCGACGAGAAGGTCCCCTTCATGGTTTTAAGGCGCTCTTCGAGTTCGGCAGTTCGAGCCACGCGGTCCGAGAGTAACTGTTCCTCACGGCCATACTGCTCGAGTTCGGTCTCGATGGCAACGCGCGACGAAAGAGCCGTGTGAACCGTTTTTAGGCGGTCCGAAAGGGCCGCTGCAGCCGCCTCAAGCGCTTCGCGTAGGCCTGAAAAGTTGGTCGTCGGCTGGCCCATCGCCCTCTCCAGCGCAGCGTCTATTTCTGGAAGCAAAGACGCCGCCTGCAACTCAGCCCGCCTCGTGGCCGCGAGGCTCCGGCGAGCGCTGTCGAGACGGACAAAGAGGCCCTGTCCGAAAGCCGCGTACTCTTGCATCGGCTCAAGCCTTGACTTGATCGATGCGAGCGCGGATTGACGTTGACGCAGTTCGACGAGCCCATCGGGCTGCAATACTAGGCGCTCGGCAGTCGCCTCGTCCTGCCGGGCAGTTGTCAATCGCTCGCTCTCCGACGCTCGCTCTGTCGAGAACGCCTGCAGTCGCCCTGCCTCCGACGTGAGGTTCGCTATTGTGGCCGCAATGTGCGCGGTCAAGGAGCCACTGTCGACCTCCGCGTATTCGCGGTTGCAGACCGGGCACATATCCCCCACGACATGGGGCGCTATGCCCGCAAGGGCAGCGGCCAGGGTTCGAGCATCCTTGGCACCCGTTTCGAGCGCCTTGTTGATTTCACTAATGCGGGTCGTCGCCCTCTGGATTGTCGTTCTAGCCGTCGTCAGCCGCTGGTTCGCGGCACCGTGCTGGTCCAGCAATCGCTGGCAGCGATCAACCTCGTCGATGCACCATTTCAGTGCATCCCGGACCTGATCCTCTACGCGGGCGCCATCGAGTGGTAGCAGCTCCGAATGAAACTCCCTGAGGGCGTCCAGCTCCCGAGTGATCTGCGCTCCCTGACCGTTCAGCCACGTCTCATACCGGGATCCAATTGCGGCGGCATTGCGCTCTAGCGCAGCGATCTCGGCGTCTGGACTTCCTGCTGAGGTCTGTTCCAGACGGCTCAGCAACGAACTCACCTCCGAGCTCTGCTGGGTGACATTGGCGAGTTCAGCTTGGTCGCTTTCCCGGTCTGCGGCTCTTGCACGCAGCGCTGCTACATCGAAACCGGAGACGATTGGCACTGCGGTATGGTCTAACACGGCTAGCAAGTCGTTGAGGCGGGAGATGCGCTGAGTTGCCGCCTGCCGAGCGGAATCTACGCTCGACCGTTCACGCTCAAGTTGCTTGTCGAGCAGATCCCGAGCCTCTTCAAGCTGCCTGTACACCGGGGCAAGCTTTCGGATCCGGGTTACGTTGAACGCATGGTCGAGGCCGTCTACCAAGGCGTCGAGCGCATCGAGCCGCAGCAGTTCCTTCACGAACTCCGTAAGCCGCGAGTTCGTGCTCTTCTTTTGATCGTAGATGTCCAGCAGGCGACCCAGCACGGCCTGCGGCAGATAGCAGCGCTCTGAAAAGAAGCTGGCATCGGTGGCATTGAGCGCCGACGTTGCGTCAAATGAACCCGGACCGAACGACACCTGGCCGGTCCCGGTCGAGCGTCCACTCATCCCTTCGACGCCAAGCTGGATCGAACCACCCGCAGTATCGATATGGGTGAGAAACTCGTGGTATTTTGCCTGGTCTTCTAGGTGAGCGATTGAGCCGGTAAGGCCGAGCTCAATGGCAGACATCAAGCTGGTCTTGCCCATGCCGTTGGTGCCGTGAACCAGCACCACTTGCGCATCGAGCGGAATGACCACCGATCCGTGTATGGAACGAAAGTTGTTGATCGAGAGCGACTTTAGGCGCGGACTCATGACTGCTCTGCTCCATCCTCGAGCACCTTGTCGGCAAGCGCCGAAATCTGTAGGGCAAGTGCCGCCTCCACGGCCTCCTTTCCCCTTTCGGCCAGCTGCACGAACCAGCCGATAGCTGGTTCGTCGTCAGTGTCTGCCAGCTGATTTTCCAAGCTAGCCTTCCAGTCGGCCAAGTGCTCGACCGGCGGCGGGCCCTTAAGCGGCAGAAGCACTGCCAGCCAATCCCGTACTTTTCTTTCCGCCATCGGCCCGGTCGGTGCGCCGATTGGCAATACTCGGCAGACGCGATTGATCGAGTTCAAGAGCTCATTATCCGCCTGACCCGAAGTCAGAATGGCGGTTACTGATCGCTTCGAGCCCAGTACATCGAGTGCACGCGTAAAGGCCAGGACCGACCGCGTAACCTGTGCATCTTCTGACGCCCCGGTCAGCTCGATCACGATGACAAGATCGTTGGCCCGTTCGCCAGCTACCAGCACATGGGTGAAGCCGAAAGCCTGGGAACCGATCCTTATCGGTTTGCCGAGCGACCGGTAGCCACCCTCCGTCGTCAAGATTTTAAAGACTGTTTCCGCTGTCGTCATAGACCGACCTCAAAGTTGAACCTGCTCTGGACCTCATCAAACGATGCGGGACCCTCGAGCAGGTCGCTGACGCTAACATAGCGCGGCAACAGCTTGCCTGTCCGCCAGGACTTGGATGGGCTTCGCTGCTGCCGGGGCGTGACCTTGCGCGAACAGATGACTACCACGTTGTCGTCTGCCTCGTCGAACGCCCCGGAAGCGAGGAGCTGGTTAATGTTGTCATCATTGGCGGCGAGAAAAACGCGGGCTTCGGCCGCCGGAGCGATCAGTCGCAGCGCCCCACTCGTCGGCTGTTCCGGATCGTCGATCGCAACCACCCACTTGTTGGTGACCAGCCCTTGGCCAATCAGTCCCAGTGCGGCAGCGGCTTCTGGTTTGCCAGAAAACCCTACAGCTGGGTCTTGTTGCATCAGATGCGCCGGCTGGGCGCTCAGAGGCATGTAGGTACGCCGGCCGGCGCAGGCCGGACCTCCGAGAAACTGCTCAGAGACCCGCCCCATTAAGTCGGCAATGGTCCGGGCGCACTCATACCTTTTGGCATTACCGGCCTGAGCCGCAGCATGCTTCAGCGCTGTCAGGCCGTCGATGATGCTCTGCTTGCCCGCAACGCCAAGGGCTGGTGACGTCAACAGGCCAGCGAGGGCGGCAAGCTTGCCAAACATTGTGTTCAAGAGCAGCGCCAGCAGGAGAGGCTTTCCGAAAGCTGGTAAGGTGGCGTCAGATCGAATTCTATCGCGATTGGCCTCATAGTCGGCTTGGTATGCTCCCTCGAGGATCGATCTTTGCCCCTCGGAAAGGTCCTGAGCCGCAAATATGATCGGCACCGGAACAGAATTCCACGACCAGCCATTCGCCCCAAAGAGCTGCTGAATGTTCGTGTCTTGCCCCGACAACCCAATCATCAGCGTCCTTGAGCGCGCAATGAGCGCTCTCAACTGTTCCCGCATTTGCACGAACTGCTGCTTTTGTGCCCAATGAGTTATGTCTGCCTCCCGCGCCACGAGCAGTGGTCGGTAGTCTGCCTCGCTCTGTATCGCCCGGTTCGCGCATCCGTGAAATTTATACAGAGTCCCGATGCCCGGCGGACCCTGTAGGTCGCCGCCGGTAACGGCAACGCGAAATGTTTCGTTCGGCCGACCAAGTTCCCGCATAGCTGCTTCCAGAAGGCCATCCCAATTGGCAGTTGCTAGGTCCGATACCACACCCTCGAGAACCAGCATTGCGATTGCTAGGTGCTCAGCATCGGCTTTCTGCGCCTCAAATGTTGTTGGAAAGTCGAGAACATCCCAGAGCAGATAATCGAAGCGCTGGCCATCGACTTCGGTGCCCAGCACTTTTGAGTATTTACTCCATAGTCGGTTAATAAGTTCGTTATGGATCGGCCAGGAAGCAACTGGCTGGCTAAGGTCGATCTGCGCCCTTTCCGGAGCAGACAGGTCGGCGAGGTTAAGAATTTTTTCAAAGGCACTGCGGTGCTCACAATCGACACCGTTGATGCGCAGGCGCAGGTTCTCGAGCAGCTTGGCAAGTACGCCGTCAAGGCCCACTACGCGCTCACGCGAGATGCCCGATCCCAACCAGAGAGCGTAAAGACCAGCCTGGAAGCCTTGAGAAAAGCTGCTCAGCGGACCGTCGAGCAGGTCGAGGGTCTCCGCAATGGTGATTGTTGACGCTGTCGGCAAGGCGCACCCCCTAAAAATGGGTTAGCGTTATAGAGTTGAGATTTCTACAAGTATCTTTTCGATAATCTACAAGCACCGAATTCAATCGATGATTTGCGGCGAACCAGCGGCCTTTCTCCAGCAAACAGGCGCAATATATGCCGCATCACGCACGAACGATCGCTCAGGTGGCTTCCCGCCCTCTCGCAGCGGATCTTACGCCGCAGTGCGCCCGAACGACTACTCCTCGAGCTTTCTGCGGGCACGATACCGCGCCGCTGTCAGGCCACTTTCCGCCCTTTGCGACCTTGAAGGCGTTTCGGTGGCGCTACTTGCTACCGACAGCGTGTCTGGCCATGCAAGTGGTTGGCCAGGCGATTGATTTTGAGGCATCATGTTTTGAGCGAGTTTGATGGCGCAGTGGTGTGTCATCGCTGGATCGTCCCCGCCGAAACTGCCATGCCGTGCACCGCCAACTGTGCTTGGAACCTCGAACATCCAAACCTGGCAGACAGGCCGGCCACCTGCTGCTCATAGCGATCGTTGCCGATGGCGCGCTTCAAGTCTGCCTCGTGGAAGTATCGGTTGATAAACGGGGCGGGCGCCATCAGACGCTGCAGCTTGCTTGCCACAGGCGAGATCGACTTGGCAGCTTGCGGAGGCGGACTCGGTCGAAATTCACCACCGCTGTCTCGCCACTTCCGCATGAACCCGAGCAGATAGCCCGCCGGCACCGCCTCGTGCCCACGCCGCCGGTTAAACTCCCGGAAGCGATCCCAGATGTGCCGGCTGTCCGCCGTGTGGCAGGGCAGGGCGGTCTTGGCCTTCCCGATCAGCGCCAGCCAGCGCGCTGCCGTTTCAGGCTTTTCACGATCCACCATGATTGTTCCATGAAATACATTTTTGTTTGAATCTCTTATATAAGGCGAGGTGTCAGCTGTGGTTGACACGTCTTCGTCGGCATCCGGCTCCTCGAGGCGATCAACACCGGCCATGGCGGATCCCTGACCACGCTGCATGCCGAGACCCCGCAGCTTGCCGTCCGCCGTCTTGCCATTGCTGCCCTGAAGACCGACCTTCCGATGACCTATGCCGACATGATCACCTACATCGAAGGCTCCATCGATGTGATCATCCAGGCCGGCCGCCATGAGGGGGCCAGAGGCATCACCGAATTCTACCTGCCCGGCATCGGTCCTGATGAGGCCCCGACTAGCATTGCCGCCGAATGATGAAAGGAAACTCCATGCGTGTTCTTGCACTGGCCGCTGCCGTCTGCGCCGCCGCCCTTCCGGCAATCGCCCAAACGCCGGTGACCAACGATCTGACGCCAACCCTCGAGCCGCAGCGCTACCGGATCTGCAACGACCGACCGGATCGGCCAGCATGGGCTGATGAGCTGCATATCCGTGAGGCATGGAAAGGCCTGACATTGCGACACCTCTATGAGCTTCGCGCCTGGGAAGACATTGTGTCGAGCCAGGATTGCTCCTGCGAGACCCGCTTCCCTGATTGGACGCTGGCTGATGAAGAGTACCGGGACCAGTACTTCGCACTCGGCCAGGGGGAACAGACGGCGCTGCGCAGTGAGTTCATGGCGGCGCAGCGGCTGCTTGAAGAACAAGTCAGAGCTGTCTGCGAAGCGCAGGGCAACTGGTAATGGGCGTCGTCAGCTGGATGGTTAATTCAGCCGATAGTTTCCTCGCATCGGCTGCGGAATCGCAGTTCGGGGCGGTGGCGAGCAATATCGGCACGATCACCCTGCTGATGGTAACCCTTTCCCTGATCGGCCTCTGCATCAACATGGCCTTCCAGTATCGCAGCATGGATGGTGCGGCCTTCTTCTGGTACCTTCTGAAGCTCACCCTGATCGGGTTCTTCGCGTTCAACTGGACCCGCTTCAATGCGGTCGCGAACGCGGTGATAGGGGGCCTCGACTATATCGCAGGTGCCTTGGTCGGATCGGTGGGTGGCGGCGGGGCCGGCGCGACCCATTTTGCCGGTGAGTTCGACAGTCTGATCGAACAGTTCTCGGCCTATCTGAACGCCATAGGCAACAATCTTGGCTGGATGACGGGCGCGATCCTTGGCGGCATCGGTCTCATCCTGCTCAGCATTCTCGGTTTCATGACCGGGATCGTGCTGATCTTTGCCAAGATGATGCTCTCGCTGATGCTTGGCCTCGCTCCGGTGATGATCGCGCTATCGCTGTTCGATGCAACCAAGGACTTTTTCCACCGATGGGTTTCGACCACCGTCAGCTATGCCTTCTATCCGGTAGTGATTGCAGCGATGTTCTCGACCGTGGTCGGCATGGCAAATGCATTGCTGGACCAGGTTGGCGATCCAGCTTCGGCGACTAACATCGGGTCGCTCATCCCCTTTTTCGTGATGATCTTTCTGGCAAAGGGTTTCGTTGCGGCCACGCCACTGATCGTGCGCGGACTGTCGGGGAATTTCATGGTGGTTGCGGGCCCGGCCGTTGCAGCCGGGACTGCGGCCATGACCCGCGGGATGATGAACACGCGCGGCGTGCAGAGCCGTGAGCGGATGGGCAATCTCAGCACCGGAGAGATGGTGGGGCGCCAGATCGCTCAGAATGCACCTGCTGTGAGATCCGCGGCTCTGGCCGCCGGCGGGCAAGTTGTACGGGTCGCGGAGAGGGCACGGCGGCTTGGGAAATAGCCGCCACATTTGAATCCAGTACCGTAACGAGGAGAAATAAGATGTTGTACACCTTCGCGGAATTCCAGATTCAGGGTTATGTCGGCCGCAGAACCGAGCTTGGCGGCGGTAAGGTCCTGAAGTTCAGCATCGCCGCTACCGACGGTTGGAAGGACAAGGACAGCGGCGAGTTGCGCGAGCGCACCGACTGGAACACCGTCACCCTCTTCGAGCGCAGCACTGCGGGCTTCACTTGGTTGAAGGAGAACCTGAAGCCCGGCGACCTCGTCCATGTAAGGGGGCGGATCGGCGAGAGCAATTACGCTAAGGACGGGCAGACCGTCTATGAGACCTCACTCACGGCTGATCGGTTCGCGGTCGTGCCGGTCGGGAAGGATGGGTAAGGGTTGCATTGCCGCCCGCTTTCGCAGCGGCCTTTTGTATCAGATGTATCTCGCTGGCTATTCGGGCCGCCAATCGCCACGCTGGCTGCGTCTGCTGCTGGCCGGCTCGTGCTGGCACCGGGCGTGGCTGCTCGGGCGATTGGGCTTCTTCGTTGAGAATGGGATAGGCTACGGACCTGCCAATCCCTATCCCGGTTGCATTTCGTCCGAGAACCGGGAGAAGGTGCCCGCTCAAAAGGTGCCGAAGTGGTCTGCGCCTGGCTCAAAGGCCTGTAACAGGGTCTTCTGGCTGTCGGTCACACTCTGACCCAAGGGTTCAGCAAGACCACCCCTGTGTCCCTGAAATCACCGGTGTTTCGGGTCACGACTGTAAAACCATGGACCAGCCCCGTCGCCGCTATCAGTACGTCCCGTTCTGATCTCGGATCAGGAACGTGAAGACCCGCGCATCGCAGTGCCACGCTTGTATCTACCGGCAAAACCCGGTCCTGGAACTCCGGCATGACCCGTTCTGCGAACCACGCCCGCAGCATGGCTCCCTGCGCCGAATCGCGCCGCTCGATGCGGCGCACGCCGATATCCAGCTCCATCACCGTAATTGCCGAAATGAACAGTGCCCCGGCATCCTGACCGCTCAGCCAGGCGGTGACATTGGCATCGGCCCTGCCATCCCCCGCTTTGCGCAGCTCGGAAATCACATTGGTGTCGAGCAAGAACATCAGGACAGATCGGCCGGTCGGGACATGATCTCAGCCTTCGCCGGCTCGAACTCGATGTCAGACAGTCCTGGAACCGCAAGCGCATCGAGGATGTTCCGGCGCTGGCCGCTCATCTGCTGATACTGCGCAAAGCTCATCAGCACATGGGCCGGTCGGCCTCTGTCCGTGATGAACACCGGACCGTCAAGCGCCGCACGTTTTGCCCGGGCCAAATCCTGGTTCAGTTCACGGCTGCTGATCGTATGAATCGTCATCGCGGCCTCCGCTTGTGGTTACGTTACTACATGTGAAGCCTGCGACGAAAGTCAAGGCAGGGGATCTTGGCGATCAGTCATGCTGCGGATGACTGGAAGGGGCGGGAAACGGCCTGACGGCACCGCACTGTAGCGGACGCCGCATGTGGACGAGGCGGTCATTCGACCGCGAACGCAGCATTCTCCGCTCGTGTTCACCACGAATGTCCAGAGGCAGTCTTCGAACAACAGAGTATCCTCCCGCTTCGACTTCGGGTTGCCGCCGTTCCCACCTCCTTCTCGGCTTGACAGATCCCCTCATAATTTGGGATGCGTGGCGGATGGGGTCGCGCGAACGCCCCACGAGGCGCCAGCCGAAGATCGCGTTTCACATGAGCGAAACAAGACCTGAGGGGGACCGCAGATGCCTGCGCCTGATGCCATTTCCTGTGCCCAGCTTGCCCGCCTGCTGGGCACCCCGAAATCCCCGATCCTGCTGGATGTCCGATGCGACGCGGTGCGTGCCAAAGATGCGCGCCTCGTGCCCGGCGCACGGATGCTGGATGAACCGGACCTCGCGCCGGGCCCCCTGTCTGCGATCGCACGGGACTTGACCGACCCGGTGGTGGTGATCTGTGCCGAAGGCCATCGGCTGAGCCAGGGCACGGCGGCCTGGTTGCGGCACGAAGGGGTGCAGGCGGAATATCTGCTGGGCGGTCAGGCGGCCTGGACCGCATCCGGTCTGCCCCTCATCGACCCCGGCAAGATCACCGCGCGCGACGGACTTGGCCGATCCATATGGGTCACCCGGTCCCGCCCCAAGATCGACCGCATCGCCTGCCCCTGGCTGATCCGCCGTTTCATCGACCCGCAGGCCGTATTCCTGTTCGTGGCCCCCGCCGAGGTGGACGGCGTGGCAGAGCGGTTCGGTGCGGCCCCCTATGACATCGAGGGCGCTTTCTGGAGCCATCGGGATGATCTTTGCACCTTTGACGTTCTGCTGGCGGAGTTCGGCCTGTCCAGCCCGGCGCTTGATCGTCTGGCGCTGATCGTGCGCGGGGCAGATACGGCGCGGCTTGATCTTGCGCCGGAATGCGCGGGATTGCTGGCGGCATCGCTTGGACTGTCACGCATGTATTCGGATGATCTGGCACAGCTGGATGCGGGTATGGCGCTTTATGACGCCTTCTATCGCTGGGCGCGCGATGCCGTGGACGAACAGCACAACTGGCCCGTCAACAAAGGGAAAGCAAAATGAGCGCGACCCCGGCCTATCCCAGCATCGGCGAGGCAACGAAGGTCTGGGCAAGGATTGCCGCACTGTCCTTTGGCGGGCCTGCGGGCCAGATCGCCGTCATGCACCGCATCCTGGTCGAGGAAAAGCGCTGGATCGGTGACGGTCGGTTCCTTCATGCGCTGAACTTTTGCATGCTGTTGCCGGGGCCAGAGGCACAGCAGCTGGCGACCTACATCGGCTGGCTGATGCACGGGGTGCGCGGCGCGCTGATCGCAGGGCTGTTGTTCATCCTTCCGGGCGTCGTGGCGATCATGGCACTCAGCTGGATCTATGCGGTCTGGGGTGATGTGGGGTTCGTGGCGGCGTTGTTCTTTGGGCTGAAGGCCGCGGTGCTGGCCATCGTGCTGCAGGCGGTTTTCCGGGTGGGCAAACGCGCGCTGAAGAACCGGGCGATGCAGGCCATCGCCCTGGCGTCCTTTGTGGCGATCTTTGCCTTTGGCGCGCCGTTTCCGCTGATCGTCGCCGTGGCGGCGCTGATCGGTTGGGCGGGGGCCAAGGCGGGACTTGCGGGATTTCAGGGGGGTGGCGGGCATGGCGCGGTCGGCAAGGCCCATGTCGATGACGCAACAACCCTGCTGGGCGAGGAACATGGCGATCTGACCGGGGCCAGGCGCGCCGGGGCGTTCCGGGCCGGCGGGGTTGCCCTGATGCTCTGGCTCTTGCCGGTGGCAGCCCTGCTGCTGATGGCGCCGGACAGCGTGTTCACCGATATCGCCACCTACTTCTCAAAGCTGGCGGTGCTGACCTTTGGCGGGGCCTATGCGGTGCTGGCCTGGGTCGCGCAAGAGGCGGTGGGCACATATGGCTGGCTGCAACCTGGCGAGATGCTGGACGGGCTTGGCATGGCGGAAACCACGCCGGGGCCGCTGATCATGGTACTGCAATTCGTGGGGTTCATGGGCGCATTCCGCGAAGCGGGCTGGGCCATGCCCTTGCTTGCGGGCACCGCGGGCGGGGTGCTGGCCACATGGGTAACCTTTGCGCCCTGCTTTGCGTGGATCTTTCTTGGCGCGCCTTTCATGGAGGGGCTGCGCGCCAACAAGGTGCTGTCATCCGCCCTGACAGCCGTGACGGCGGCGGTGGTCGGGGTGATCCTGAACCTTGCAATCTGGTTCGCCATCCATGTCATCTGGCGGGCGGTGACGCAGGTCACGGCAGGGCCGCTGTCGCTGGAACTGCCTGTGCTGGCCTCGATCGACTGGGTTGCAGCGGGTTTGTCAGTGCTGGCCCTGTTTGCGGTGTTCCGGCTGAAACTGGGCATGACGACCGTGCTTGGAGGCGCTGCTGTTCTGGGGCTGGCCCTGCATCTTGTCGGGCTGGCCTGACCTGTCAGGCGGCGCGCGGCCAGCGGCGGTGCAGCGCGTCGATCACGAAGGTGTGGGCGTGATGATGCCTATGTTCGGCCAGATGCGGATGGCCCGGCGGCAGCTCCGGGTGGTCATGGGCCAGTTCGCTGATGTCCCGTGCGGGCCAGATGCGCAAAACCGCGACCAGGCCGAGCGCGCCAATGGCGGCCAGCACCAGCGCCGCCGCCGTCAACCCCGCCCCAGCCCCGATCCAGCCCGCCAGCGGATAGGTCACCAGCCAGCAGGCATGCGACAGGGCGAATTGCGCGGCGAAGACAGCGCCCCTATCGGCTTCGTGAGCGGAGCGGTTGATGATGCGGCCAATGGGGGTCTGGGTGAGCGAAAAGCCAAAGCCGATGATGGCCCAAAGAGCGATCAGCCCGGTAAGGTTGCCGATCAGCGGCACCAGCGACACCCCGGCGACCATCAGCCCCGCGCCAGCGATCATCACCGGGCGGTCGGCCAAGCGGTCAAGGATCCGTGGCAGCAGAAAGGCCGCCAACATCGACCCTGCGCCAAAGCCCGCAAAGGCGAGTGCCACGGCTTCCTCGCCCAGACCCAGCCGCGCCTGCACCAGAACGACGGTGTTGACATAGACCATGGCGCCCGCAGCGGCGACGGCCGCCTCCATCACCATCAGCCCGCGCAAACGCGGCGTGGCCATGTAGATGCGGATGCCTTTGGTGACATCGGACCAGAACGGGCTGTTCTCGGCGCGCTGCCGATCCGGCAGGCGCGCGGTCAGAACCAACAGCGCCGAGAGGAAGAAGCCAAGAACGGTCCCGCCAAACAGCACCGGAAAACTGACCATTGTCAGCAACAGCGCCGCGATCATCGGCGAGGCGAGTTGCTCCAGATCCTCGGTCAGGCGCAGCAGGGACAGGGCGTTGGTATAGTCGTCCTCGTCCGTCAGGACATCCGGGATCACCGCCTGAAACGCCGGGGTAAAGCCTGCCGATGCCGCCTGAAGCAGGAAGATCAGCACATAGATCTGCCAGACCTGATCGACAAAGGGCAGGCAGGCGATGACGCCCGCACGGATCAGGTCCAGCGCCACCAGAAAGGCGCGGCGTGGCAGGCGTTCGGCAATCGCCGCCGCCACCGGAGCCAGCGTGACATAGGCCACCATCTTGATCGCCAATGCCGTGCCCAGCACCGCGCCCGCATTGTCGCCCGCCAGACGCCAGGCCAGAAGGCCAAGCGCCACGGTGGCAAGCCCGGTGCCGATCAGCGCCACAAGCTGGGCGGCGAACAGATGGCGGAAGGTCGGGTTGCGCAGAGTGGTCAGCATCAGAGCAACTTTGTCAGGGCTTTGATCTCGGCCAGATCATGGTCACCGGCGGCAGTCACACAGTGGTCGATATGGTCATGGATCAGCGCCCGCTTCGCCTCGGCCACCGCGCGTTCCACGGCATGCAACTGCGTGGCCAGATCGACGCAGGGACGCCCCTCCTCGATCATGCCGATCACGCGGCGCAGATGACCATCGGCGCGTTTCAGCCGGGTGGCGATGGCAGGGTGGCTTGCATGGACATGAGGTTCTGACATAAGAAAGCCGTAACCCCCCCGGGGGGTTCTGGCAAGATGCAAGAATGTCCCGGCAAACAGGGCAGCGCAGAGGAGCAGATGGGCGGGGTGATCTGGGTCATACGGCCTTTGGCGGTTTTGATGCTGCTGCTGTCACTGGCATTTGCCCCGGTGACAAATGCACTGACCCATGGCCCCGGCACCTTGGCCGCCGAGGCGGATCATGCCGCATGGCACGCCGAAAAGGGCGAGGTCTGGCAGGCCGAGGGCCATACGCATCACGACAGCACCGACCATGACCATTCGACGGCTGTCATTCTTGGCACACAAGTGATGGGCGTCCTTGACCCGGGCACAGCCATCGAACCGCGCGATCTGCCCAAGCTGACCGGGGCCATCCGTGATGGGCCAAGGCGGCCGCCCCGGCAATCGGTCTGACCACCTGAACCGGCTGACGCGCATGCGTTCAGCCCAGATCAGACCATCCATCACAGGACCTTATCATGACACGACTCTCCCGGATGCCTTGGCGCATCTGGATACCCTTTGCCACGCTGACCCTTGCCATGCTGATGGCAGGCGCCGCGCTGGCCCATAACGTGACCGAAGGCGATGCCGGTTACGTCCAGGAAGTCTCCGGCTTTCTGCCCATCCCGTTCCTCTATCTGGGCGCCAAGCATATGGTGACCGGATATGACCACATCCTGTTCCTCTTCGGGGTGATCTTCTTCCTTTACCGGATGAAGGATATCGGCCTTTACGTCAGCCTGTTCGCCATCGGCCATTCGGTGACGATGCTGGCGGGCGTGTGGTTCGGCATCAAGATCAACAGCTACATCATCGACGCCATCATCGGCTTTTCGGTGGTCTACAAGGCGCTGGACAATCTGGGGGCCTTCCAGCGCTGGTTCGGGGTGCAACCCGATACCCGCGCGGCGACGCTGGCCTTTGGCCTGCTGCACGGCTTTGGCCTTGCGACCAAGATCCTCGACTATGACATCGCGCCCGACGGCCTTTTGGGCAACCTGATCGCCTTCAACATCGGGGTCGAGATCGGCCAGCTCCTGGCGCTGTCAGTGATCCTGATCGCCATGGGCTTCTGGCGCCGCTCGCCCCGGTTCTGGGCGCAGGCCTATAGCGCCAATGTCGTGATGATGGCGGCGGGCTTCCTCCTTGTCTTCTACCAACTGACGGGCCTTTGGCTCTCGTGAAGGGATACACCATGCACAACGCACAGAAACCGAACCTCGACGACCTGCCGAACACGCGGCAGCTGTGGCGGTCCACCGCCCTTGCGGCGGGGGCGGCGGCGGCCATTCTTGTCACCGTGGTCTGGCCATCGGAATACGGGATGGACCCGACCGGCATCGGCGGCGTCCTTGGCCTGACCGAGATGGGCGAGATCAAGACCCAGCTGGCCGACGAGGCCGAGGCGGATCGCCTGCTGATGGAGGGTGAGATCGAGCCGCAATCCTCACTGCAGCCCGGCTTGCTGGATGTGATCTTCGGGGCCATCGTCGGCACCGCGCACGCCCAGGAGGCCCCCGTCGCGCGAGAGTGGACGGACGAGATCACATTTGCACTGGACCCCGGCCAAGGGATCGAGATCAAGCTGGTGATGGAGGAAGGCGCTGTCGCCCCGTTCGAATGGGTGGTCGAAGGCGGCGCGGTCAACTTCGACCTGCATGGCGATGGGTCGGGGAACAACATCAGCTATGAAAAGGGTCGCGCCGTGCCTGAAGCCTCGGGTGAACTGACCGCCGCCTTCACCGGCAACCACGGCTGGTTCTGGCGCAACCGCGGCGACGCTCCGGTCAGCGTAACCCTGCGCGTTGCCGGTGCCTATAGCGAAATCAAGCGCTTCGATTGATCTGACCACGGCGGAGGCAGCGTGCCTGCCTCTGCCCTTTTCCGCGGCCCTGACCGATATGAAACTGCACGGTTCACCATCAGGCAGACTGCGCATGAAGGGCGGCTTTCGGAACTTCTGCACTGCAGCAAGGCCTGAGCGCGACCGGCCGATAAGGGCCGAAACTGCTGGCGCTTCGACCCGTCAAAGATGGCATGCTCTGAACCTGATCGGGTTCAGTCAGTGGCGCCCAGGCCTCCATGTCCAGCGATGATCTCGGCAGTCGTGACGACAGCCTTCTGAACCGCAAGGCGGCTTTCCTCAGTCTGCCCAAGGGCGGAAAGGTCAAATCTGATCGGCTCTGGCCCAAGAGTCAGGGCTCCACGCCGGGCTGGTGCTCGCAATATCGGCTTCGGCTCCGTCGGGGTGTCGGGCCCATGCCCTCGCGCCGCTCCCAGTTGTACTGCCTGCAACTGCTGCGCCAGTTTCGCGACCGCCGCCTCGGCCTCATTCAACCGTGCATCGTATTGCCGCTTTTCGGCATCCGGGTAGGGATGATCGCCCGCTTGTGCGGCATGGATCACCTTTAAGGCAGGATCCTCATAGTATTTGATGCGCCGCGCCCGGATCGGCATCTGGGCATCGACCACGAGGATCACCTCGTCCAGATCCAGCCGCCGCGCCTCGTCCTCATTGAGGAGCGGGGTCTCCTCTGTGCGTTCAGTGACACTGCGACCTTCGAACGGGTTACGTCCCACCGAGCGAGACCGGGTGACCACCCGTTTGGTCGTCTTGCCGACTGCCTGGCTCAGCTCTTCGATGGTCTTCTGGTCGGATGGGGTCAGATAGAGCTTCACCCCCGCCCCGCCTTGAAGGGAGCGGCGGGTGTTCTCGCCATAGATCTCGTCCAGCGCCGGAATGGTCTGGGTGACGATGGCCAGGTTGCCGCCATAGGACCTCAGCGTCTTGATGCTCTCGGCCACGATCGGCATCTTCCCAAGTCGGTCGAATTCGTCGAGCATGATCATCACCGGCCAGGGCTCGTCTTTCCCCGGCTCGGCCGCCTGCAACGAGGCAATCAGATCCGAGAAGAACAGCCTGATCAGCGGCGCCAGCGGCCCGACCATCTCAGATTCCACCACCAAATAGATCGCATGCGGCTGCCGGCGGATGTCTCGGAAGGAAAAATCCGATGTCGCTGTGGCGGCGTCAATCGCCCGGTTGTCCCAGGTGTCGAGGCCGGAGGTCATCAGGAGCGAGAGGTAGGAGGTCAGCGTGTCGTTATTGGTCGAGGCCATCCGCTCAAAGATTAGCTTGGCCGAGAGGTTCTTCACCTCCTCCGCCCGCTTCAGGAACTCCAGCTGCTTGTTCCCGCCCGAGGCGGTGATGCGGTAGATCTCTCCGATGGTCGGATTTCCGCGCTCAAAGGCCAAAAGCCCGGCCGCCACGAAGAGATCAATCCCGCCGGCGAGCAGGCCGCTGAGCTTTTCGTTGTCGGTCTGCAGGAAGAGCTTGGCGGTCAGTTTCAGTTCCATCTGCTGGCGGTCGGGGTTCTTCAGGGCCGCGATTCGGGCCAGCGGGTTGTAGCGATGCGTCGGCCGTTCCCAATCGGTGGGTGCGAAACGGAACACCTTGTCTCCGGTCGACGACCTGAACCGCGAGGTCTCACGGAAGTTCTCGCCCTTGACGTCGAGCACCACGGCCGAGCCGCGGTAAGTCAGGAGGTTCGGGATCACGAAGCCCACGCCTTTGCCTCGGCCTGTCGGAGCCACGACCAGCGCATGCGGGAACGTCCGTGAGACGATGAAGGGCTTCTTCGACTTCGGCGCGCCCATCTTGCCGAGCAAGAACCCGGCCCCCGGTCCGGCAAAGAAGCCGTTGCGCTTCATCTCGGCCCGGCTCTGCCAATGGGTGGTGCCGAAGCGGGTCAGCGCATCGCCGAGCATAGTGGCGGTCAAGAGGAGGGCAGCGAGACCCGTCCCAAGGATGATGCCGTTCACCCAGAGGAAATCCTGCGGAGCCGAGGTTCTCAGCCCCAACCAGTTCCGCGCCAACAGAGTGAGATCGAAGCTGCGCGTCGAGTATCCGAATTGGACGGCAAAATAGATCGTCGCCAGCACATAGCCGATGGCGAGCCCGAGTAGCGTCAGAACTGCGGCGCCAAGAAGCATGCGTCCCTTATCCATGGGTGATCCCCTTCTCGCCATGGGAGAGGGAATGCCTCAGATCCTCGCCGTGGCGCTCTTCCACGATCCGATCGAGCACGCGGTCCATAGCCGGATCATTGGCATGAACATTCCTGGCCTCGAGATAGGCCCGTGCCACCTGCAGTTGTTCGAGCGCATTGGGGGTTATCCGGTCCAGCACCTTCGCATCGCCGCGGTGCAGATCATCGATTTCGGTTGGGGTCAGGCGATCATTGACCTGCTCGACGAAGCGGTGTCGCGCCGCATCCGAGGCCAGATCGACCTTGCCGTCGGCGGCCTGTCGCAAGGCGGAGGCCAGTTGGGGCGCTGTCGCATCCAGATTGCGGCGTTCCGCGTGGGCCTGACGGGTGTCGTCCTCAACCTCGGCCAGCCTCTCGATGATCCGCTCGCGGGAGGCGCCTGCGGCATGGAGCTGGTTGATCTCCCGACTGACGGCATCGCGGATCTGCTCCTGGGGGGTCTCGGCCCGCAAGCGCGCCATCTCGCGAACTTCTTCGGTGATCGGACCGAGCCTGATCGACGGATCACGCTGCGCGAGATCCATATCGCCGGCATGGAGGGTACGATGTGCGGCCCGAATGCCGTTGGCTGGAGGCTGAATGACATCGGTGGCCTTTTCCCAGGCCATGGTGGCAATTTCGGCATGCTGGGGCGAGCGCTCGGCAAAGCGGTCGAAGGCCTCTTTCGCCTCGGCCACCTGCTTTTCGCCATCGCGCCGGGCACGCGGATCTTCGGAATAAGGATAGCTGAAATCCGTCCGCTGGAACTGTTTGACCAGCGCCCGGAATTCCTGACGCTCGGTGGGGCTGAAGATGTCCGGCTCGCTACGCAGGGTTTCGTTATCAGCCGAAACCTTGTGAGCGGAGGTCTCCGACAGCCGCGCCCCCTCTTCCCTTTCCGGCCCTTCCCTCTCCACATCCTCCACAACCCGCAGGACGCGGGCCTCGGTCAGCACATCCCCCAGCTTGCCATGAACGTCCTCAAGACGGTCCATCGCCTGATCACGCTGCGCGGTGTCACGCAGATCAAGCTGCTCTTCCTTCGCGATGGCCCGCAGATCCTGCGCAAGCCATTGCTGCTCCAGCGCCGCATTGCCCGCACCCTCGCGCATCCGGGCCAGAACGGCATCGCTATCGATTCCGGTCCCCTGCACCGCTTCCGTGATGCGGGCTTTGAGGCCCGGAGCTTCAAGCTGATCCCGGTGGGCCTCGACTAGGTTCGGCGCAGCATAGATCCCATCTCGGGACGCCGGCTCGTGCAATGTGTCGGAGCGGTCCCCCAGGGGCTGCAGATGCGAGACCTCACGCAACACATCAGTCAGTTTACGCTCGATCACCGGGCGCTCGGTCGCAGGGGCGCGTTCGATCAGCCCTTCGATCTGGCGGATGTTCTGCGAGAACCGATCGATCAGTTGGTCAAAATCATGAACTTCATCACTCATATACAACACTCCGTCTGACTGGATACGATCACCCCGGGCAAGCACATCCCCGGCCCGGGACAGGGCTTCCGCAACATCGTGGAAGTTCGAACGCGAGGCCTCGGCAGCGAGGCCCCGATAGATCGCGGCATTGCGCGCCACCTCGGCAATGGCGTGGTCGAGGTTGGCGCCGGTGCGTTGGCGTTCCACCGGCGTCCTGCCCTCTTCCATGGCTTTGCGGAGCTCGACATCACTGGCGGCGCGGGTCAGCACACCCCGGTCCAGCCTACGCGTCGCCTCAAGGCGCAGCCCGTGGCGCTCGGCCGCCTCGACCATGGCTTCGCGGAAGGCGTCGTAGTTGAAATGATGATCCTTCCCGAGGAAGAACATCTCGCCGTCCTTGCTGCGGCGATTCAGCACGATATGGGCATGGGGATGGGCGCGATCCTCGTGGATCGCCGCGATGTAATCGAACTGCGCGCCCTCCCCTTCGAAGAAGCGCTCGCAGATCTCGCGGGTGATCTCCTGCGCCTCAGTGGAACGGGTACCGATGGGGAAGGCCATCAGGAGGTGCGCCGTATGGCCCAGCTTCGGCGCATGACGCTCACTCCACTGGTTCTCAAAGCGGCGCGCGACGCGCTCGATCTCACCGGGCGAAAGCAGCTTCTTGCCGTCATGGGTGCCACGGGAATCGAGGATGAAGCTCGATTTGGTGGTGAGGTATGACAGCTGGGCGCGCAGCTGCGCCCCGGTGTGGCAACCGCCTTGCCGGATCGCCTTGAAGATCGCTGGGGAATGGCCGCGCGCCGCGCGGATCATCTGTGCCCGTTTGCCAAAGCCCCCGGAGGCCGAGCCAGAAACCTTGCTCCAGCCGCGATCAAAAAGCGCCGGGTTTATCGCCCTCACGGCATCAGCCCACGCCATCGCGTGCCTCCCGGGTCAGGGGCGCGAGCGCCTTGTCCACCTCCAGCTTGAGGGACGCCCGCCGGTTGCGGCTCATCTCCTGGACCTGATCC
>NZ_JBZEGG010000040.1:0-26210 GCF_058313095.1 Pseudogemmobacter sp. TB195
GCCAGCCATAATCTGGTCCTCCTGAAAACGGGATAAGCATATCCCTGTGGGTGGACCACTTCAGTGGGGGCATTCCACCTTTCGGGTTCGGGTCCCCGTCGATTTCCTGACCGGCAGGGCTTGCAGTTGCGGGAATTTGGGTCGAAACCTGTTCGTTGCCAGCGAAATTCCCAAGGAGCGTCTCCCCTATGGCCAGAGATCCCATTGTGCGAGAAGAACCCGAATCGGACGATACGGAGAGCTCTGCCCGGCGGGATGGACATCAGTTCGGCGCAATCCTGCGCGCCCGCCGACGGGCGCTGGATCTCACCCTGAACGACGTTTCGCAAAAGACCGGTCTCGCCAAAGGGTTTCTCAGCGACATCGAGCGCGACAAGACTTCGCCCTCGGTTGCATCGCTTGTCAGCCTTTGTGATGCGCTGAGCCTGCCGGTGGGTGATCTTTTTGCCCCCTCGCCGAATGTCCTGGTGCGGGCCGAGGCGCGCCAGCCGATCAAGTTTGGCGGCATTGGTGTGTCCGATCACCTTCTCACCCCCAGCCACGGGGTAAAGATGCAAGCGATCTGGTCGGAAATCGCGCCGGGGGGAACCGCAGGTGATCAGCTCTATGCGCTGCGTTCCGAGGAAGAGCTGGTTCTGGTCATAAGTGGTGATCTTGCCCTGAATATCGAGGGCGAAGAGACGATTCTTCACCCCGGAGATTCGATGAGCTTCGATCCCCGGCGCCTGCACAGCTTTCGAAACCCCTCGTCTTCGCTGCCCACGATTGCCGTATTCATCATGACTCCACCCCCGGCCTGATCGTTTTTTTTACGCTCACAAAGAACAAAGTTCGGTATTTGCGAAATTGTTATTGACGAGATCGCCGAACAGCTTCACGTTCTGTAAAAACAGTACAGGGAGCAATTTCATGAATACCCGCCTCAGCAGATGTATGATTCCGGGCAAAGCGACCCTGGCAGCGGTGATTGTCGCAGCCGCCTCGCCCCTTGCCGCCCAGACCGTGCCGGATTTTGCCGCCGACGGCTTCTCGGTCTGCGTTGACCCGACATTCCCGCCAATGGAATACATGGCGGACGCTGCCGACAAAGAGCCGAGCGGCGTTGATATTGATGTCGCGCGTGCGCTGGCTGCGCATTGGGGCGTTGACGCCAGCTTTGTCAGCATGGATTTCGCGGGCCTCTTGCCCAGCCTCGAGGCCGGGCGCTGCGACGCGGTGATTTCCGGCACTGTGCTGCGCGAAGATCGGCTGAAGACCTTCAATGCCGTCCCCTATCTTGACACATCCACCGTGCTGATCGCCGGTAAGGGGGCGCCGGTCGTCTCTGATATCGCCGAGCTGGCGGGCAAAACCGTCGCGGTGCAATCGGGCACCTCATATCCCGGCCGGATGGAAAGTCTGAATGCCGAGCTGGAAGCTGCGGGCCATGCTCCGACCAAAATCCAGCAATATCCCAAACAAAGCGATGCGATCCAGCAGCTGCTGGTCGGGCGTGCCGCCTATGTCGTAACTCAGGATACTGAAATCGCCTTCCGCGAGCTTCAGGATCCCGGCAAGTTCGATGTGGTCTTCACCATGCCTGCCGCCGCTTTCGAGCCTTTCTCGGTCTATCTGCGTAAGGATGACGCCGAAACGGCGAAAACCGGCGAGGCGGTGAAGGCTCTGGTTGCGAATGGCGAGCTGCTGAAGATCGTCGAAAAATGGAATCTCTCGCCCTCGCAGCTTAACGGCATCGGCGAGTAATATACTGACAGGGCCACCATGAGTTTTGATCTTTCAACCTTTTGGGAGGCCCTGTTTTCATGGCCCTTCCTGCGCGGCGCGCTGCTGACCCTCGGGTTGACGGTCGCTGCGCATATGACCGCGATCCTGATCGCGCTGCCCCTGGCGGTGGTCCTTAACGGACCACCCTCACTGCTGCGCAAACTGATCACGGCCTATGTCGGCTTTTTCCGGGCAGTTCCGACACTGCTGCAGTTGCTGTTCGTCTGGAACGCGCTGCCTCAGATCTTCCCGATTTTTCGTGAGGAATGGTTCACGCCTTTCCTTGCGGCATGGATTGCGCTTTCGCTGAATGAATCGGCCTATCAGGTCGAGATCAACCGATCTGCGCTTTCGGCAGTGGATAACGGGCAGATGGCGGCGGGTCAGGCGATCGGTCTGAAGAAGTCGCATATCTACCGCTATATCATGATGCCTCAGGCGTTGCGGGTGGCACTGCCGCCGACGATGAACGAATTCATCACGCTGCTGAAGCTGACATCGCTCGCCTCGATCATCTCGCTCCAGGAGCTGATGACCGTCACCCAGATCAATGTCGCCCGGACCTTCCAGTTCTCGGAATATTACGCGGTGGCGCTGACCTGGTATCTGGTCATGGTCTATTGCCTGATGGGTCTGCAGAAACTGGTCGAGCGCCGCTTCCGCTGGTCAAGCCGCACCGAGGCCGCCGTGCTGGCCGAAACCCGCCGCAGCAGGGGGTGGTAAGAAATGATCAGCCTGAAAAACGTCAATAAGAACTACGGCGCCTTCCACGCGCTGAAAGATGTCAGCCTTGATATCGCCCAGGGTGAGAAGGTGGTGATCTGCGGCCCTTCGGGCTCGGGGAAGTCCACGCTGATCCGTTGCGTGAACCATCTTGAGCCGCATGACAGCGGCGAAATCCGGGTTGATGGGCTGGAGGTGGGCGCGGCAAAAGATGTGCTCAAGGTCCGGCGCACCGCTGGCATGGTGTTCCAGAATTTCAATCTTTTCCCGCATCTCACCGTGCTGGAAAACTGCATCCTCGCGCCAAAGCTCGCCAGCGGGGTGAGCGACCGCGAGGCGCGGAAGATGGCGGAGGAATACCTCGCCCGGGTCCATATCCTGGATCAGGCCTGGAAATTTCCGATCCAGCTGTCGGGCGGCCAGCAGCAGCGGGTCGCCATCGCGCGAGCGCTGTGCATGAAGCCCAAGGTCATGCTGTTTGACGAACCGACATCGGCGCTTGACCCGGAAATGGTCGGCGAAGTGCTGGACGTTATGGGCGAGCTGGCGGCCGAAGGCATGACCATGATCTGCGTCACCCATGAGATGGCGTTTGCCCGCAAGGTCGCGGACCGCGTTGTCTTCATGGATGCCGGTCGCATCATCGAAGTGGCGCCACCCGAAGAGTTCTTTGCCGCGCCGAAATCTGACCGGGCGCGCGCCTTCCTCTCACAGATCTCGCATTGACCGCCAGGCTGACTGGCAGGAGCCACGCGCCCCCGGCAATGCCCAATACCTTAAAGGAGAACGACATGGCTGATTTCGACATCGAACAGGCCAAAAAGGATGTGGGCCGCTGGTACTGGCATGGTATCCCGACCTTCTTCCGCTGCGAATGGAACGAAGATCCTGCTGCGGCCGATATCGCCCTGATCGGCGTGCCGCACAGTTCCGGCAATGGCTCGACCGAGCGTGACCAGCATCTCGGCCCGCGCGCGGTCCGGAATATCTCGGCCCTTTATCGCCGCAGCCATGGTCGCTTTGGAATCACGCCCTGGGATCTCGTCACCATCAATGATGCCGGCGATACCCCGCTGCCCGAAGCGATGAACAATGACGTCTCGGTTGAGCATATCGAAGCCTATGCCGCGCAGTTCGAAAAAGCCGGCACCCGCGTTGTCGCCATGGGTGGCGATCACTCTATCACCGGACCGCTGGTCAAGGCCTGCGCCGGCGCGCATTCCTCGCTGACCGGGGGTCAAAAGGTCGCGCTGGTGCATTTTGACAGCCATACCGACACGCTGATGCATCTGCCGCACTGGCTGGGCAACAAGCGCTCGGCGGCGCATTGGGGCGCTTATCTGGTCGAGGAAGGCCATGTCGATGCCTCCAAATCGACCCAGATCGGCATCCGCGCGAATGTCGGAACTGCCGGTTCGCTGAACACCTCGGACGAACTGGGCTACCGGATCGTCGGCATGGATGAGGTTGAGGAGATCGGCTGGAAAGGCGTGGTCGAGATCCTGCGTGAGCGGATCGGCGATACCCCGGTTTACATCACCTTCGATCTCGACAGCCTTGACCCCTGCGATGCGCCAGGGGCCTCGAACCTCGAACCGGGCTACCCCGGCATCCGGATCGGCGAGGCCGTCCGTATGCTCCAGGGCCTGCGCGGCCTGAATGTGGTCGGTGGTGACGTGGTTTGCCTGATCCCGACCAAGGACAACCCGAACAAGATCACCGCGCAAAACGCCATGGTCGTCATGTTCGAGATGCTCTCGCTGATGGCCGACTATATCCACACCAACCGCTGAGACCTGGCATGCATATCCCATCGAAGGCAGAGGTCGTCATCATTGGCGGCGGTATTGCCGGCTGCTCAATCGCCTATCACCTGACGAAGCTCGGCATCACCGACGTGGTACTGCTGGAACGCAAACAGCTGACCTGCGGCACCACCTGGCATGCAGCCGGGCTGGTGACGCAGCTGCGCGCGTCGCAGCGGATGACCGAGCTCGCGCAATATACCGGCGAGCTCTTTGGCCGGCTGGAAGAGGAAACCGGTCAGGCCACCGGCTTCAAGCGCAACGGGTCGCTGCGTCTGGCAAAAACCCAGGCGCGCTATGAAGAGCTGGCGCGCGGCGCTTCGATGGGACGCAACTTCGGCCTGCCGGTCGAGGCGCTGACCCCTGAAGCGGTCAAGGAACGCTGGGACCCGATCTCGACCGAAGGTCTGGTCGGCGGCTTCTGGTTCCCCGATGACGGCCAGGTGAACCCCGCCGATGTGACCATGGCCTATGCCAAAGGCGCAAGGATGGGCGGCGCGAAGATCCTTGAAGGGGTCACCGTCACCAGAATTCTGCATGAGAATGGCCGCGCCTCTGGCGTGATGACCGAATTCGGCCCGATCACCGCCTCGAAGGTGGTGATCACTGGCGGTATGTGGTCGCGCGAACTGGCCGCAGATATCGGTGTCACCCTGCCATTGCATGCGGCCGAGCACTTCTATGTCGTGACCGAGGCAATCCCCGAGCTCAAGCGCGATCTGCCGGTCATGTTCATGGCCGATGAGTGGAGCTATTACAAAGAAGACGCCGGCAAGCTGCTGGTCGGCTTTTTCGAGCCCGGCGCCAAGCCCTGGGGTCAGAAAGGTATCGCGGAAAGCTTCTGCTTCGACGCGATCCCCGAAGATATCGAACATATCTCGCCCTATCTTGAAATGGCGATGGAGCGGGTGCCGGTGCTGCAAAAGACCGGGATCCAGCTGTTCTTCAACGGCCCGGAAGCCTTTACCCCCGACAACCGCTACCATCTTGGCGAGACCGCTGAGATCAGCGGTCTGTTCTCGGCCACCGGCTTCAACTCGATCGGCATTCTGTCCTCGGGTGGGGTCGGCAAATCGATGGCCTCCTGGATCGCCGATGGCCATCCGCCGGTCGAGCTGATCGATGTCGATGTGCGCCGGACGCAGAAGTTCCAGCGCAACCGCAAATATCTCGAAGACCGCTCGGTCGAGACCATCGGCACGCTTTTCGACATGCACTGGCCGGGCAAACAGTTTGAAACCGCGCGCGGCGTGCGGCGCTCGCCCTTCCATGACCGGATGCTGGAGGCGGGCGCCTTCATGACCGAGCTGGCAGGTTGGGAACGGCCCGGCTTTTTCGGCACGCCCGAGGAACTCGCGAATATCGACTATTCCTACCACCAGCCCAGCTGGTTCCCGAATGTCGCCGCCGAATGCCGCAATACAGCCGAGAATGTCTCGGTCTTCGACTATAGCTGCTTCGTGAAATACCGTGTCGAAGGGCCGGATGCGCTGTCAGCGCTGAACCGGATCTGCGCCGGAAACTGCGATGTCGAGGCCGGCAAGATCGTCTATACCCAATGGCTGAACCCGCGGGGCGGGATCGAGGCCGATGTAACGGTGATCCGTGTCTCTGAAACCGAGTTCCTTGTGATCACGGTGGCAGTATCGCAGCGCCGCGACATCAGCTGGTTCCGCCGCAATCTGCCCGAAGGGGCACGCGTCCATATCAGCGACATCACCTCGGCCACGCCGATGCTGGCGGTGATGGGACCGAAATCGCGCGAGCTGCTCATGCGGCTCTCGCCCGATGACTTCTCGAACGAAGGCTTCCCCTTTGGTACCTCGCGCGAGATCGATCTTGGCTATGCCAGGGTGCGCGCAAGCCGCCTGACCTTTGTTGGTGAACTTGGGTTCGAACTGCTGATCGATGCGGAATTCGCAGGCCATGTCTGGGAGGTGCTGGCAGAGGCCGGCAAGGATCTCGGGCTGAAACCCGCCGGCTATTTCGCACTGAACTCGCTCAGGATGGAAAAGGGCTACCGGCACTGGGGCCATGACATCGGCGAGGAAGACACGCCCTATAACGGCGGTCTCGGCTTTGCTGTGGCGTTGGAGAAAGAGGGCGGCTTCATCGGCCGCGACGCGCTGCTGACGCAAAAAGCCGAAGGCCCCGTGCGCCGTCGCCTCGTACAGGTTCAGCTGGAAGGCGGTGCCGACGCGCCGATGCTCTTCCATTACGAGCCGGTGACACGCGACGGGGAACTTGTCGGATCGGTGATGTCCGGGGCCTATGGCCACCGGGTCGGCGCCTCGCTTGGCCTCGCCTATGTGTCGCATCCCAATGGCGTCAAAAGGGAGTGGCTTGAGACAGGCACCTGGGAGGTCGAGGTCGCGATGAAGCGCTATCCGGCACGGGTCCAGTTCGGTCCCTGGTATGATCCCGCCGGTGCGAAAATCAAAAGCTGAGCGACCACCCCGCGCTGACGAAAAAGAATGGCCGCATCAGTTGGCCATTCTTGCAAATCTCCGCCGTTATCCGGATGTACCCCTTTCCCATTGGGGGTGATGGCACGCTTTCACGCCTGGCGGTGCCGGAGCGGTCACGTATCTGGTCCGGCCCTGTCACCCGTTTGGGCCCCCTGGCGTTAAAAGGCCAGGGGGCTTTTGCCTGTCAGGGCTGAATGCGTGCGGCGCGGGGCGGGGGCGCAGTCATTGCGCAGCCATCATGTCATGCACGGGGGCAGCAGCACGGACCCGGGCAAGGCGTCTGCAACTCCGGGAGCTATCCGCCTTATGGTTCCTGTACTTCTTCGGTCCAGACCCTGAACATGGTCAGCAGATGCGGGCCGAATGAATGGATCAGCGGGATATCGGTCGCGTCCCGGCCGCGCGCAATCACCACCCGTCCGATGCGGGGTTCGTTATGGCGGGCGTCGAGGGTGAACCAGCGGTCCTCCAGCCAGACCTCGCACCAGGCGTTGAAATCCATCGGCGCCGGATTGACCGGCACACCGATATCGCCGAGATAGCCATTGGCGTAGCGTGCCGGGATATTCATGCAGCGGCAGAGCGTGATCGCGAGATGCGCAAAATCACGGCAGACACCGACCCGCTCCTGCCAGGCCTCCGAGGCGGTGCGGGTGGCGCGCGCATGCTCATAGCCAAAGGTGAGGTGCCGGTTCACATGGTCGAAGATCGCCCGCACCCGCGTCCAGCCCGGCGCCACATGGCCGAACAATTCCCAGGCCTGTGCCATCATGAGATCGGTCTCACAGTAGCGGCTGGCCAGGAGATGACCAAGCACCTCGTCTGGCAAGGCGCTGAGCGGGCATTCCCGTGCCGTCTCATCCCATTGGTCCGGGCGGTCGTCCACCTCGACGAGGCTGTCGCGTGACAGGCGCATGGCACCGGCGGGTGCTGTCAGCCGCAAACAGGAATTGCCATGGGGGTCGGCATAGGTCCGGTTGGGGATGGCGGGCGAAACCTGCAGCCCGCTGGTTCTGATGATGCTCCCGGCGAAATCCGGATGTGGATCCAGCAGCGCGATCACCTCTGTCGGCTGATCGCAGGCGATCTCGATCTCGTAACCCAACCGGATAAGCACATTCATACTCCTCACTAGATGCAGGCAGAACGTCTGCGGGCGAGACAGGTTCCGACAGGCGGCGCCCACTGCGGGATGTCTGATCATCCGTGGCAAAGACCCGCCGATGCCGGTGAGCTGCCCGGAACCTTGTCCCGGAGAAGACGTTTCTTTTGCACGAGTGTTTTCGAGTAAAAGGAGAGAATGCCATGGACCATACCAGACATATCCGCCTGAACGACACCGAACTGACCGAGGCCGTGCTGAACGGCGCTACCATTTATGGCCCCGGCGACGAGAAGATCGGCCATGTTTCAGAAGTGCATGGCCAGGGGGCCGGGGCGCAGGTCATCGTCGATGTCGGCGGCTTCCTTGGGATCGGTGCAAAGCCGGTCGCTGTTCCGGCGCGTGACCTTGATTTCATGCGTGACGAGAGCAATGCCGTCCATGCAGTGACCCGCTGGACCAAGGACGAGCTGAAGGCCTTGCCGGAACATCGTCACTGATCGCCTGGAAACGGCCGCCGTCCGCCCGGGCAGGGCGGGCGGCTTCACACAGGGAGGACCCCATGAAAACGCTTCAGGATGCCTTTGAACATACGTTGCAGGATATCTACTGGGCCGAGAATGCGTTGCTCAAGGCGCTGCCGAAAGTTTCAAAATCGGTGAACAATGCCGAGTTGAAGCGCGCCTTCGACGATCACCTGTCCGACACGAAAGGCCATATCGCCACGCTGGACAAGGTGTTCAAATCCATCGGACAAAAAGCCACCGGCGAGAAATGCGATGCCATGGCCGGGCTGTTGAAAGAGGCAGACGGTCTGATCGCAGAGGCCGAGGGCCATGCGCTGGATGTGGCGCTGATCGGTGCGGCCCAGGCCGTCGAGCATTACGAGATTGCCCGCTACGGGACGTTGCGGGAATGGGCGAAGGTGCTGGGCCATGACGAGGCCCATACCCTGCTCAGTTCCGTCCTCGATGAGGAAAAGGCCGCCAATGCGCGTCTGACCGCGCTTGCGGTCATGGCCGTGAACGAGGCTGGGAAAGAGGCGGGCAAGAAACAGAAGTGATGCTGCAAAGGGCGGCCCGGTCATATCCGGGCCGCCCTTTTCCTGTCAGCGCCGGACCGCGCGCGCGCCCCAGATCAGAATGCAGGCCCCCAGGGCGCCAGCAACCAGATAGCCAAGCCAGCCTCCGAAAGAGACGCCCAGCAGGCCAAAGAGGAACCTTGCGATTGCCGCCCCGATGATGCCGAGCAGCACATTCGCGAAAATCCCGGTATCGGATTTCATGAAACCCGATGCGATCCAGCCGGCAAGGCCACCGATGATGATGGCTGCGATCCAGCCGATGCTTTCATTGTCCATTCGTCTCTCCTGTTGGACTGTTGCCGCCAAGTCCAGGGGGGATGTTCCAGACAGAGGCGGCTTTTCTGGAAACGCATTCGCGCCCATCGGGTTCCCGGAGGCGTCGGGTGGCCAGAACTACAACCTTTGCGAGGGCTGGCTGATGCATTGCCGGATATGGACGCTTGCTGCACAGGCCACGCGGTGTGAGGCGGCAAGGTCGAACCCCGGGCGCTGCGCGTAACCCGGAGACATATGCTGCGGGCTGTCCCCCGGGCGGAGAGATCGCCATTGGCGGGATCTTCAAAGGGCAGGAGCGGCTGAAAAGCCGCCTGCGCCGCATGAGGCTGGATCAGCGATAGCGGAAGATCGCGGCATCGGGATCTGGCATGCCGGCAATCGCGGCGGCGATGATCTGCGCTCCGATGACCGAAAAGGTGATGCCATTGCCGCCAAACCCCATAACCGCAAAGGCGCGCTCGAAGCCAGGCACCCGGTCGATGATCGGCAGCCCGTCATCGGTGACACTGAACGGCGCCGACCAGGTATAGGCCGGCCTGCCGATCTTCACCCCGGTCAGATCGCGCAGCTTCTTCGCGATGATCTTTGCCTTTTTCGCCAGCTTCTTCGGATCGGCATTGGCGTCGCCTGCGTCTTCATCCTCGCCGCCCGCGATCACGCGCCCGGCTTCATCGGTGCGAAAATAGAGATACGGCTCGGCGGCTTCCCAAACGATGGTGTCGCGCATCCAGCCGGGCAGGGGACTGAGCGGCGCAGAGGCCAGCGCCCAGGTCGAAGTGACATGATGCGATTTCGTCTTCATCTGCGGCAGATATTCATAGCCAGTGCAGAACACCGCATGGTCGGCCACCAGAACCTCGCCAGCCCGAGTTGCCAGCGCGATACCGTCGGGCAGTTCCGCAATATCGGTGATTTCGACCGGCGAGACGATCTGTGCCCTGCGCGACAGGGCAACCTGTAAAAGCCCCGCCGTCAGCTGGGCCGGATTGGCAGAGGCCGAGGCATCGGACCAGATCGCCGCCGGGCGGTCGATGCCGTAGCGCTCCATCAGATCGGCGCGTCTGAGGTAATCGGCGCGGATGCCGATCTCTGCGCGCGCCTTTGCCTCATTCGCCAGAGCCCTTGCGCCCAGATCATTGCCCGCCAGATAAAGCGCGGGCTTGGCGCGCATCTGGCAGTCAAGCTTCAGCTTTCCGGCAAGAGAGACCAGATCGTCAACCGCACGGACCGACCGCAGCCAGGCCCGGTCGGCATGATCCTTGCCGATTTTCCTGCGCAGCCGTGTCAGCGGCACGTCGATTTCATGCTGGATCATCGCCGTCGAGGCCGGGGTGGAGCCGCGCACCGGTGGCCGCCGGTCCAGGATCAGCACCGATTTCCCGGCTCTGGTCAGCGCCTCGGCAACCAGCGCGCCCGAGATGCCCGCTCCGACCACGATCACGTCGAAACGTTCACGGGTCAGTTCCGCCTGTGCCGCTACCGTCGAATGCGGCGTCTTCACCCAGAAGGGCGTGCCGGTCCGCAGATCATCCTTGCGGGTCTTCGCCTTGTGCTTTGCCATGATGCGCCGTCCTTCAGCTGCTGCCACTGATGTATCGCGTCTTTCGCAGGTCCCGCCTGCCGCGCCCCGGAACCGGCAGCGCGAAGATTTTCGCCGAACAGGCAAGCGCGATGCCGCCCGCCGCCAGCGGCCCAAAGGCCGGATCGCCAATGTCGAGCCCGCCGGTATAGGTGCCGAAGGCCGGCAGGATCAGATGGTCGCGCCCGAGGACGAAGCAGCGAAAGCGCCGTCCGGCCAGCCGCACCGAGGGATGCATATGGCCGGAAATGTCGGGCCCCTGGGCTGCAATATGGCGCAGGCTGATGGCACCCTCGGGCTGCTTGGCAGCGGAGGCCGGAAAGCCGGGCGGCAGTCTGCTTTGATCGTGCTGCCCCGGATCGTGATTTCCAGCGATCCACAGCCAGTCCCTCCCTTGCGCAAGGGCGGCAAGACGCGCCGCGTCTTGATCTTGCAGACGGGTTGCGGCCAGATCATCGTCAAAGGCATCCCCGAGTGACACGATCCGGTCCGGGTCAAGTGCCGTGATCTCGGCGGCCAGCCGCGCCAGCGTATCCTTCACCTCAAAGGGGGGCAAAAGCGCGCCGCCGCGCCTGGCATAGCGTTCCGCGCGCCCCAGATGCAGATCGGCCACGATCAGCATCCGCCGCGCGGGCCACCAGAGGGCCCCGGAGGGGCGGGCGATGAAATCCTCACCCGCAAACCGGAAGCGAAAGCCCTCAGTCACCCTGTCCCACCCGATCAAGCCCCGCCTCTGCCATCAGGTCCTGCGCCGTCTGTTCTGCCAGCCGCAACTGGCCTTGCCCTGCAAGCCTGACCCGGCCCATCTCCAGCAACAGGGGCGCCGCCAGCGGCGAGACGCGGGGCAGCGCGCGCAGCTCGATATGGGGATTGCGCGCCAGCATGTCACCGATCCGGTCGAAATCGATCAGCCCGCGCCGGGCCTCCTCCCGCGTGGCCTGCAACAGGATGTGGTCAGGGTCATGGCGGCGCAGTGTGTCGTAGATGATGTCGCTTGAAAATGTCGCCTGTTTGCCGGTCTTGCGCGCACCGGGGCGGTTGCGCTGGATCAGGCCCGCGATGGTGGCCACTGCGCGAAAGCTGCGTTTCATCAGCGAGCTGGCGGCGATCCAGTCTTCCAGCCCCTGTTCGAGCGTCGGTTCATCCAGCAGAGGCGCGATTTCGGTGGCGGGCTGCAACGAAGTGACCATCAAAGCGTGATCGGTGGCCAGAAACCCCAGCGGATCAAGGCCCAGCCCCTCCATCTGGCGCGTGACAAGCAGGCCCAGCGTCTGATGCGCGTTCTGCCCGGCGAAACCATAGACCACCAGATGCCAGCGACCCGCACGCGGAAAGGTCTCGCAAAGCAATGTACCGGGGCGGGGCAGCGTACTGACCCTCGCCTGCAAGTCCAGCCAGTCGCGGATATCGGGTGGCAGTTCCGCATGGCGGCCGGGATCCGCCAGAATATCCAGCATGCGCCGGGATAATTCGGTCGAGGTGGCGAATTTCAGGCCCGAGAAGCTGGCGATTTTCGGGTCCCGGCCCGGCATGGGTGTCACTTCCATCACCAGATCGCGGATGCGGTCATACCGCAGCACCTGACCGCCCAGGAGAAAGGTGTCACCGGGTCTGAGGCTGGCCGCAAAGGTCTCCTCGATCTCGCCCAAAGGCCCGCCGCCCCGGCCGCGCCTCCGCACTTTCAGCTTTTCGGCCTCGGTGATGGTGCCGATATTCATGCGCAGATCGCGGGCGGCGCGCGGGTCGCGCAGCTGCCAGCGCCCGTCGCGCAGGATCAGCCGCTGCCAGCGCTCATAGCTGCGAAGGGCATAACCGCCGGTGGCCGCGAAATCGAGGCAGGCATCGAAATCCGCTCGGCTGAGGTCGGTATAGGGCCCGGCGGTGCGCGTCTCGCGGTAGAGCTGGTCCGCGTCGAGGGGCCCTGCGCAGGCGGTTAGCAGGATCTGCTGGATCAGCACATCCAGCGGCCCCGGCCCGCGCGGCTCGCCATCCAGCTCGCCCGCCCGCGCCGCCTCGAGTGCGGCGACGCATTCGATCACCTCGAACCGGTTCGCCGCTACGATCCGCGCGCGGGAGGGCGCATTGTAGCGGTGGTTGGCGCGCCCGATCCGCTGCACGAGACGTTTGATATTCCGGGGCGCGCCCACCTGGATCACCAGATCCACATCGCCCCAGTCAATGCCGAGATCGAGGCTGCCGGTCGCGACAACCGCCCGCAATGCCCCCGCCGCCATCGCAGCCTCGACTTTCTGGCGGGCTTCGCGCGCCAGGGCGCCATGATGCATGCCAATGGGAAGCCCCTGATCATTCGCCAGCCAGAGCGCCTGAAAGAACAGCTCGGCCTGGGCGCGGGTGTTCAGGAAGATGATGGTGGTTCTGGCCCCCGCCACCGCATCGAGAACATCGGGCACCGCATAACGCCCGCCGCCCCCGGCCCAGGGCGGCGGCTGGCGGGTCGGCAAAAGCGCGATGTCAGGGGCAGGGCCGGGATCCGCTTCCAGCACCGCCTTTGCGCCCATGAACCGCGCCAGCGCGGCGGGGTCTTCGACGGTGGCGGAAAGCCCCGTGGTGACCAGACCTGGCGCAAGGGCGCGGAGCCGCGCAAGGCAGAGCATAAGCTGATCACCGCGCTTTGATTCTGCCAAGGCGTGCAACTCATCCAGCACCACGCGTTTCAGCCCCGCGAACATCTTCGCCGCCTCGGGCCAGGAAAGCATCAGCGCCAGCGATTCCGGTGTGGTCAGCAGGATCCCGGGCGGATCGGCGCGCTGGCGGCGGCGTTGGCTTGCTGGCGTGTCGCCGGTGCGGTCGCCAACCCGGATCGCAAGATCCATCCCTGCGATGGGACGCGCCAGGTTGCGCCCGACATCTGCGGTCAGCGCCTTCAGGGGCGAGACATAGAGGGTATGGAGGCCCCTGGCCGGGTGCCGATAAAGATCGACCAGCGAGGGCAGGAACCCGGCCAGCGTCTTGCCGCCCCCGGTCGGTGCAATCAAAAGCGTGTCGGTCTCTGCCGCCAGAAGGGCAAGCTGATGTGGATGCGGCAGCCAGCCCTTTCCGGTGAACCAGTCTGCGAATAGGGGGGGAAGCGTCACAGCATCGCCCTCAGCGTCTCCAGCCGGTCCGCCTCTTCGGCGGGCTTGTCCCAGCGGATGCGCGCGATGCGCGGGAACCGCATCGCCAGCCCCGATTTGTGCCGGGATGAGGCGTTCAGCCCCTCGAAGGCCACCTCGACCACCAGTTTCGGGGCCAGCTGGCGCACCGGGCCAAAACGCTGCGTGGTGTGTTTGCGCACGAACCGGTCCAGATCGCGCAGCTCCTCATCGGTAAAGCCGAAATAGGCCTTGCCGACCGGCACCAGATCAGCGCCGTCCCAGAGGCCGAAGGTGAAATCCGAGTAAAAGCCCGAGCGTTTGCCATGCCCGGCCTGCGCGTAAAGCAGTACAGCATCCACCAGCATCGGATCGCGTTTCCACTTGAACCAGGGGCCACGCGGACGCCCGGCGAGATAGCGGCTGTCGCGGCGCTTGATCATCACCCCCTCGATCACCGGCGCATGGGGGGCTGCGCGCAAAACGGCCAGATCGTCCCAGCTTCTGAACGGCAAAAGCGGCGAGATGTCTATACGGGCGGCCCCGAACTCTGCCGCCTCCAGCCGGGCGCGGCGGGTGGTCAGCGGCAGGGCGCGCAGGTCTTCGCCCTCCCAGACCAGGATGTCATATAGGCGCAGGGCCGCCGGGGTGCTGAGCAGCATCCTGTCGCTGACCTGCTTGCGGCCAAGCCTTTGCTGCAGATGGCTGAAGGGCGCGACCTCGGTGCCGCGGCGGATCAGCAATTCACCATCCACCGCGCCCTGAAACCGCATGGCTTCGATGATGTCGGGGAAGGCGGCGCCGATATCCTCGCCGGTGCGCGAATAAAGCCTGCGGCTCTCGCCTTCGGCCACGGCCTGCACGCGGATCCCGTCCCATTTCCATTCGGCGAGATAGTCTGCCGGATCAAAGGCGGAAAGCTCGTCCGGCGTCAGCGGGGTCGACAGCATCACGGGGCGGAACGGGGCTGCGGCAGGCGCGGGGGCGGGGCCACCCGCAAGCCAGTGGAACAGCGGCAGATAGGGCGGTGAAAGCCCGTGCCAGATCTCTTCCACCTCTTCGACGCTGCGCGCGGTGCCCATCGCCAGCGCGGTGCGGGCAAGCCGCGCCGAGACGCCCACCCGCAGGTTTCCTGTCGCCAGTTTCAGAAGCGCCAGCCGCTCGGGTGCGGTCAGCCGGTCAAGGAGATCCGCGATCACGCCGGGCAGCGCCAGCTTGCCGGTCTCGCGCAGCAAACTGACGGCGTCGGTCACCGAGACCCCGGCAGTCGCCACCTCCTCTCCCGGCCAGAGGAGCGCAATGGTTTCGGCCAGATCGCCGACGAAATCATAAGACAGGCGGAAAAGCTGGTCATCGACACGGCTGGCCGCCAGCCGCTTCAACAGCGCGGGCGAGACCTGCCGCAGATCCAGCCCGCCGGTCAGCACCGCCAGCGCATAGCCACGATCGGGGTCGGGGATTTCCTGGAAATAATGCGACAGGATGGTGAGTTTCGCATTGCGGCCCGGGGTGAAGGCCAGCCGCTCCAGCAGACGGGCCAAGGCTTTCATTCCGGCTCATCCTCATAGCCCACCAGGCGCAGCGGCCGCGCGGCGATGCCCTCGATCTCGCACCAGCGCATTAACCCGTCTTCGGTTCCATGGGTGATCCAGACCTCTTCGGGGCCAAGCTCGCGGATCGTGGTGGTCAGTTGCGGCCAGTCGACATGGTCCGAAATCACCAGAGGCAGCTCGATGCCACGCTGGCGGGCGCGGGCGCGCACTGTCATCCAGCCCGAGGCATAGGAAAGCACCGGATCCCGGAAGCGCTGAACCCAGGGCGAGGCAAAGGCCGAGGGCGGCGCAAGCACAAGCTGCGCCTTGCCAGACACAAGGGCCGGATCGGTTGCGGAAACCAGCGGGCCAAGGTCGATGCCCTGTTCGATGTGATAGTCACAAAGCCGCTTCAGCGCGCCATGGATGGCGATGGGCGCCTGATGCCCGGCGGCGCGGGCCAGCGCGATCACCCGCTGCGCCTTGCCAAGCGCATAGGCGCCCACCAGATGCGGACGTTCGGGGAATTCCGCCATGCTGGCGAGCAGCCGCCCGGCCTCGGTCAGCGGGTCGGGGTGGCGAAAGACCGGCAGACCAAAGGTCGCCTCGGTGATGAAGACATCGCAGGCGACAGGCTCCCATGGCTGGCAGCAGGGGTTCGGCGTGCGGCAATAGTCGCCCGAAATCAGGATGCGCGGGCCGTTGTCTGGGGCAATCAGGATCTGCGCCGAGCCGAGCACATGGCCAGCCGGGTGGAAACTGACCGTGACATCCCCGATCCGGGTCGGGCCATTGGCGATCTGCCGGCTGGCGGTGAAATCCTCACCATAGCGGATGGCCATGATCTCAAGCGTCTCACGCGTGGCCATCACCGCGCGATGGCCGGGCCTTGCATGGTCGGAATGGCCATGGGTCACCAGCGCGCGCGGCGCTGGGCGGAGAGGGTCGATGTAGAAGTCCCCCGGCGGGCAGTAGAGGCCCGCATCGGTGGGACAGACGATCTCCTCCGCCCTGAGCGTCATGGCCCTGCCTGTCATGCAAGATCACGCAGCCCCGCTTCGCGCGCCCAGTAGCGGCGCTTTGCGGTGTCGGGCACGTCCTCCCATGGGCCGATGCCCGCGCCATCCTCGATCCCGGCGCGGGTCAGGATCACCGCCGAGCCCTTGCAATGGCCGATGGCTTTGAGATGGGCGAAAGCATCCATCACAAAACCGATGGCGGCGCTGTCTTTCGCCAGCTTTTCGGCCTGATCGGGCATCAGGATCATGGCGATGGCATCGAACAGCACCGACGGGCTGCCGGCGAGCTGGCCATCCGGGATGATGCTGCCGCCTTTCAGCTTCAGCGGGCCGACTTTGGGCGCGATGGTAAAGACCGTGCCACCTTCGGCCTCGATGGCCCTGGTCAGTTTTTCGATGCCTTCCATGTCCGACCCTTCGGCGATCAGAAGGCCGATCTTGCGGCCTTTCAGTGTCTCATGCCAGTTTTTCTGGATCGACAGCGCGTCGGAGGGATCAAGATCCAGCGGTGCGCGGAAGGGTTTGGCGGGCTCGGGCAGTTCGACCCCCAGCCCGCCCGCCACGCGCGCGCCGAGATCCTCGTCGATGACCCGCAGATGCGACAGAACCCGCGCGCGCACATGGTCCAGCCCCACCTTCGACAGCTCGAAGACAAAGGCCGAAGCGATATGCGCCTGCTCATTCTCTGTCATCGAGCGCCAGTACATCCGCGGCTGGCTGTAATGATCGCCAAAGCTTTCCGCGCGGATCCGCAGCTTTTCACCCGCAACCTCCTGCGGGGCGGTGACAAAGCCCTCGGTGCCGGCGCGCGGACCAGGATTCTCGCCGGCCTGATCGAGGCTGTTCGGCTCGTAATTCGCGCGGCCCTGCGGCACCGCGGTCTGCATCAGCCCGTCGCGCATCATATTGGCATAGGGGCATTTCGGCGCATTCACCGGGATCTGGTGAAAATTCGTGGTGCCCAGCCGCGATTTCTGCGTGTCGAGATAAGAGAACAGCCGCCCCTGCAGCAGCGGATCATCGCTGAAGTCGATCCCCGGCACGATATTCGAGGGCAGGAAGGCTGATTGCTCATTCTCGGCGAAATGGTTGTCGGGGTTGCGGTTCAGGGTCATCCGGCCGATCACGCGCAGCGGCACCAGCTCTTCGGGGATGATCTTGGTGGGGTCGAGCACGTCATAGGGCAGGCTGTCGGCCAGGGTCTGATCAAAGACCTGCACCGCGAAATCCCATTCGGGGAAATCGCCTGCTGCAATCGCCTCATGCAGATCGCGGCGGTGGTAGTCATTGTCGGCGCCCTGGAGTTTGGCGCTTTCGTCCCAGATCAGCGACTGGGTGCCCAGAACCGGGCGCCAGTGGAACTTGACGAAACGCGCCTCGCCTTTGGCATTCACCAGTTTGAAGGTGTGAACGCCGAATCCCTCCATCATCCGCAGGCTGCGCGGAATGGCGCGGTCAGACATGGCCCAGATCACCGTATGCAGGCTTTCGGGCATCAGCGAGATGAAATCCCAGAAGGTATCATGCGCCGAGGCCGCCTGCGGATAGCCCTTGTCGGCCTCCATCTTCACTGAATGGATCAGGTCCGGAAACTTGATCGCGTCCTGAATGAAGAAGACCGGGATATTGTTGCCGACCAGATCCCAGTTGCCCTGATCGGTATAGAACTTGACCGCAAAGCCCCGCACGTCGCGCGGCGTATCGACCGATCCGGCCCCGCCCGCGACCGTGGAAAACCGCGCGAAGACCGGCGTTTCCTTGCCTTTCCCGGAAAACAGGCTGGCGCGGCTGAGGTCCGGGATCGGATCGGTGCAGGTGAACACTCCATGCGCGGCCGAGCCACGGGCATGAACGATGCGCTCGGGGATGCGTTCATGGTCGAAATGGAAGATCTTCTCGCGCAGCAGGAAATCTTCGAGAAGCGTCGGTCCCCGGGCGCCCGCGCGCAGCGAGTTCTGGTTGTCGGAAACCGGGATGCCGTGATTCGTGGTGAGAGCCTCGCCGCCGCGCTGCTGTGTCTCACCGGAGTTTCCGGTGGCTGTGTCATAGGATTTGCGTGCCATCTGTCCTGCCTTTCAAAGGTGGGAAAGTGTGGCGCTGGGCAGTGACGTCAGAGGCCCGTGGCGCCGTCTCTGTCACGTGAGCGATCCGCGTCATCGCCGCGTCGCCCTTTTGTAGTTCATCTTTGCAGTTCATCGGGGCGCGCCGTTCAGACGCGCCCCGGGCCTTTTTTCTGATGATCAGATGCGGTAACTGAACCCGCCCCAGATGCGGTTCTCGTCGCGATGACGGCCCCCGCGTACCGCGCCGGAGACAGCTGCGGCGCCCGCCACCAGTGCGGCGGCGGTCAGCAGGAAGGCGGTCAGGATCGCGCTTTTACGAGCAGTCTCGGCTGCGGCGATGGCGGCCTCTTCCGCCTCTTTGGCCAGACGCTCGGCCTCGGCCCGTGCATCCGCGACGGCGGCTTCGGCCTTCGTGCGTGCCTCCTGGACAGCCGTTACGGCCTGATCCACACGGGCTTCAACCTCGGCCTCGCTCTGTCCGGTACGACGCGCGACGGCGGCGACGAGGAAGGCACGATCGCCGTCCGAAATCTCGCCCGTCCGCAACACATTGCCCAGAACCAAACCGCTCTGCCGTGCAAGCTCTGCATCATCCATCGAGGGCGTTCCGGGCGAGGTGGTGCCATCGGCCTGCTGCACGCCCTGACGAATGCCGTCGACCTCGGGGCGCATAAGGGTGCTGTTGATGTAGTCCATCAGCCCTTCATCGGCATCATCGGGAATCGCTGCGCCCACAGCCTGGGTGACGCCCTGGATCGCGCCTCCTGCAACTGCTCCCGCGCCCTGGACCACACCGCCCACTGCCGATCCGGCAGCTGTCGCGGCCGTGCCGACCGCCGTCGCGGCGCCGCTGATGGCCCCTGCGGCAATCCAGGTCGTGACCAGCATTCCCAGACCCCAGACGACGAGGCCATTAATTCCGTCGCGTGCCGACACCTCATCGGCGGTTGCGTCATCGACGCGCCGCCGCATCCGGCCCGCGATGTAGCCGCCAGCCAGATAGCTTATAACCAGCGAGATCACGAGCCAGATGGCCGTGACGACAAGCCAGAGATTGAAAGATCCTTCGCCGGGCTCGGCCGAGATCGTTGACAGACCCAGAGCAGCGCCAAAGGCGGTGAAAAGCCCGCCGATCGCGGCTGCAACCACCGTGCCGCCGAGAATGGCAGCCCAGTCTATGTAGGAGCCTATGACTTCGCGGCGCGGTGCCGCAGCGGATGTGATGGTTTCTGTACGTTCCATTACCGCCCCTCCTCAGCGCAGGCCAAGAAAAGACAGGATTGCCAGAACCACGACCACAAGGCCTACCAGATAGATGATGCTGTTCATGAACGTCCCTCCCGAAAGCGCCTGTTCAGGCGATTAAATACAAACTGATGATGCGGCGGGGGGTCGGGTGCCGCATCCTGAGAGTAACGCGAAAGATGTAGTCCGGTTCCTTCTGTGCCGAAGGTGGGAAGGACGACGCGGCGTTAATCCGCCAGGTCTGCGGTATTTGCTGCTGGTTTCTGAGCAATAGCCCGCGCCCGTTTTTTGAGCGGAGCCGGAGAGGAAGAAGCCGCAGGGGTAACCGAGGCCAGACAGCTCATGAGCTGCGCAGCAGGGACCCGCACATTTTGGATGGCACAATTATGAGGGCGTTTCTTCGCTTGGCGCTGCCCGTTCCATCGCGTGCAGATGGTCGCGTTCATTGCCGCTGTCAGGTGTGCGGAGTATGATCGCGGCACAGCGGTCTGCACCTCGACGATGTCGATGTGAATCGAGCCGGTGTGTTCGCCACTGGTGGAGTGGATAGCTCCCGCTCCCGGCATCGCAATGTGCCATGTTGGGTGCTGTCACCCGAACCCTTGAAGGGAGCCAACCATTAATGAGATTACCACGGTCGGGCTCGATCTGGCCAGGAACGTGCTCCAGGTCCACGCCGTCGATGCAACCGGTGCGGTTGTAGTCCGGCGGCAGGTCCGGCGGGCGCAGATGCTGCTGTTCCTCTCACGTCTTAAGCCTTGCCTGATCGGCATGGAGGCCTGTGCCGGGGCGCATTTCTGGTTGCGCGAACTGGCGAAGCTCGGTCATGAGGTGCGCCTGATCCCGCCATATTGCTTCAAACCCTTCGTCAAGCGGGGCAAGACCGATGACGCGGATGCCGAGGCGATCTGCACGGCCGTTATGCAGCCGACGATGCGCTTCGTGACGGTCAGGACCGAGACGCAGCAGGCGGTGCTGATATGCCATCGGACACGGGATTTTCTGGTCAGGCAGTTGACCCAGCTTGCCAACGCGATCCGCGCCCACCTGGGCGAATTTAGCCTCGTGGTGCCGAAGGGCGTCCACAACATGGGCCGTCTCGTTGCAGAGGCGGATGCGGCGGATCTGCCGCTGCAAGCGCGAATGCCGCTGGAGCTGCTGGTCGGGCAGTTCAGGGATACGAAGGCGCGCATCGACACCATCACCGCCGATCTGCGCCGCGCGGCGGTTGCGGATGAGACCACACGGCGCCTTCAGGCGATGCCGGGTATTGGTCCCATCACCGCCAGTGTTCTGACCGCCACGCTGCCGGACGTATCGGCCTTCCGCTCGGCCCGCGATCTGTCGGCCTGGCCCGGCCTGACGCCTGAGCCGCATTCCAGCGGGGGCAAGGAGCGGTTGGGGGCGATCTCGAAGATGAGCAATCGGTATATCCGGCGACTGCTCTGCCTTGGCGCCATGGGCGTGATCTCCGCCCGCAAACGGTCCGATCCGGGCAAGGACTGGCTGGGAAGCATGCTGGAGAAAAAGCCGCTTAAAGTGGTCGCCATCGCGCTGGCCAACCGCATGGCACGCGCAGTCTGGGCCATGCTGCGCACCGGCGAGACCTGGCGGCCAGCGTGAGAGCGATGAATTCCGGGCCAACAGAGGCCTGACCGAAATAGCGAGGGCAAAGTGAGGTGATGGCAAACTGACGGACACAAAGCAGGGACACCCCGTTCGAACCGGAGCGCCACGGGCGCGGGCCATTGACAGGGACCCTGGATCTCACGCGGACGTTCATCAGGGCGCGCGGGCACACCGCAATCGAGACGCCGAATACATGGCCTCACCCGACCAGAAGCCAAAGATCACAGACCCCCTTGTCACGCGGGAGCCATCCATACACGGTTCGAGAACCGCCAGCCAGGGCCTGTCGGGTAGCGTTTTAACTTCGACCGCTTCGACTTGTTACCGCTCATATCAGGCAGGTGCGAGATATCATGCCGCGTGCAAGGCATAGGTGCAGCGCAGATCGCGTCAGGTGGGGGATGGATGGCTGCAGGGCATAAGGCATTCCTCTAGTGGCAACAGCGTGTGGCGCCGGAATGCCACGATCATCGCCTCCTCAGCCTCGGTCAGAACAGTGGATTTCGGCACGGCAGGGCCGCCTTAATATCCTCGACGGTCGTTCGCTTGCGCCACTTCGCAATGGTCCTGGGGGCGATGGCCAACTTCGGACTCAGCTGCGCGAGCCCTCAGACCCGCCTTTGAGCCGATGGGGGGCAGGTCTCAGACTTGCGACCGGCTCAATTGCTGCTCGGAAAGCCTGCGTGGTCGTGGCGCTGCCATGACAAACTTGTCCCATTGGACGTCCTTCCATTCCAGCGAAAGGAACGCACCATCAAACCGTGAGATCAGACACCTGGTGCCCCTGCAGGATCGCGATGATCTGTTTTTGTGTCGGTCGTGCTTTCTCAATCATTCATCTTCTCAACAGGCAGGACCATAACCGAAGACAGAGGAAAGAATCCCGTTACAGGTCAGCTCAACCTGAGTAGGTATCTTGCCCGAAGTCACTCGCTTCTCAATGATCTGAGCACATGCCGCTCGCATGCTCGCGCTCTGCTTATGCGCTTAGTCTTGCGGCGACCATTTTTTGGTTTCTAGGGTGACCCCAGTCACCAATCACATCGATCTTCCATCCCCATTCGGTGGCGACATGCTCAATGTCTCCCGGCAGATAGTGATACGGATCCTTGTGGGAATAGCTCACCACGCCTGGCGCCTGCACGCATGGGTCGACCACGGTCCGCGCCGGGTCGGGCGTGAGGATCGTGAAGAAGAACACGCAGCTTCTCTCGACATGGCGGCTGAGATTGGCCAGGCAGAGGCGGATGTGATTGAGAGGCAGATGCGTGAAGACGGATTGCGCCATGACAAAGTCAATCTTTGTCGGAACGCCTTCGAACGTGAATTCGCTGTCGACGATCAAATTATCTCTGGGCAGCTTCGAGGCAAGTCCTGCGGGGACAATCTCCTGTTCGTAACCGGCTGCCAACAGGTCCTGGCTCAGGTCGGTGCCCCAGTAGCGGCTCGAATCGAGATAGTCCACTGCGCGAAGGCCCAGGCGCAGGCTACCACAGCCGATATCGAGCAGAGTGTGGTGCGGCTGGAGCCCCTGGTCCTTCAGCCAGCCAAGTTGAAGCTCTCCGATTTCCTCCCACATACCGCCGACGACATTGCGGTGGCCTTCTTTGGCGATACGTTCGGCCGTCAGGGCCTCGTCGTGGTACTTTGAAAGCAATCAATCCTCCCAGGGGTACGCTCCAGACTTCATGCGCTGGACGAAAGAGGCCGTGACCGGTATCACCAGCATAATTCGCGTCCTTGCCGGAGCACGTGCGGATTAAATCCCCTTCAAGGATGGAGATTTGTATCCAAACCATTAGGGAATGGTTTGTGGTCTAATTTCCGCTGTTGATCAACCAACTTCACACCTTATGCTGAACGACAAAGCTCATAGCGATGTCGACCCTGGTTGCCGAGGAGAAGTTGCATTGCCGTGTGAAATGTCCGTGGTCGTTGTTACGTATGACATGCAGCGGGAAGCCCCCCGCACAATAAAGGCCCTGCTCCCGCCTCTACAGCGTGCCGCCGATGACATTGATTACGAGATCATCGTCATCGACAACGGCTCCCCGGTACCCCTGACCTTGCCGCCGGACGTTGCGGCAGACGGGCGGGTGCGCCTGGTCCGTATCGCTCCGCAGGATGCGAAGGCCTCGCCGGCGTCCTGCGTCAACTGGGCGGTTTCCGAAATCGCCACCGGAGGGAGCGTGATGATCTGCGTCGATGGTGCGCGGCTTCCGAGTGCCTATCTGGTTCGCCGAAGCGTGGATGTGCTGCGCCACACGCCGAACGCTTTCGTCTATGCGGCGAGCCGGCATCTCGGTGCAGAGCAGCAGATGATCTCGACGCAGAAGGGATACGATCAGGACGCAGAAGACAGGCTCCTCGAGACCGTCGACTGGATGAAGGACCTGGACAGGCTGTTCGAGATCAGCGTATGGGCCGGGGCACACGAATCCGCGAACTTCCTCTGGCAGAATGAAAGCAATGCGTTTTCTCTGAGCCGCGCGCTTTGGCACGACCTGAACGGATTTGAAGAATCGTTCGAAAAGCCGGGCGGCGGGCTCGTCAACCTCGAATTCTTTTCTCGCAGCGTTCTTCGTCCGGACGCGTTCAACGTCCTGATTCACGGCGAGGCAACCTTCCACCAGGTGCACGGCGGGGCAGCGACATCGAACGCCCGCTACTACGAGGAGAGCCTGGGGGAGCACGCCGTCGTCATCGGCGCGACTTATACAAAGCCGGACTACCTGTTCTTCGCGGATCTCGGCGCCGCGTTCAACCGAATGAACAGTGTCGGGAGATTTCTGCGTGGCTAGCGTGACCTCACCCGCGTCTCCCTCCTGTGTCATCATTATCGGGATGCACCGCAGTGGAACCTCGCTGCTGGCCGGCAGCCTTGAGGCGGCCGGCCTCAATCTCGGTGAGGTGAATACTGCGGCCCCCTTCAACAAGAAAGGCAACAGGGAAAATCTCGAGTTCCGTGCGCTCAATGACCGGATCATCGAACGGGGTGGGGGATCGTGGAGGGAGCCTCCGGCAGGTCAGGCGTCCTGGAGCAGGCAGGACGAAAGCGATGGCGAGGCTCTGCTCCGACCGTATCGCGACGCAGGCAGGACATGGGGCTTCAAGGATCCGCGGACGATGTGGACGCTCGAAGGGTGGCTCAACATCGTTCCCGAGGCCCGCATGGTTGCGGTGGTACGGCATCCGGTCCTCGTGGCCAGGTCTCTCGCCGCCCGCCCCGGCCCTCTCAGCATCTCCTACGCCGAAGGCCTTGACCTCTGGGCAGCCTACAATGCTGAACTATTGCGACTCGTCCGAAGCTTCGGCTTCCCGCTTCTTCACTTCTCCGCAGGACGAGAGCTGGACAAGAGCTTCGAAACTAAACTCAGGGAAGTCTGCCGGAGCTTCGGCCTTCCTGCCTCGCCGATGGATTTCTTTACCGAGGAATTGGTCAACCAGCGGGAGCAAGAGGGCGAACTTCCAGAGCCGGTTGAGCGCCTGTACCGGAATCTGGTGGATGTTGCGGAGGATCAGCCGTGCTGACGCTGGCGCCACGGGTGGGCGCTTTACCTCCTATGGGACCTCAGTTTTAGCATCCCAACATCAAGGGAGCATGCTCCAGCCCAGCTCCATCACTTCAAGACGGGCATTCTGAGGTGTCCACAATCTCTTGGACAGGTTTTGGCGTAATTTAAGCTACTCATTGCACCGGCTGATCGGGTTTGTTCCCGGACAGCCGGCGCGTTGTGGCCCTCCCTCAAGAAGGGTGGCTGGACTATTGAGACCAAAAGTAAGTCGAAATGAGCCGCTTGCGGATGTGCGGGCAAAGGCCCGGCCGTTTCAGGCCACAGTCATGCCGGAGGGCCTTCCCGCCGAGGATTACATAAGGGCGTTGTTGCAACCGCTCGGGGGCGATGTAGGCTGCGCCGCGCTGTTCGAAGATCAGGCCGGCCATCGTTTCCCGATCCCGGGCGGGATGTTCTTCTGCAAAGACGGTCTCGGGAAGAGCCATAAGCGCGGCCGTACCTCCTATGCCGCGCTGATGGACGAGGGGCTGGCAGATCCTGACGAAATCTGGCTCTGGGCGCGGGAAGTGCCGCCCGATGCGAGTCCTAGGCAGTTCTATCAGGCTTTGACACGCGGCGAAAGCACCTGACCTGACTGCTGCCGGCCCCGGGAGGAGCCAGGCCTCAAGGAAGGCAACGGGGGCGACCTCGCCGGTCATTGTGCATGAGGTGGTGATCAGCTCGGGTGCGCCGCCGGTTGATGTTCGGAGAGAACCTTAGCGCACTGAACTGATGGCAAAGCGCCGCTTTCTTAGCGGCGTGTCCGACAGCAGCCTGATCCCCTCGGGACACTTCGTGATCACGGCGCCAGTATCCCCGGCTCCGGTAGCGCTCGCCGCGCGCGTCGACGTTGTCACTGACGGAACGCTGCCCGACATTGGCGGGGGTGGCGTGGCCTTCCTGAACTCTGGCGGCACCACTCTTGGTACGTTTAACTGGCGTCGGGTGAAAAATACAAACACCCTTGTCATTGAGGACTTCCCTCCTAACCTCTCCGCTACGGCGTCGTTGCGGATCACGGTACTCCGGCCATCTGACGCGACCTACTTCCGTGTTACTGATCTTGCGGTCAGCGAAGGCGGTGTCCCTCAGGTGATCGCGGGTGGTATGACCGCATCTCATGTTACTGACATTGCCAAAGCCGAAGCTGAGACCGTTGTCGCAGCGGCGATCAGCTCTCTGGGCGACATCGACAGCTACTCCCGTAATGGTCTTGACGCGCTGCGGCGGGCAGATACCGAGAGGGTCGATATCGTTATGCTCTCCAACAGTCAC
>NZ_JBZEGG010000041.1:0-25936 GCF_058313095.1 Pseudogemmobacter sp. TB195
GTATCCTACCCCGTTGCTGGTCCTGGCCGGGACCGGCAACGGGGTCAATGTAGCAGGTCTGAGACACATAAGGTGTTAAGTCCCGGCATTTGGCGGATCGGGTTCGAGATGAATCGATCCCGATCTGAGGCCCAGACCTTGCCGGTAGAGTTACAGGACGCGAGGCGGCTGAGCTTCTCAAGCTTTCATGCGTCGATCTCCAGGGCCCCGGCCCATGCCACCGTTGAGGTCGCTTCACCGCAGGGGTCTTTCGGCGCCGGACCGCGATGGTTGCCCGAACCAGGAGCGCGCCCTGGCCCGGTCTGCCTGAATGCCTTACCGCCCTGTGATCATCGCAGCGGCTTTTTCGGCCACCATCATCACCGGCGCATTGATATTGCCCGAGGTGATATTGGGGAAGACAGAGGCATCGACGACGCGCAGCCCGCGAATGCCATGCACCCGAAGCTCGGCATCGACCACCGATGTCGCCGGATCCGGCCCCATCGCGCAGCTGCCGCAAAGATGGTAGATGGATCCCCCCTCCTGGCGCAGATGGGCCAGCATCGCCTCGTCACTGTCGCATCCGGGGCCGGGTGTCACCTCCTCCACCGTGATCGCCCGCAGCGCCGGGGCCTGCATGAACTGACGGATCAGCCGGCTGGCTTCGATCACCTCCTGGCAATCGCGCCCGGTTGACAGGTAATTCGGCCGGATCAGCGGCGCGGCCAGCGGATCGGCCGAGGCCAGCGAGATGCGCCCCCGGCTGTCGGGGCGACAGGAGTTGAAGGCGAGCAGAAAACCCGGATAGGGCTCCGGCTCCAGCTTTGCTTTCGTGCTGGCCGGAATGCGGTAGGACATCGGGTTGAAATAAAGCTGGATATTCGGCGCATCGCCCGCAGATGCGGTGCGAAAGAACCCTCCCGCCTGATTGACACTGAGCGCGAGCGGGCCTTTGCGGTTCAGCACATAGCGCATCCCCGCCCGGAGCTTGCCCCACCAGGGCCGCAGCTCGTCATTCAGGGTCGGTACATTCGCGCGGTAATAGTAGCTTGCGCAAAGATGGTCCTGGAGACCTCCGCCCACCGCCGGCAGCGCCGCTTTGACCTGGATCCCGTGCTGCGCCAGCTCTGCCGGATCGCCGATCCCCGACAGCATCAGGAGTTTCGGAGACCCGACCGCACCGGCCGAGAGGATCACCTCGCGGGCAGCGCTCAGGGTTTCGGTCACGCCATTCGCGCGGATCTCGACCCCGGTCGCGCGCCCGCTGTCATCGATCACGATGCGGGTGACATCCACCTTCAGCCGCAGCGTCAGATTGGGCCGTTTCAGAGCCGGTGTCAGATAGGTTTTCGAGCTGGATTGCCGCCTGCCTTTGCCGATATTCGTCTCATAGATCCCGGCGCCTTCAAACTCTGCGCCATTGAAATCGTCGCTGACCGGCAGCTGCAGTTCCCGCGCAGCTTCGATGAATCGGTCGCAGATCGGATGGGTCTGCCCCTTCATCGGCGTGATGCCGACCTTCCCCCGGGAGGAATGCCATTCGGTATCGCCCAGCGGATGGTTTTCCAGCTTTCTGAACCAGGGCAGCACATCATCATAGCCCCAGCCGGGGTTGCCCGCATCGCGCCAGTCGTCGAAATCACGCCTTTGTCCGCGCACCCAGATCATCGCATTGATCGAGCCGGATCCGCCCTGGACCTTTCCGCGCGGCGTATAGATCTTACGCCCCGCCATGCCTGGTTCGGGTTCGGTCGAATACATCCAGTTGGTTTCGGGATTGAAGTAATTGCGCGCATATCCCGCCGGCATGTCGAACCAGAAGGACCGGTCCGAGCCGCCCGCTTCCAGCAGCAAGACGCGGGTGGCCGGGTCTTCGCTCAGCCGCGCGGCGAGGATGGACCCCGCCGAACCGGCACCAATGATGATGTAATCGTAGGACATGAGCTTCAGGCCTTTGCGGGCGGTTCTTTCCAGGACGTGTCGGATTGCGCTTTGAAATCATGCGGGGTTTCCCACATGGAAAGGTGCAGGCGCTTGTCGGTATAGGGCGAATGCGCCTCGATCACCTCTCGGTTCAGGGTGATGCCGAGGCCGGGCTTCTCCGACGGGATGATCCAGCCGTCAGACCAGGTCAGCCCTTCTTCCAGCACCTCGGCATGGAAGCCATCCCAGCGGCGGATGCTTTCCTGCACCAGGAAATTCGGTGTGGCGGTGGCAAGCTGCACAGAGGCCGCGGCGCCGACCGGGCCGTTATAGAGATGCGGTGCGATCTGGGCGTAATGGACCTCGGCCAGTGCCGCGACCTTCTTGCCTTCCAGAATGCCGCCGACACGACCCAGATTCATCTGCAGAATCGACGCACCATTGTTGCGCAAAAGATCGTGGAATTCGTATTTCGTGGTCAGTCGTTCACCGGCGGCAATCGGGATCGTGGTCTGCCCGGCAACGCGGCCCATGGCCTCGCTCTGCCCGGGCGGCACGGGTTCTTCGAACCACAAAGGATCATATTGCTCCAGCCGCCGCGCCAGCCGGATCGCACCGGAAACCGTCATCTGGCCATGGGTGCCGAACAGGAGATCACAGCGGTTCCCCACCGCCTCGCGGATGCGCCGGCAAAAGGTTTCCGAACGGTCCATGTCTTCCAGAGACAGCTGATGCCCGCCCATCACCGTGTAAGGCCCGGCGGGGTCGAATTTCAGCGCCGTGAAGCCCTGTTCCATATATTCCAGCGCGCAATCGACGCTAAGCTCGATATTGCTGTAATCGTGATCGCCTTTGGCATTCTTCGGGTAAAGATAGCTGTAAGAGCGCAGCTTTTCATGCACCCGACCGCCGATCAGCTCATAGACCGGCTTGCCCGCCGCCTTGCCGATAATATCCCAGCAGGCCATTTCCAGCCCCGAGACAATGCCCATCATCGTCAGATCGGGTCGCTGCGTGAATCCGCTGGAATAGGCGCGGCGGAAGAATTTCTCGACATGATGCGGGTCTTCACCATCGAGCAGCCGGTCAAACACATCCTGGATCGCCGGGACCATGACCTTGGGGTGGAAGGTCGCGGCATAGACCTCGCCGACGCCTTCGATCCCGTCATCGGTGCGCAAAGTGACGAAAATCCAATACATACCGCCGATATGGGGCGGCGGCACGGCGACGATATCGGTGTGAACGGAGACGAGTTTCATGGCTTCCCTCACCAGCTCTGGATCACAAGGCGGGTCTGTGTGAAATCCAGCATCCCGTGTTTGCCGTCATCCCCGCCAAGGCCCGAGCGTTTCCAGCCTGAATGATAGCCCTGATAGGGGTCGGCGGGGGTGCGGTTGATATAAACCTCGCCCGCCTCGATATTGTTCGCAACCATCATCGCCTTGCGGTAATTCTCAGTATAAATGACCGAGGACAGACCGAATTGGTGATCATTGGCCATCGCGAGCGCGTCTTCGGTCGTCTGATAGCGCAGCACCGGCAGGACAGGGCCGAAGACTTCTTCCTGCACGATCTCCATCTCCTGGCGGCAATTTGTCAGCAGCGTGGGCGGGTAGAACCAGCCGGGGCCGTCGGGGATGAAGCCGCCGCATTCCAGTTGCGCCCCGTCATCAATGGCGCGGCTGACCATCTGATGGATGTTCACGCGCGAATTCTGGTTGATCAGCGGGCCCATCACCGAAGGCTCGCGCATCCGGTCGCCGAATTTGCGTGCCGCCATATGGCCGCGCAGCAGATCAACAAACTGATCATGCACGCTGTCCTGCACATAGACCCGCTCGATTGCGGTGCAGAGCTGGCCGCAATGGGTGGTGCGCGACGCGACCACCGCCGCAGCCGCCTTCTCCAGGTCGGCATCGGCCTCGATGATCGCAGGCGTCTTGCCGCCAAGCTCCAGCGAGGATTTCGCGATATTGACCTGGCTGTATTCCAGCACCTTGCGGCCCGCACCGACGCTGCCGGTCAGCGTGATCATGCCGACCCGAGGATGGGTGCAGACCGTCTGCGCCACCTGATGCGTCATCGCGATGATATTGATTGCGCCCGCCGGAAAGCCGCAATCTTTCACCGCCCGCGCCACTTCCAGCGCCGAAGACGGCGTGTTGTTCGAAGGCCGCGCCACCACGGTATTTCCCGCAATCAGCGCCGGGGCGATTTTGCGCATCAGCGTATAAATCGGGTAGTTGAACGGGATCAGCGCCGCGACGACACCAATCGGTTCGCGCTGCAAAAGCAGGTTCTCATCAGGGCTGTCCGAAGGGATGATTTCCCCCTCGATCCGCCGCGCCCATTCGGCATGGTAGCGCGTCAGCTCGGCCGCGTAAAAGACCTCACCCGTCGCGTCCTCAAGGCTTTTTCCGGATTCCAGCGCCAAAACCGCGCCGATCCGGTCTTTACGTGCCACCAGCATATCGGCAAGCGCCCGCAAATGCCCGGCCCGCTCGACCGAGGTCAGGCGCCGCCAGCCGCGCTGCGCATGGGCCGCTGCCTCTACGCCTGCCCGCGCTTCGGCGGCGGTGGCTGCAGTGACATGCGCGATCTGCTGACCGGTGGCCGGGTTCAGCACTGCGATCAGCTCTTCGCCATCCGATGTCAGGAAGTCATTATTGACGAAGTTGCGGTCGATCCGCATGGCGTCCTCCGGTGCGATTTCGGCCAGGACCAGAGGGCAGACACGCCTTGCTGTCAATTATTTTCCATATTGGGAATTAATATTCCACATATGGAAAGTAATATGGCATCTCCTCAGCACCCTTGCAGGAGCAGCGCATGTCCGGCACAGCCAGACCCGATCCCACCAAAACCGCCGCCCCGGCGATTGATGGCGCGGTTGAGATCCTTGAAGTGCTCTCGGCCTCGCCCTGGCCGCTGCAGCTTTCCGATATCTGCGAAAAGACCGGGCTGGCCCAGGCCACGGTGCACCGCATCCTCAATTCCATGCTCAGCCACCGGATGGTCGCGCTCGCCCCCGGGCGGCGCAAAACCTATGTCCCCGGCTCGCGGCTGTTCCAGCTTGCCTCGGCAGTGTTCGCCCGCCAGCCTTTCGTGCCGCATTTCTACCCCATCGCCGAGATCCTGAAGAACGAGATCCACCGCTCGATCTTTCTCAGCCTGCCGATCGGCAATCAGGTGGTGATCCTTGCGAGGCTGGATGCGCCGGCCAGCACGGCCTTCAATGCCTATGTCGGGCGCACCATGCCGATGCATCTTTCGGCCTCGGGTAAGGCGATCCTTGCCGCCCGCCCGCTGGAAGATCAGCTCACCTATCTGCGCGACGAAGGCCTTGCCGCGCCCGACATGGCGGCCGGGCTGCCGGCGCTGGCCCAGGACCTGCAACGTTCGGCCCGCCTCGGATATGCCGTCAGTCTCAACGAGATCCAGCTTGATGTCGGCTGTGTCGCCGCACCCGTGGTGAACGGGCGCGGTGAGCCAGTCGCCGCCATCAGCGCCTGTTTCACCGGCGAGGCGCTGAGCCTGCAAAGCGCGCGGGTCTATTCGAAAAACGTCGTCCAGGCTGCGCGCCAGCTTTCCTCGCATATCCTCTGATCTGAAATACCACTTTCTCCCTAAGTCATGACTTTTTGGAATGACCCCGGCGGAATAGTCGTTTGTTCACTGCCACGAAATCGACTTTCCTGATCGCCATCGTGGGGGAGAACCCGATTCATGGTCAGCGGACGGAAGACACGCGTCGAGCGTGACAGTATTGGTATGCTTGATGTCAGCCTGGACGCCGTTTTCGGCATCCAGACCGAACGTGCTGTGCGGCTTTACCCGCTGGCCGGGCAAAAGCGCTTTTCCGATTACCCCGCCCTGCTGAACGCGATGCTGATCGTCAAAAAGGCCGCAGCGCAGGTCAATATCGACACAGGCGCGATTGAGCCTGACATGGGTGAGGCGCTGATCGAGGCGGCCTCGGACCTGTTGACCACCCCATGCCCCGAGGCGTTTCCAGTCCATGCCTTCCATGGCGGCGGCGGGATTTCCTCTAATATGAACCTCAACGAGGTTCTGGCCAATCTGGCGAACAAGGCCGGATTTGGCGCGGAGTACGGGTCTTACACCCCGATCCACCCGAACGATCATGCGAACCTGAACCATTCCACCGCTGACTGCCTGTCCACCGGCTGCCATATCGCGGCGCGGGCGGCTTTCGCCGGGCTGGCGGCGGAGATCGAGGGCCTCGCGACGGATCTTGACCAACTGGGCGCCGACTGGGCGCCCTTGCGCAAACTGGCGCGGACCTGCCTGCAGGATGCAGTTGATATCGGTTTTGCCGATTACCTCGGCGGCGTCTCCGCCTCGCTGCGCTTTAACCTGGAGCGCGCCACACGCGATGCCGATACGCTGCGCGAGGTCTCTATCGGCGGCAATATCATCGGGCGGTCCGAGGATTGCGAACCGGCCTTTTTTGCCGCGATCCTTCCCGCCCTGAATGCCGCGCTTGAGGCAGCGAGCCTGCCCGCCGGTCTCACCCGCACCGACAATCTTTTCGCCGCAAGCCAGGCACATGACCGGCTGCTGGCGCTTGGCGCCTCGCTTGATCAGTTGGCCCGGACGCTGATCCGGTTCGCGAAAGACCTGCGGCTGATGGCCTCGGGCCCGCATGGCGGTCTTGGCGAAATCCGGCTGCCAGCGATGCAGCCGGGATCCTCCGCAATCCCCGGCAAAGTCAATCCGACGATCCCGGAATTCATGGTGCAATGCGGCATGATCGCGGTCGGTCATGCGGCGGCGATGGCGATGACCCAGGATCATGGCGAGATGGATTACAACCCCTGGGAAGCGGTGGTGATCGTGAGCCTTCTCGAAATGATCGGGGTGCTGGAAAGCGGTGTCGCGACGCTGCGGCGCAACTGCGTGCAGGGCCTGCGGCCCGATGCAGCCCGCAACCAGGATCTCTCGACCAGCCTGCTGCCCTCACTGATCCGGCTGAAACAGCTGAAAGGCTACAGCTATTCGGCCCAGGTCGCCAAAGATGCCGCCGGTGACGTTGATTTCGTGCGCCGCAAGGTGGCCGAAGCCGAACCCCGCTGAGCGCGCGCCGTACACCCTACAGTTTCCCCAAACAGACCTCCTCTGTGGAAGACGACAATGACAGATGAATTGCTCGATACCGATCTTGACTGGGCCAAATCCTGGCTCAAAGAGAGCAAGAAACAGTATATAAATGGTGAATGGGTTGCCGGAAACGGTGCCGCCTGGGGGGTGAAGAACCCGGCGACCGGGGAAACCCTCTGCCAGATCGCACTGGCCGATGCCGGTCAGATCGAGACCGCCGCCGAGGCCGCAAACCGCTGCCACCAGTCGGATGTCTGGAGCCGCAAGACCTCGCGCAAGGCGCGCGCCGATCAGCTTATCGCGATTGCGCGGCTGATCCGCGAGAATGTGAAACATCTGGCGCTGCTGGAAAGCCTTGCCAATGGCAAGACCTACGTTGAGGCCGTCAACGACGACATCTACACCTGCGCCGAAATCTTTGAATATTACGCCGGCTGGACCGATAAATTCTATGGCGAGGTCTCGCCGGTCGAAGACGGGTTCCTGAATTTCACCACCAAAGAGCCGGTCGGCGTCTGCGCCCTGATCGCGCCCTGGAATTACCCGCTCTACCAGGCCAGCCTGAAGATCGCACCGGCGCTGGCGATGGGCAATGCCGTGGTGATGAAGCCCTCGGAATATACGCCGCTTGCGACGCTGCATCTGTTTGAGCTGATCGACCGCGAACTGGATCTTCCCAAAGGCCTTCTGAACCTGGTCCTTTGCGATGGCGCAGCCGCGAACCAGCTGACGCTGAGCCGCAATGTCCATAAAGTGTCCTTTACCGGGTCGACCGGCGTCGGGCGTCGCATCGTGGCGAATTCGGGGGCCTCGAACCTGAAAGGCGTCACGCTGGAACTGGGCGGCAAATCGCCCTGCATCTTCTTTGAGGATACGCTCAATCTGGATGCCGCGATTGATCGCGCCTTCTATGTGATGTTCTCGCAAAAAGGCGAGAAATGTTCCGAGCCGACGCGCTTCCTGATCCAGAAGGGCATCTATGACTATGTTCTGGAAAAGCTGATCGCGAAGGCGGAGGCAGTGACCTGCGGCGACCCGCTGCTGGCTTTGACCGAACAGGGTGCGCAATGCAATGAGGCGCAGTTCAAACGCATCATGGAGTATATCGAGATCGGCAAGACAGAGGCCGAACTCGTCGCGGGCGGCACCGCCGATACCACCGGCAGCAATGCCAAAGGTCTGTTTGTCCGTCCGACGATCTTTTCCAACGTCCCTGACACCGCCCGTATCGCGCAGGAAGAGATCTTCGGCCCGGTCCTGTCCTGCACCCCGTTCGAGACCGCTGATGAGGCCGTTCGCATCGCCAATGGCACCAGCTATGGCCTCGCGGCCGGCGTCTATACCGGCAATGTAAACCTCGCCCACCGCATGGCCGAGCGTCTCGATGCCGGCATGGTCTTTGTGAACCGCTATGGCTGCTACGGCCTCTCGGCCCCCTTTGGCGGCTTCAAGGAAAGCGGCTGGGGCAAGGAAATGGCGATCCATTCGCTGTCTTCCTACACGAAAACCAAAGGCACCTGGATCCATTTCGGCGGCTGACCCCGCCTGAAAGCAACACCCTCTTCGAGAGACTGAAGACTATGCAATATACCCGTCTTGGCCAATCCGGCCTGAAAGTGTCGCGCCTCTGCCTTGGCACAATGAATATGGGCTCGAAATCCTGGAAGCCCTGGATTTTCGACGAGACCGAATCCGAGCCGATCATCGGCCATGCGCTCGACAATGGCGTGAACTTCATCGACCTCGCCGATTTCTACTCGGCGGGCGCGGGCGAGGAAGTCGTCTGCAACGTGCTGCGCAAACTGGCGAAACGCGATGAGCTGGTGATCGCGACCAAGCTTGGCTATCCGATCGGGGGCGGCGCGAACAATGGCGGCCATTCCCGCAAACATGTGTTCGATGCGCTGCATGGCTCGCTGGCCCGGATGAAGACCGATTATGTCGACATCTATATGTTGCATTACTTCGATACCGAGACCCCGATCGAAGAAACCATGGAAGCGATGAACGACATCGTGCGTGCCGGCAAAGCCCGCTATATCGGCGTCTCGACGATGTTCACCTGGCAATTCGCCAAAATCCTCGCGGTCTGCGAAAAACATGGCTGGGCGAAACCGATCAATATGCAGCTGCAGCTGAACGCCGCCTACCGCGAGGAAGAGCGCGAGATGCTGCCCTTCTGCATGGATCAGGGCGTGGGCGTCTCGGTCTTCAGCCCGCTGGCGCGGGGGATCCTTTCCAGCGATATGAATTCGGTCCGCAACAAGACCGACTTCTTCACCGCCGAGATGTATAACGATGCCGCCTCGCGCGATGTCGCGATGTCGGTCGCGCGTGTGGCCGAGGCGCGCGGCCTCAGCCCGGCGCAGATCGCCCAGGCCTGGGTGCTCAGAAAGCCCGAGGTCTCGTCGATGCTGGTTGGTGCCGATACGCGGGCGCAATTCGACAGCGCTCTGGCCGCGCTGACCACCGAGCTTGATGCCGAAGAGGTTTATGAGATCGAGCGCAATTACACGCCTTGTGACGTGATCAACGATTACACCGCCGGCAAGCGCATCCCGCGCGCGCCGCGCCCGGCTGCGGGCCGTTTCGCGCTGGAGGCCGTGGCCTGAGGCCTTTGCCGGAGCGGCGTCAGCGCCGCTCCGGCCACATTTCAATAAAGTATCCGACAGGGAGAATAAGGATGGATGACTTCAAAACGCTGAACGGCAAGCCGCTGCACCCGGAAGCCCGCGCCATGCAAAGCCGTTTTGCGGCAGGGCAGATTGACCGTCGCGGTTTCCTGCGTGGCATGGCCTGGCTTGGCGTCGCCGTAGGGGCCGCAGGTGCTGCCCCTGGTATGTTGCGCGCCGAAGAGACGCCGAAAGCCGGCGGTACGCTGCGTTTCGCCTGCCAGATCCAGGAAATCACCGATCCGATGATGGCGACCTGGATCGAATCCTCGAACCTGTTGCGCAACTGCCTTGAATTCCTGACCTTTGTTGATGCCGACAATATCACCCATCCCTATCTGGCGAAAAGCTGGTCGGCCTCGGACGACCTGACCGTCTGGGATTTCGATCTCGATGAGCGCGCCAAATGGTCGAATGGCGATCAGTTCGGCCCGGAAGATGTGATCTTCAACATCGAACGCTGGATCGCACCGGACTCGCAATCCTCGAACAAGAGCGCGTTTGAGGCGATCACGAAAATCGAAAAGACCGGCGATCATTCGGTGCGCATCACCCTGTCGCGCGCCATCGCCTCGCTGCCCGAACAGCTTTACTCCCATACCTGCGCCATCGCGCATCGTGGTTTTGCAGGTAACTGGCCGGCTGATCCGGTCGGGACCGGCCCCTTCTCGCTGGTCAGCCATGAGGTCGGCCGTCAGGCGATCTTCAAGAAGCGCGAAGATTACTGGGGCACGCCGGCCTATCTGGACGAAGTGCATTACATCGACCTCGGCGCCGATATCACCACCCATCTGGCAGCGCTGTCGAGCGGCCAGGTCGACGTGCTCTACCGCGCAACGATTGCCGAATATGACCTGATGCAATCGCTGCCGAATATCCAGATCCTGAGCGGCAAAGCGGCTCATACCCTGGCGATCCGGATGCAGGTGGACCAGAAGCCCTTCGACGATATCCGCGTGCGCAAAGCGGTGCAGCTGGCGGCTGACAATGGCCAGATGCTGGCGATTGCCTATCGTGGCGAAGGGGATCTGGGCGCGAACTACCATGTCTCGCCGGTTCAGGCCGATTACGCGCCGGTCGATCCGATTGCCCGCGATGTGGCGGCTGCAAAGGCGCTGCTGGCCGAGGCCGGCTATCCGGATGGCATCGATATCGAGCTGACCCTTGGCAATACCCAGGGCAAATGGGAGCAGGACACCGCTCAGGTCCTGCAACAGAACCTCGCCGAGGCCGGCATAAGGCTGAAGCTGAACGTACTGCCCGCCTCGCAATACTGGCCGATCTGGGACAAGGTGCCCTTCGGCGTCACCTATTGGGCGCATCGTCCGCTGGGCACGATGACGCTGGATCTGGCCTATCGCACGGGCGGTGCCTGGAACGAAAGCCATTACGCCAACCCGGCCTTTGACGAGGCGCTGAACAAGGCGATGTCGCTGGTTGACCCGGACGCCCGCCGGGAGGCAATGGCTGTCGTCGAAACCATTCTGCGCGATGACGCGGTGATGGTGCAGCCCTATTGGCCGAACCGTTTCTCGGCCGCGGCTCAGAATGTGCGCGGCTTTGTGCTGCATCCGTCGGACTTCTTCCGTATGGATGGCGTCTGGCTGGCCTGATCGCCACCCGAAACAGGGGTCGGGCCTTTGCGCCCGGCCCCCATTCGCGCCTCGGCGCGGCTCAACTGAAAAAGGAGGGTGTCTGGTGTCACTGGGCAGATTTCTGATCCGAAAGACCGCGATCGCGATCGCCACAATGGTGGCGGTCTCGTTCCTGATCTTTCTCGCACTCGAGGTGAATATCGAGGAAGTCGCCGTCAAGGTGCTGGGGCAGTATTCCACCGCCGATCAGCGCGCGGCCTGGCTGTTGCAAAACGGCTATAACGACCCGTTCCTGATCCGCTATCTCCGCTGGCTGGCGAATTTCGTGACCGGCGACTGGGGCCAGTCGACCTATTACCGCGCACCGGTGATGGATATGGTGCTGCCACGCCTTGGCGCCTCGGCAATCCTCGCGGGCGGCGCGCTTCTTGTGATCATCATCTTCGGGCTTGGCCTTGGGATCCTTGCCGGGATGCGGCCTGGCACCGTGCTGGACCGGGTGATTTCGGTGTTTTCTGTCATCACCACCTCGATCCCGGATTTCGCCTCGGCGGTGTTTCTCTCGGGGATCTTTGTCTTCTGGCTGGGACTTCTGCCGGGGGCCAGTACGATGATTTCCGGGTTTTCCTTCCGCGAGCTGATCCTGCCGGTCTCGGTGCTGGGGATTTATTCGATGGGCTATCTGGCCCGCGTCACCCGCGCCTCGATGGTCGATGTGATGTCCACCCATTACATCCGCACCGCGCGGCTGAAGGGCGCAAGCCTGTCGCGGATCGTGTTGCGCCATGCGCTGAGAAACGCGCTGATCACGCCTGTGACCGTCATCATGCTGCAACTGCCCTGGCTCCTCTCCGGCGTGATCGTGGTCGAGGTGTTCTATGCCTATAAGGGCTTTGGCACCCTCCTTTATGACGCCGCGCTGAACCAGGACATCTATCTGATCGAAGCCTGCGCGATGATTTCGGTCCTCGTCGTCGTTCTGAGCCAGATCCTCTCGGATGTGCTCTATGGCTGGCTGAACCCCCGTATCGAGCTGGGAGCAAAAGCATGAAGGCGCTGACCCCCTACCTGCAAAAGCCGCTGGTTCTGATCGGTGGGTTCCTTGCATTTGGCTGGCTGCTGGTCGCGATCCTCGCGCCGGTCCTTGCGCCCTATAACCCGCTGCAAACCCTGCAGCCTCTGGTCAAACCCCTGACCACCGGATCGAATGGCGAATATTTCCTGCTGGGAACCGATATGCTGGGCCGTGATATCCTTTCGCGGCTGATCTGGGGGGCGCAGACTGTGGTGATATATGCCACGCTTGCCACCCTGACCGCCTATATTCTGGGTCTGAGCTTTGGCCTGATCGCGGGCTATGCCGGCGGGCGCACCGATGCGGTGCTGTGTTTCCTCGCCAATGTGATCCTCAGCTTCCCGGTGCTGGTGCTTTACATCGTGATCATCGTGGTGATCGGGGCCTCTCCGGTGAATATCGTGATCGCGGTGACCTTCAGCTCGGCCCCGGCGATCTTCCGCATCGTGCGCGCCATCACCATCGACGTGGCCAGCCGCGATTTCGTCAAGGCCGCGATCACCCAGGGCGAAAGCACCTGGCGTATCCTGTTCATCGACATCCTGCCGAATACCACCGGGCCACTCGCCGTCGATTTCTGCCTGCGGCTTGGCTATACCGCCATCACCATCGGGACGCTCGGCTTTCTCGGCCTCGGCCTGCCGCCGCCCACCCCCGACTGGGGCGGCATGGTGAATGAGGGCCGCGCCATGGCCATCGCCTTCCCGCATCTTGTGGTCTTCCCCTGTATCGCGATCTCGACCCTGACACTGGGCCTCAGCCTGCTGGCCGACGGGCTGCGTGAAGTGAATGATGCGAAGGAGCGCCAGGCATGAGCGACGCATTGCTTGATATCCGCAATCTCTCGGTCGCGCTGCCGAAAGGTGCCGACCGGCCTTTCGCGGTCCAGGGCGTCACGCTGGATGTGAAGCCGCGCGAGATCCTTTGCATCGTCGGAGAATCCGGTTCGGGCAAATCAGTGCTGACCGCAACCCTGATGGGCGCCGCGCCAAAGGGGCTTTCGGTCGCCAGTGGCGAGGCAGTTATGGCAGGCCAGGACCTGCTGACGCTTTCGGAACGGCAATGGCAGAAGATCCGCGGCAAAGAGATCGGCATGATCTTTCAGGAGCCGATGGCGTCGCTGAACCCGGCCCTCACGGTCGCGAGCCAGATCGAAGAGGTCTTCATCCTCCATTCCGATATGTCGAAGGCGGATCGCGCCCGCGAGGCGCGGCGCCTGGTCGAGGCAATGCATCTGCCCGAACCCGACCGCATCCTGAAAAGCTACCCGCATCAGCTTTCGGGCGGGCAATGCCAGCGCGTGGTGATCGCGATGGCGCTGGCGATGAGCCCGAAACTGCTGATCGCCGATGAGCCAACCACGGCGCTGGATGTGACCACCCAGGCCCAGGTGCTGAAACTGATCCGCGAGCTGCGCGACGTGCATGGCCATGGGATCATCTTCATCACCCATGACCTTGGCGTGGTGGCCGATATTGCCGATCGTATCGCGGTGATGCGGCGGGGCGAGGTGGTGGAGCTCGGCACTGCCGAACAGGTGCTGAAAGACCCGCAACATGACTATACCAAGACCCTGATCGCGGCGGTTCCAAGCCTTGTGCCCCATGACCGCCCTGCCCCCGAGGCCGCCAAACCGGCGCTGGAGGTCACGCAGCTGAACCATGCTTACGGCGCAAAACAGGTTCTGCATGATATCAGCATCGCTGTCGCACCGGGCCGCGTGCTCTCGATCGTCGGCGAAAGCGGGTCGGGGAAATCCACGATCGCAAAGAACCTGATCCGGCTGATCGACCCGACTTCCGGCAGGATCGTGGTGGCGGGCGAAGACATTCTGGGCGCAAGCGGCGAGGGTCTGCGCGGGATGCGCAAGCGGATCCAGATGATCTTCCAGGACCCGTTCGGATCTTTGAACCCGCGCCGACGCGTCGGGCCGATGATCGCCCGCGCCGCCGTGCTCTCGGGCGCCAGCCGCGCCGAGGCCGTCACCCGCGCAAAAGAGCTGCTGGAGCTGGTGGGCCTTGAGCGCAGCGCCTATACCCGCAGACCGGCCGCCTTTTCGGGCGGGCAGCGGCAGCGGATCGGCATTGCCCGCGCGCTGGCAATGCAGCCTGATGTGCTGATCGCCGATGAAAGCGTCTCGGCGCTGGATGTCTCGGTCCAGGCCCAGGTGCTGGATCTGCTGGCCGATCTGCAAAAACGGCTGCAGCTTGCGGTGGTGTTCATCACCCATGACCTGCGTGTCGCCGCCCAGATCAGCGACGAGATCGTGGTGCTGAGCCAAGGTCATGTGGTCGAGCGCGGCCCGGCAAGCGAGGTCCTGACCCGGCCACAGCATCCCTATACGCGTGAGCTGATCGCCGCCGCCCCCGGGCGCGACGCATTCTGAGACCAGTGGGCGAATGCCCCGCATTCCTGCATCAGACGGGGCCTTGACGCGCGGCAGACAGCAGCAGAAGGTTCGGGGCGCGCCCGGTCGGCGCGCCCCCGTTTCCTGTGCCGGGAGCCCTGCCCTTCCGATGTCGTCCGCCCCCTCTCTGACTTCGCTGCGCGCCTTCGCGACCGTTGGCCAATGCCTCAGCTTCACCGAAGGCGCGCATCGCCTTGGCGTCACGCAAAGCGCGGTCAGCCGGCAGATCCGCCAGCTGGAAAGCACCCTCGACATCGCGCTCTTTCGCCGCATCGGCAATGCGGTTGAACTGACCGAGGCCGGGGCGATCCTGCATGAGCGCCTTGCCGGGGCCTTTGATCTGATCGACGACGCCGTGCAGGAGGCGCGCAAATCTGTGCCGCGCCAGAAGCTGACCCTGCTGGCGCCGCCAACCTTTGCCGCGCGCTGGCTCTCGCGCCGGCTGGTCTCGTTCCGGCAACGCTTCCCCGATCTCGATCTCTCGCTGCATCTGAGCCCGGATGACAATGTGCGGTTCGACTGCGTGATCCGGTTCGGCACCGATCCGCGCGACCGCCAGTCTTCGACCCGCCTGATGGTCGAGCAGCATATTGCGGTCTGCGCGCCCGATCTCTGGGCCGATCCCGAACGGCTGCGGGCCAGCTGCCTGCTTTATGTGCTGGACCGCGCGCTCCGGCTGCCCACCTGGGATAACTGGTTCGCCTCGGCCCAGCATGATCGTCGCGATCTTCCGGAAAATGCGATGGAATTCGCGACGCTGGACATGGTGACGCAGGCCGCAGTCTCGGGGGCGGGTCTTGCGGTGATCGACCGCAATATGATTGAATCCGAGCTGGTTTCCGGCGCGCTGATCCAGATCGACCCGGTGGTGGTGACCGGCCCTTATGGCTATTGGCTGGACATCCCGACCGAGCGGCTGGCCCGCAGCCGGGTGGTGCATTTCGCCCGCTGGATGCAGCAGCTGGCGCTGCAGGGAACGCGCGCTCCGGCCGGCGACTGACCAGGCTGGCAGGCAAATGCGTGCTGACCTCTGAGATTAGAGTGCACGTTTCTCAAACCGCTCAGGCCGCATCCGAATCGGGCGGCTCTGGCGGGAGGGGCGACCTCGCGATGTGCCAGGCGCAGACCAACCGCTCTGGCGCAGGCGAAGGGAGGCCGAACCCGGTGCAGAGCACCAGGCCCCCCGCATCCAGGCCCAGCCGCGCGTCATTCACCACCTGCCGGATCTCGCGCCACGGAAGCCGCGCCGGGATACGCGCGGCTCCACCGCCGCTTTTGCGCTGCGGAAGGTAAATAATGATCCGAAACCGGGGCCGGGCCAGGACTGCTTCAGCGGCCTGACAGGCGGCGCCGCCCCTTTGACAGGACGGCGCCAATTGCCGGGAGAGCACCGGCAATGGTCGCGGGATCACTCGGCCGCGAACTGGTTCATGGTATTGGCGTGCCCGCCGGCTTTCAGCGCACGTTCGCCCGAGACCATTTCCTTGAAAGTATCACCAAGATCCGAGCCGACCTCATGCTGGTGCCTGACCGCCGAGACACCGCGACGGATTTCCTCGCGTTGCACGGTTTTGACATAGGCCAGCATCTTTTCCTCGCCGAAATAGCCGCGCGACAATTCATCGACGGATTTCGCGGTGAGGTGGAAAGTCGGCAGCGTGATCAGGTTGTGGAACACCCCCGCCCGGGCCGAGATATCGGTCTGGAAACGCTGCAGACGCTGATCCGCCTCGCGGCCCAGATCGGTCGCGTCGAAATCGGCCTTCATCAGCTCACTGCCGTCGGGGTAGTCGCTGGCTTTGATCCGGCCCGCTGCCAGCCATTCCTCACGTACCTGTTTCCTGAGATTCAGCGTCCAGTTAAAGCTCGGCGAGTTGTTATAGGTCAGTTTCGCATTCGGCACGGCCTTACGGATCTCGGCGACCATGCCGGCGATCTCATCGACATTCGGCGTGTCGGTCTCGATCCAGAGGAGATCGGCGCCGCCCTCGGTCAGGTTCGCGACGCAATCCTCGATCACCCGGGCACGGCCGGTGCCTTCGCGGAAGGGGAAGAGGCCGTTGGGCAGGCGCTGCGGGCGCACGAATTCACCGCCCTGGTAAAGCGCAAGCTCGCCTTCCTGAATTGGATTCTCATCGGTGATCGGCTCGACCTTCAGCCATTTGATATATTGGCTGGCCAGATCGCCCGGGCGGGCGGAGACCGGGACTTTCTGCGTCAGCCCCGCACCAAGACTGTCGGTGCGCGCAACGATTACCCCCTGATCGACGCCGAGTTCCTCGAATGCGAGGCGGCAGGCACGGAGTTTCTCGATGAAATCCTCGCGCGGGACAGTGACCTTGCCATCCTGATGGCCGCATTGCTTGGCGTCTGACACCTGGTTTTCGATCTGGAGGCAGCAGGCCCCCGCCTTGATCAGCTCCTTCGCCAGCAGATAGGTGGCATGTTCATTGCCGAAACCGGCATCAATATCGGCGATGATCGGCACGACATGAGTCTCGAACCCGTCAATGGCGGCAATGGCGGCGTCGCGCGCCTCTTCGGTCTGCGCGGATTTCAGCGCGCGGAACAGATCGTTCAGCGCCACCTCATCGGCCTGGCGCAGAGAGGTGTAAATTTCCTGGATCAGATCGGCGACGGCGGTTTTTTCGTGCATCGACTGGTCGGGCAGATGGCCCCAGCGATTGCGCAGCCCGGCAACCATCCAGCCGGAAAGATAGACGTAAGTCCCTTTCGCAGTGCCGCGCATCCGCTTGACCGCTTTGATCATCTGCTGGGCATGAAAGCCTGACCAGCAGCCCAGGGATTGCGTGAATTTCGACGCATCCTGGTCATAGGCCGCCATATCGGCCCGCATCACCACCGACATTTCGCGGGCGATTTCGAGATGGCTCTCCCAGGAGTTTTGCAACCGCAGCTGCACGATATCATCGACCGAGACCCCACCCGCCGTCTGGCCGGTCGGGTAACGCTGCGCAACTTCGCGGCGCAGTTCTGCATAGGTCTTGCGGGGCATCGGAGATCCTTTCATGGAGAAGAGAAGGCTGGCAGGCACAGGCCCGCCAAAGGGAGAAAGCGTGGTCAGCCGGTCCATCAGTCGAGCGCGTTCAGCACGTCATAGGCCGGCAATGTGATGAAATCGGGAGGCGTCGCGGCAAGGATCGCCTCATGCACGATCCGGGAGGCCGAGGCGTAATGGCCCCGGTGGAAGCCGGTCGGCCCAAGGCGGCCAAGGATTTTGACGATCTCTTCCTGGATCAGCGAGGCGAGCCATTCGGCGGTCAGCTTCGTGTGGTCACCATCGGTCAGCGTCACCTCGGACCCGTGGCGCAGCCATTGCCAGAGCTGCATCCGCGCGATCTCGGCCGCGGCGGCATCTTCCAGCATCCCATTGATCGCCACCGCGCCACGGCCCTGCAGCCATTGCGCCAGATATTCGATCGCGACCGCGATATTGTCGCGCAGGCCGGCCTCGCTCACCCGTCCGTCATGCGGTTTCAACAGCATCGCGGGGTCGATCCGGTAATCCTGCCGCGGGCGGCGGATCTGGTTCGGGCCAGGCATCGCGGCGTCAAAAACCTCCAGCGCGACCGGCACGAGATCTGGATGCGCAACCCAGGTGCCGTCATGCCCAAGGCCCACCTCGCGCTCTTTGTCGGCGCGGACGCGGGCGAAGGCGGCCTCTGTCACCTGCCCGTCACCCTGCCCTGGCACCACGGCAGACATGCCGCCCATCGCATGGATGCCGCGCCGATGGCAGATCTTGACCAGCCGCGCCGCATAGGTCGCAAGGAAGGCGCGGTCCATCGTCACTTCGGCCCGATCGGGCAAAACGTAACCGGGATGTGCGCGCAATGTCTTGATATAGCTGAAGATGTAATCCCAACGGCCACAATTCAGACCGGCGATATGGTCGCGCAGCTCCCAGATGATTTCATCCATCTCAAAGGCGGCGCGCAGCGTCTCGATCAGCACGGTCGCCTTGATGGTGCCAGGCATCAGATCCAGTGCCTCCTGCGCGTGGAGGAAGATCGCATTCCACAGCCGCGCCTCGCGGTGGTTCTCCAGCTTTGGCAGGTAATAAAACGGACCACGCCCGTCTGCGGCGAGCGTCTTGCCGGAATGGAAGATATGCAGCCCGAAATCAAACAGCGCCGCCGGGACGGGACGCCCGTCGATCAGCAGATTGGCCTCAATAAGATGCAGGCCACGCGGCCGCAGGATCAAAAGCGCCGGATCGTCTTTGACCTGCCGGGTCTCGCTGGTTTTCGGATCGGTGCAGCCGAGCGCATGATCGCGGTAGTCGAGCAGGTTCACCTGGCCCTGGATCATGGTGTCGAACCTCGGCGCACTTGCGTCTTCCAGATCGGCCATGAAGACCTTCGCGCCTGAATTCAGCGCGGTGATCATCGTCGCGCGATCCGCCGGACCGGTGAGCTCGACCCGGCGGTCCATCAGCGCCCGGGGCACCGGAGCCGCTTCCCAGATCCCCTGCCGAATGTCTTTCGTCTCGGTCAGATATTCCGGCAACATGCCCAGATCATAGCTGTGCTGACGCGCGCGGCGCGCGGCCATTAGCGCGTCGATCTGGCCGGAAAATGCACGATGCAGCCCGGCGAGGAATGCCAGTGCGTCAGGCGTCAGAACCCGGTCGGCGCCAGGAACTTCGCGCAGGATCACGGGCGGCAGGCGATGGGGCGGACGGTCGAGCGGCATAACGATTCTCCGATGTGGCTCTGGCGTAAAGTCACTATGGTAATGTTATGCCGCATGTGCATTATCTACCTGAAATAAAAGGGTAATGATGTAAGTCTTGTCACATTACCCTTGCGCGATCTGTAAGGTTTGTCACAGGCGGGATGCGAGGCAGGACATGGCAGGCGAGGGCAAACGGGGCGAAAAGCTGATCATCGGGCAGCGTCTGAAGGTGCTACGGCAATCGCTTGGGCTGACCCAGGCGCAGATGGCGACCGAGCTTGGCGTCTCCGCAAGCTACATCACCCTGATCGAGGCCGATCAGCGTCCGGCTTCGGCGCAGTTTCTGATGAAACTCGCATCAATCTACGATCTGAATATCTCGGAACTCGCCCCGGCCAGTGACGCGCAGCTGGCCGCAGATTTCAACGCGGCGCTGAAAGATCCGCTCCTTCAGGCCGGGCAGATCCCGAAGGTCGAGATCGAGGCCGTACTCCAGGCCTCACCCCGACTTGCACGCGCCTTCGTCCAGTTGCATGACCGCCACCGTGAAGCCGTCCTGCGCCCGATGGCGGATGACAACCCGCTGACCGATCGCGACAAGGTCGAGGTCCTCTCGGAAAGTTCGCGCCCGGCTGAGGCGGTACGGGCCTGGTTCTACGCACGCGGCAATCATGTCGACGCGCTCGACCGCGCCGCCGAGACGCTGGCGGCGGAATTGCAGCTTCATCGCAGCGAGCCGCATGTGGCGCTCTCGGCCCGGCTTTCGGCGCATGGCGTGCGAACCCGCATCCTGCCGGCAGATGTGATGGGCGGGCATCTCAGGCGGTTTGATCTGCATCGTAAGGAGCTGATGCTCTCTGAGCTGTTGCGCCAGTCGAGCCGGCGCTTTCAGATCGGCGTTCTGCTGGCGCGCCTGGAGCAGGAACCACTGATCGCGCGGCTCGTTGATGAGGCCGGGCTGACGGAGCCATCTGCTTTCACCCTGATGCGCGTCAGCCTTGCCAATTACTTCGCCGCAGCCCTGGTGATGCCCTATGCGCGTTTCCTCGGCGCCTGTGAAACCACGCGCTATGATGTCGAATTGCTGTCCCACCGCTTTGGCACCAGTTTCGAGCAGACCGCACATCGTATGTCGACGCTGCAACGCGAGGGTGCGCGGGGCATCCCGTTCTTCTTCGTGCGGGTGGACCGGGCAGGAAATATCTCAAAGCGCTTTTCGGCGGGGCGGTTTCCCTTCTCACGCTTTGGTGGCACCTGCCCGCTCTGGAACATCCATGGCGCTTTCGAGACGCCCGATCAGGTACAGACACAGCTGATCCGCATGCCCGAAGGCGCGAGCTATTTCTCGGTTGCGCGCACCGTGACCCGCGCGGGCGGCATGCAGGGGCAACCGGCGCAGCGGCTTGCGATCGGGCTAGGCTGCGATACCGCCTATGCGCCGCGTCTGATCTATGCGGACGGAATCGACCTTGTCAGATCGAAACCGGTTGAAATCGGGCTGAACTGCTATCTTTGCGAGCGCCGCGACTGCGCCGCCCGTGCGCATGCACCGATCAACCGGCCGCTTGCGGTGAATGAACGCGAAAGAAGCCTCGCGATCTACCGCTTTGGCGAAGAGTAACATGCCGCCGGCATATCTCCGGCGGCATCGTGATGTGATATGATTATGCCGTCAGCTCTTTGCGAATGATCTCGGCACCGGCACCCAGAGCCTGCAATTTTGCCCTTGCGATATGGCGCGGCAGCGGTGCCATGCCGCAATTGGTGCATGGACAAAGATTTTCGGCATCTACGAATTGCAGCGCTTTGCGCAGCGTATTCGCCACTTCCTCCGGCGTCTCGACCCGTTCAGAAGCCACGTCGATGGCACCAACCATCACCTTCTTGCCCCGGATCAGTTCAATCAGATCCATCGGCACATGTGAATTATGGCATTCAAGCGAAATCATATCAATGCTTGACGCCTGCAGCTTCGGGAAGATCTTTTCATATTGGCGCCATTCGGTGCCGAGCGTCTTCTTCCAGTCTGTATTGGCTTTGATGCCGTAGCCATAGCAGATATGAACTGCGGTCTGACATTTCAGGCCTTCAACCGCGCGTTCCAGTGTGGCAATCCCCCAGTCATTGACCTCATCGAAAAACACATTGAAAGCGGGCTCGTCAAACTGAATGATATCGACGCCTGCAGCTTCCAGTTCACGCGCCTCCTGATTCAGGATCGCAGCAAACTCCCAGGCAAGCTTTTCCCGGCTTTTGTAATGCGCATCATAGAGCGTGTCGATCATGGTCATCGGGCCGGGCAGCGCCCATTTGATCGGCTGTTTCGTCTGCCGCCGCAGAAATTTTGCATCCTCGACAAAAACCGGTCTGCTGCGCGCCACGGCACCGGTAACAGTCGGCACGCTGGCATCATACCGATCCCGGATCCTGACGGTTTCTCGTTTCACAAAATCAACGCCTTCAAGATGTTCGATGAACGTGGTGACGAAATGCTGACGGGTCTGTTCACCGTCGCTGACAATGTCGATGCCGGATTTCTGCTGATCGTCCAGCGCGAGGCGCAACGCATCCTGCCTGCCTTCGGCAAGCGTTGCCCCCTCAAGTTTCCAGGGCGACCAGAGTTTCTCGGGCTCGGCCAGCCAGGACGGTTTGGGAAGGCTGCCGGCAGTGGCAGTGGGGAGAAGTTTATTCATAGTGGGGACCTTTTATATTCTGTCAAAGCGCGAAACTGGCTGACCATTGCGAAAGCCTGGCCTGATGCGGCCTGATAAAATGCTCTTCCGCGAATTTGGCCTGTTCCAGCGCCAGACGGCTGCGCTCTTCGCGGTCATAGACAATCCGCGTCAGAGAATAATCCTGATGTTTCAGGCTTGGGCGATAGCAGCTGCCTGCGGCGGCATTGGCGTTGTAGATTTCCGGACGATAGATCTTCTGGAATGTCTCCATCGTACTGATGGCGCTGATCATTTCCAGATTGGTATAATCAGCCAGAAGATCTCCCATGAAATAAAATGCCAGGGGAGCAACGGCGCCCGGCGGCATGAAACAGCGAACCGTCATACCCATTTTTGCGAAATACCTGTCGGTCAGAGATGCTTCATCCTGTCTGTATTCAGCACCAAGAACAGGATGGATGATATCGGTTCTGATATAGGTTCTGTTGCTTGATACGCTGAGACATATCACCGGTGTCTTTCTGAAATTTCGGCGATAGACCTCAGATTTCACGAAACTCCTGAACAGATTTCCATGCAGGTCGCCAAAATCTTCCGGCACGGCAAACCCGGCTTTCCCTTTGTTATATTCCGGGAGCGCTATACTGAAATCATAATCCCGCACATAAGACGAGAAATTATTCCCCGCAGATCCATCAATGATCTTACGGTTTTTGTGATCAAGAATGTTTGTCTTCAGAATCTCAATAATCGGAAACACACCCGCAGTTTCTGCATCCCCCATAGCCATATCGACGGATATGATCTCAACCCCGATGGAATACCGGTCACCTTTTGGGTTATCCCAACCGGCCAGAGAGTTGAATCTGTTGGTGATCATCGCCAGAGTGTTTCGTAAATTCTCCCGGCGGTGTGCCCCTCTGGCGAGATTGGCAAAATTGGTGGTGATGCGCGTATTATCGGCCGGAATGTAATCCTCGTCGAAGCCAATCTTCGTAACTCTGAAAGTGAAACCTTCTGTCATTGTGACATGCCTTCTGAGCGGCCTGAAAAGACAGGCCGGAAAACCACAGACACTCCGCGACGGATGTCGCGAAGCCGGCCCCGGGCGACTGATGTCACACGGGCCTTTGCAGTCACCTTTGCGGAACGGCCGCTCCCGACACGCCCACCGCGGCCGGAACAGGTGATCAATCCAGGCAGGTTTCCTGACTTGCGGGTCGTAACCTTGTCCGGCCTTCCCGGCGCAGAATGCGCGCCAGTGGCATTTCGGACAGGCTCGCCGCTCACAGTTGCGGGGGCAGCTCCGGATTTGGCATTGGCCTTACCGGATTCCCTTTTAACCGGGGCTTCCCCCGGCACCTGAATCAATCGATAAAATCCTTCGGAGACCCCGGAATGTCAACGATTTCAAAGGCAGATTATATTCATGAAAATCATGAGCGAAACCGGCAGTGTAAGAAATCAGGTGCAGACGATATTCGTTCAAAACACCCCTCGCGGCTGCACCAGTGCCGGAGCTTGCTTCTGCGCGACAGGCGTATCTGAGGGAATTCATACGGTTTTATGTCGTTCCGGCGCATATTTAGCCGGTATTTTTCACAGTTGGCGCTAAGCGGTCGGCGAGATCACGAACCGTCCCCGGTGCATCATCTGAAACAGGCAGTCAGGCCCTCCGGTTTCAGGCCATATATGCCATAGCGCCTTGCATAGTCCTGCGATCTGCCAGTCACGCAGGGGCTTTGTTGCGTTATCCGGTCGGTTCACGGATTCATGTTTGTGAGTCAGCGTGTCAGGTTTGGTGCATGAGAAAGACGATCCCCCTGTTCCAACCACGAACTGGTCGAGTTAAAATCTGGCCCTGAAGCGCCGGGGCTCGCTGATGGCCTGGTTGGACGCGGAGATGGCGTGGTTCGCGGCACCGGGCGGCAAGCCGGATCATCCTGAGCGATTCCCGGCATCAGCCATCCAGTTTTGTCTCTCGATGAAGATCCTGTTCGGCCTGCCGCTTCGCCAGATCGAGCCATGTTGCGCCACTGGTTCGAGCAACTGAACAGCCCCAGCTGAGTGGTCCAAGTTAAAATTTAGTGCATGACCGGCCTTTGGTCCATCGGGACGATGGTTTCCGGGGCCGGTGGGCGGTAGCCCAATGCGCTGTGTGGTCGTTTCGTATTATAGTGCTTTCTCCATTTCTCGATCATGATCTGTGCCTCACGGAAGCTGTAAAAGACTTCACCATTCAGCAATTCATCGCGGAAACGGGCGTTGAAGCTTTCGCAATACCCATTTTCCCAGGGCGATCCAGGTTCGATATAAGCAGTTTTTTGCGCCGACCGCGTTGATCCAGCCCCGAACTGCAAGGGCGACGAACTCCGGGCCATTGTCGGAACGAATGAAGGCTGGCACGCCGCGCAAGATGAACAGGTCCGTCAGCGCATCGATCACATCTGTCGAGTTCAGCTTGCGCCGCACCCTGATCGTCAGGCACTCGCGGCTGAATTCATCGAGGATGTTCAGCGTTCGAAACACCTTGCCGTCATCGGTGCGGCAGTGAACAAAATCATACGACCAGACATGATCCGGGTATTCCGGCCGCAACCGGACACAGGATCCGTCGTTCAGCCACAATCGGCCCTTCTTCGGTTGCTTCATTGGCGCCTTCAGCTTCGTCGGGAAAACAGTCCCCCGGACTGTTTTCTGATCCTCCTCAGTCTCGTCGCCATAAGCGCTCGACCCGCTTGTCGTTTACTTGCCATCCAGAACTCCGTAACAGAGCCGCAATCCGGAGATAGCCATAGCGGCCATATTGCCGGGCCAACTGGATCATGTCGGCGACCAGGCGATCTTCGTCCGCCCGGCCTTGCGCCAGTTTACGTTGTGTCGAGCGATGCTGCTGCAGCACCTGGCAGGCCCGACGCCCGGAAATGCCCAGCTCACCCCGGACATGATCAATGCAGGCCCGGCGGCGAGCGGGGCTCAGAAGCTTCCCCGTGCGGCTTCCGTAAGGATCAGCTTGTCCAGCGTCAGGTCCGAAACAGCACGTCTGAGCCGGTCATTCTCCTGCTGAAGGCGCTTCAGTTCTTTCAACTGGTCTACGCCCATCCCGCCATACTGCTTGCGCCAGCGGTAATACGTCTGTTCGACAACGCCGATACGCCTGATCGCGTCCAGACGGGACAAACCTTGCCCCATCAGAACCTCAACCTGCCGCAACTTCGAGACAATCTCTTCCGGCTTCGGTCGCTCGTTTGCCATTCTCGATCCTCCGCTTCCTAAACATAACGGCGGACCACTTCAGTGGGGGAGGATCAGCGAGACGGCGTCAGGTTTTCGGGCGAAGGCGAATGGCAGGTTCGCAAGCATGGGGCCAGCCGCCGTCGTCGGTGGCACAAGATCCATATCGGCATCGGTGCCGAAACGCCGGAAGTGCGAGCGGTCGGGATGACCAGCAACCGGGTCGGTGATGCGCCCGTTCTGCCTGACCTGTTGGCGCAGATCCCGGCATGAGCGGATCGGCAGCGCCACCGCTGACGGCATCTGTGACACCAAGAACTGCCATGCCGCCATCGCCGCGCGTGACGCACGGGGCCATCATACTGTTGAACGGCTTGCAATAAGGACCCTGCTTCTGGGGTGGTCGGCGTCCAAAAGGGACCCCACCGACCGGGGGTTGGGTCGATTGTGCCTTCGATGACTATCGGAGGCCGAGCACGGGATGCTGATCGTGGAGACAATCGCAAAAATCAGGCGGCTACATTTTACCGAGGGCAAGGGGATCAAGACGA
>NZ_JBZEGG010000042.1:0-24380 GCF_058313095.1 Pseudogemmobacter sp. TB195
CAGACCTATAGCGGCCCCGGGACCTATGATTCCGGGACCGGGCTCTGGACGATTGGCGCGCTGGCCAATGGGGTGACACAGACGCTTGAGATCACGGCGCGGGTCAATGCAACCGGGCCCTATGGCAATACCGCCAGCGTGACCGGGGATCAGACAGATCCTGATCCGGGCAATAACAGTGATGATGTCACGCCGGTGCCGGAAATGGCCAGGGTGGTGGTGAAAAAGACCGCAGATCTTGCAACGGTGACGGCGCCCGGAGCAGTTCACTATACGATCACCGTTGAGAACACCGGAGCGGCGTCAGTGCCCCGGGCCGGGCTTGTGGTTGCTGATCAGCTTCAGATCGGAGCGCGGCTGATCACGCTGGTGCCGGATTTTGTGTCGGGTGATCTGAATGGCGATGACATCCTGTCGCCCGGCGAGACATGGGTCTACCGGACCAGCTATACGGCCACTCAGGCGGATATTGATGCGGGCGATGCGTTGGACAATACCGCCAGCGCAACGGCTCCGGAACTGCCGGGAACTGTCACCGCGCCGCTAGTCTCTGTGCCGGTGGTTGCGACAGCGGCGCTGAGCGTGGCGAAGACGGTGGTGCCGCCGGCGATGGTCGTCGCTGGGGAGACGGTGACGTTTCATGTCGCGGTCAGCAACACTGGCAATGTGACGCTTTCGACCCCGACGGCGCCTGTTGATACGCTGAGCACCCTGCGCAATGATCCGCGCGTGCTGAGCACGGCCCTGGCCTTCAACAGCGCCGAGAGCACCGGCGGGGCGCTTGCCGGCGTGATCCCGGTCGGGGGTATCCAGGTCTGGACCGGCAGCTATGTGCTGACCCAGGCGGATATTGATGCGGGCGGGCTGAGCAATCTTGCCGAAGCTGCGGCACTTGCACCGGATGGCACCACCCCTGTGACCGGCGATGACACGGTTGTGCTGCCGATAACCGCGTCGCCGTCGCTCACCGCGCTGAAGACGGCGGAACTGGAAAATGCCGCCACTGTGGCGGATGTTGGTACCCTGGTCATTTATAGCTATGAGGTGCGCAACAGCGGCAATGTGACATTGACCAATGTGCGTATGACGGAATCCGGCGGCGATTTTTCCGGCACCAACGCGCTGCCGGTCCCGGTCTGGGTGCAAAACAGTCTCGGCTCGGCTGAGGGGACTTTGCTTCCGGGTGAAGTCGCCCGGTTCACCGCCGGCTACAGGCTGAGCGCCGCAGATCTGAATGCGGGGGCATTGCGCAATATTGCGATTGCCGCAGGGACACCGCCCGGACCCGGGGCGACACCTGTCACGGACCGCACCCATCCAAGCGATCCTGGCAGTGATGGCGATACGGTGCTGCCGCTTCGGCAGGCCCCGGCCATTTCGCTGGAAATTCTTGTGGACGGGACGCGCGATCTGAATGGTGACGGCCTGATCGGCGAAGGAGATCAGGTGATCTACCGCTTTGAGGTGGTCAATACCGGCGATGTCGTTCTGACATCTGTCAACCTGGTACCCGGAAGCCTGTCCCTGGATCTGCCTGGCCTGGTCTGCCAGCCGGTCAGACTGGCACCGGGAGAGCGTGCGGTGCTGTCCTGCGTGGGGACGGTCTACACGATCACCGCGGCAGATGTGGCCGCGGGCAATGTGGTGCTCGCAAGTGATGCAAACGGCACCAGCCTTGCCGGCCGGGTTGTGATCGCCAGCTCTACGGCGCTGGCTGTTGTGGTATCCCCGGTCCCCGCGGATCTGACGGTTGAAAAGCTGGCCGGTGTCCAGACCGCGATGACAGGGGATCTGGTTCCCTATTCGATCCGTGTCACCAATGCCTTCGGGGCCGGCACTGTCACTGTGGCATTGCGCGATACTTTGCCTTCCGGTTTCAGCTTCCGCGAGGGATCCGCAGAGCTGGATGGCCAGCCGGTGATACCGACGGTCTCGGGTCGCACCATATCCTTGCCCTCGGTGGTCCTCGTCTCGGGTCAGACCCGCGTGCTGACGATGCGGGTTCTGATCGGGTCCTCGGTTCGCCCGGGGGTCCATATGAACCGGGTGATTGCCGTCGATCCGGCGACGGGTATCGCGCTCGCCCCCGAGGCGACAGCGTCGGTGCGGGTTCTGGCGGATGCGGTCCTGCAATGTGCAAGCGTTCTGGGCCGGGTCTTTGATGACGCGGATCAGAATGGCGACATGAGCAAACATGCCGGGGAGCGCGGGTTGCCGAATGTGAGGCTGGTGGCGCCGAACGGGGTGGCGATCACCACGGATGAGCATGGCCGCTTCAATGTGCCCTGTGCGGCGCTGCCACGGGCGATCGGGTCGAACTTCATGTTGAAAGTTGACGAGCGCACACTGCCGGCCGGCTACCGGATGACGACCGAGAACCCGCGTGTGGTGCGGCTGACGCCGGGCATGATCACCCGGATGGATTTTGGTGCGACGCTGGCGCGTCTGGTCCGGCTCGATCTGGCGGCCAGGGCTTTCGGCAGGGATGAGAAGGGCAGGGATGCGATGGTGCCGGATCTGGCAAAGGGTCTGGACAAGCTTGTGGCCGAGATCCGGGGCACCAGTGCGATGCTGCGCATCACCTATGTGCTTGCCCGGGAGGAGCCGGATAAGCTGGCGCAACAGCGGCTGCGCCTGGTCGAACGGGCGCTGCGGGCACTGTGGCGTGAGCAGGGTAGCTATAAGCTGACCATAGAGACCCTTGTTCAGAGGGCAGGAGCGCAGTGATGGTAATATGGATCAGAACCGGATCGTTGCGGGCTCTTTTTGCGGGTGGTGTGGCAGTTTGTATCATGATCCCCGGCGGCGGGCTGCGGGCGCAGGATGCCTGCCGGGCGGATGGCAGGGGTTTCGAAAACGACTGCAGGCATTACAATCCAGGCACCGTCGTCAGCCGCCCCGTTCAGCCCAATGTGTCAGACGGACCGGCGCCGGACCTGGGCGAGATCGGGTTTTCAATCTCGATCGACGGTGTGGCGGCAGGAGAGGGCGCGACACGGCGCACGATTGCGGGCGCTCCGGCGCGGCCGCAGGAGTTGCGTGAGATTGACCGTCTGCTGGATATAGCAGGCGTCGATCTGACCTATGACGGGCTGGGCGCGCGGCCACGGCTGGCGGTTGCCACCAGCGACCTGCGCGAGAGCTTTGTCGCCGGTGAGGTGGTGCGGTTCCGGGCATCCTCAAACTACCCGGCCTGGATTGTGAAGACCGAAGTGGTCATCACCGATACGCGCGGACGTACCGTTGCACTGGTGCCGATAGCCGCCAATGGCGAGGCAGGCTGGACCATGCCTGCCGCCAGCACCGATAACGGCGGGCGCGACACGTATCTTTACTTCCTGCGCGCGACCGACAGCGCCGGGCGGCGTGATGAGACGCGCAGCCTGGTGCTGGCGCGCGCGACCAGCCGGCTGCCGACCGATCTGACCGGGCCGGTGACTGCGGCGGGCGAAGGCGACGACATGACGGCGCGGCGGGGCATTCCGGTGACGGGCGGCGCCATCACCGTCTCGGGCCATTCGCCTGCCGGTCAGCCGGTCAGGGTTCTGGGCGAGGCGGTGCCGGTGGACCCCTCGGGCAATTTCGTGGTGCAGCGCATCCTGCCGCCCGGCACCCATGCGGTGGCGATCTCGGTCGACGGGCGGGCGATGGACCGGTCGGTCACGATCGAGAAATCGGAATGGTTCGCGACCGGCATCATCGATGTGACGGTGGGGCGCCATGACGGCGAGACCTGGAAGCTGGGCCGCGTCGCCGGTTTTGCCCAGGGGACCCTGGCGAATGGTACGCGGATCACCGCTTCGGTCGACACGCAGGAGGCAGAGCTGCGCGATCTGTTCCGCAACTTTGGCCGCAAGAACCCGGATCAGACGCTGCGTGAAATGAAATCCGAGGATGTGTTCAACACATTCGGCGATGACAGCCGGATGAGCGATCTGGCGCCAAGCTCGGGCAAGTTCTTCCTGCGGGCAGAGAAGGACGGCTCCTACCTGCAATGGGGCGATTTCCGGCCGCTGGCCGATCAGAACCTGACCGTGCGCAGCGAGCGCGCGCTTTATGGGATTTCGGGCGAATACCGCTCGCTCGACGTCACCCGGGACGGTGAGGCCAAACTGCGATTTACCGGCTTTGCCGCCCAGGCCGACAGCCTGATGCAGCGCGATGTGATGCGCGCGACCGGCGGCTCGGCCTATTTCCTGTCGCGTCAGGATATTCTTGCCGACAGCGAAAGCATCTGGGTCGAGATCCGCTCGCGCACCACTGGCCTTGTGGTGCAGCGCCGCCGTCTTGCCGAAGGTACTGATTATCGCATCAATCCGGTGCAGGGCGTGGTGATCCTGAACGCGCCGCTTTCGGCGACGACGGGGGGCGATGGTCTGGTGACCAATAACCCATTGGGCGATTATGACGTCAATCTGGTGGCGCAATATGAATATGTGCCGGCCACCGGCGATATTGACGGCTATACCGCGGGGGCCCGCGGCGAGACCTGGGTCAGTGACCATCTCCGCCTTGGCGCCACGGTGCTGCGCGAGACGACGGGTCTGGCCGATAACGACCTTGGCGGCATTGATATCCTGATCCGTGACGGTGAGGCGCGCGAGCTCTCGCTGGAATATGCCACCAGCGAAGGGCCGGGCTTTGGCTCAGGCTTCTCGCTGAATGGCGGGCTGGATCTGGAACCCGGCAATCCCAGCTATGGTCTGCCGGGGCTGCGGGCGGATGCCTGGAGGATCGCCGGCCGAACGGATCTTGCCTTCCTGGGGCTTGATGGCGAAGTCGAGGCCTTCTTTGATCGCAAAGAGGCGGGGTTCTCCTCGCCCGATGACAATATCCAGTATGACCAGGAGGCCTGGGGCCTGTCGGGTCGGGTGGCGATCTCGGTCCGCACCGATCTGACCTTCGGCGGAGAGGGTTTCCGGGATGACAATGGCAAGCGCAAGGAAACAGCCCGGATCGGCTTTGCGCATCGCCTTGATGAACAATGGACGCTTGAGGGGGAAGTCGCGCATGATGATCGCCGCGAGTCCGTCCCTTCATCGACACTTGTGGATTACGGCAAACGCACCGATGCGGCCCTGCGCCTGACCTGGAAACGCGATGAGGACCTCTCGGTCTGGGGGTTTGGCCAGGTGACGCTGGCGCATGATGCGTCCCGGCGCAGCAATGACCGGATCGGCGCCGGTTTCTCGACCCGGCTGAGCGAGCGTGTGACCCTGCTGGCCGAAGCATCGGATGGCAGTCTCGGCGGGGCAGGGCGGTTGGAATTTGGCTATCGCCCGAATGACACCACCACCACCACCATCGGCTACCGGCTTGATCCGCTGCGCCGTTTTGATGCGAACGACTTTTCCGGGCGCGACAGGGGCAGCCTTGTCTTCGGCACCAGTTCCAGGGTGAATGACCGCTGGTCCTATCTGTCGGAAAGCACCTATAGCGCGCTTGGCACAAGGCCCTCGCTGACCTCGGGCTATGGCGTGACCTATACGCCCTCCGAGCGGTGGAAATATGACGGCACGCTGCAATTCGGCGAGAGCCGCGAAGAGGATGGCACCCGGCTTGAGCGGCGCGGGTTTTCGCTTGGTCTGCGCTACACAGAGGCTGATCTGGTCTCGGCCGGGTTGCGCGGCGAATGGACCAATGAGAACTCCAATCGGCCCGGCAATGCGCTGGATCGCGACACCTGGCTGGTCTCGGGCTTTTACGAGACGAAGGTCTCAGAGGACTGGCGGTTTGTCTCTTCGCTGGATGCAGTGATCTCTGACAGCGACCAGTCCTCGTTCCGCGATGGCCGCTATGTCGAGGCGCGGATCGGCTATGCCTGGCGCCCGGTGGAAAATGACCGGATCAATGCGCTGTTCAGCTATACGTATCTGCATGACCTGCCCGGCGCGGATCAGGTGAATATCGACGGCAATGTCGATGGCCCGCGTCAGAAAAGCCATATCGTGAACGCTGCCATCAGCTGGAAAGCCGACCCGGTCTGGACGCTGGGCGCAAAATACGGCTACCGGCTGCGCGAGGCCGCCGATCGTGGCAGCAATGACTTCACGCGCTCCGAGGCGCATCTCGCCGTGCTGCGCGCCGATTACCACATTGTCCATAACTGGGACGTGATGGCCGAGATCCGCGGCCTCTGGGCCCCGGGCTCCAACATCACCGAGAAAGCTGCCCTTCTCGGTGTCTACCGCCTTTTCGGTGACAATATCCGCGTCGGAGGCGGCTATCTCTGGGGCACCGTCAGTGACGACCTGCGCAAGATCGAAAGCCCGGATAAAGGCTACTTCCTCAACATCACAACACAGTTCTGAACGCTGATCTGTCGAAGATCGGTGCCTGAGCACTGGACCCCGACAAGGCGCAGACCGCCGAAGGACCGCATCCACGCCAGCATCAAACGATAGCGATGCCGTGTTGTCGGGAAGCTCTCGGTGCCGGGAACACGGTCTCGGTGGTCGACGATGGTCGCGACATGCAAATCTCTGTGCGTATCGACGCCACCGATGGCATGAGTTTCTTCTGAACAGACTGCCATCCGATGATCCTCTCCTGGATCGCTTATTCGCTCGTTGCGCCGAAGGATGCAGGGACGGGACAGTCATGGGACCGAATGGTCATGCCCTTCTGGAGCCACGGCGCACCTTCGAGGCCAGGCCTCACCGCAGGACGTTCCCGGATGATCGACAGGTCCAGGGAAATACACGTGTCAGATCGATTTGGATCGCTCGGAGTGAGGGTCAGATCACATCGGAAAGCCCTGCGGCAGCAATCCAGCGAAGGGTCGATCGGTGTTTGAGTCAAACCATCCGAGAACTGCCATCAGCCGTATGACGGTCAGAAGGATGAAGCAGAGTTGCGGCTTTTCCGCGTCGCCCTGCCGTCATCACCAGTTTGCCCATGATCAGTGAGGCACCCCGATCTGCTTTCATCGTCCACCCCACAGCGCGCCGTGAGAAGAGGTGGGCAACGACCGCACCGCAGAGCCTGCCTTCCGCGGCCCGGATGCGGCGGACCTGGGCCGTCCACTTCTGGTTCGCCCGGGTCACGGTGCCGCTCAGATCCAGTCGAGATTAACATGGGTTGGCGGATATGTTTCGGCCACCCGGCGGCGCAGCTCGCGAAATCTCTGGCGCAGCTCGGGGAATTTGCGCTCATGGGTCTCGGCCACGAGGCTTTTGACCCGGGCGAAAAGCCCGTCGCGCTCCATGGCCTCAAGGATTTCCAGCTCTGCACCCTCGATATCGAGCTTGAGGAAGCCGATCTGTCCCTTTTCGCGCAGGAAGGCGGGGAAATCGATCAGCTGCACCTCGACAGAGTTTCCTTCATCAATGCCGCGCCCGCCATCGAGGATGGTGTTTTTCACCGAGGCCCCCACCGGATTGGCGTCGAAATTCCCGGCGCGCATCAGGCGGACGGTGCCGGCGCGGGTGCCGACGGCGGCATTGATCAGCGTGACATTCGTGGTAGCACCGAATTTCTGCTGCAAGGCCGCAAAGCAATCCGGATCGGGTTCAAAGGCGATCACATCGGCGCCGGTGGCGGCAAGCTGCGCCGTCACCACGCCCATATTGGCGCCGCAATCCACCGCCAGATCCCCCGGCCGCAGCATGGCACAGATGCCGGTCAGATAGCCCTCGGCCCAGGCCTTGCGCATATTGCGCTTCTGGCGGCGGATCATCATCTCGGCCCGCTGTTCGGCCTTTGACTTCGGAGCGCTCGCGTCAGTGTCAGGCGCGGCCTCAGGCGGCGCGGCTTTCTTGCGCGCGGCCATTACTCCTCCAGCGCCTTTGCCGGATCGACGCCGATCTCTTCGCACATCCGCGCGGCATAGGAATTCGCCAGCGGCACGTTCTTGCGCCACCAGGGCCTGGTGCCATTGGTATAAAGATGCACCGAGAGCGTCTGATCGGTGAAATGGCCCTCGACCCGGCCATAGGGGTCGTAAAACACATCATTCAGCTGGAAGGGCACCGGGTAAAGCACATCGGGGCCGAGCGCCTTCTCATAATCGCCGGTCTGCTGGGCGAAATATGTAAAGGCCTGGGGGCCAAAGGCGGTGCGTTCGGCGTTATAGATCCGCACGGCCTGGGGCAGCGCGTGGTCCTGCTTTTCGATGCGCTTTCTCTGCTGTTTGTTGAACCAGGCCGGCGCCTCGGGCAGGTTGTCATAGTAATCCAGCAGCTGGTGGATCAGCTCGCCATCTTTCGGAATATAAACCACGCCGCAATTCAGTGCGCCGCGAAAGCCATGGCCGGCATAGATATTCTGCATCTCGTCGGGGAAGGGCTTATGGCAATAGGCGTCGCAGTCGATCCAGACCGCGTCGGTTTTCTGGATCATCTTGTAGCGGAACACGTTCGAGAGGAAACTTTCCGAGGTCTGGGCCACGATGCCCATGTCGATATCCATGATCTCGGTCGCGGGGCGGACCTCGATCCCTTCAGGGACATTCGAGACTTCTTCGGTGCAATAAAGCGTGGTCGGATGGCCGTGGCGCATATGGCTCAGAAGACAGAGCTGGTTCAGGTAATGCAGGCGCGGGCCAATCCAGAGAGAGGCGACCGGGCGGCGAACCGGGGGGCGGCGTACTGGGGTCGACAAGGGCGGAACCTCAACCTTTATTGTTTCAATTCAGGATACAGTATTGCCGCATCCCCCAACAGAGTCCTGCTCGGATCCCGGCTGGATTATTCCCGATCCTCATCACGCGGCGAGGGTTTTCCTGTGGCGCAATGGTGGCGGGAAGGTGATTTTTCTTCCTGCGCTAGGATGGGGCGCCGCTGGCCGGGTGTCTCGCGATGCGGAACACTGTCAGCCCGGCATCAAAGCCGGGGGCGGCGATGTAGCCGGCCTCCATCACCCTGGCATAATCCTGAAGCCGGTCGCGGCCGGCCTCGATCAGACGGCCATAGAGGAAGATCTGGGCCGGGCTGACCCGGGTAAGAATATCGGCCAGACCCTCGGGCGTGATGCGCGGGTCGGCGAGCAAAAGCGCCTCTGGCGCGGTGCTGGCGATCATCTCAGACAGAGGGCCGTCTTCCAGCAGAAACAGCCGCTCCCCCGGGCGGCGCCCGTTTTGCGCCCATACCAGATCCAGCACGCGGCGCAGTTCCGGCTCACCCTCGCTCACGCTCAGATGCAGATCGGGGCGCACGGCGGCGAGATGCGCGGCGAGAAAGCCTGCCCCTGCGCCGATCTCGGTCACCCGCGCGTCTTTGGCAAGGATCTGCGGCAGGCGTCTGGCAAGCCCGCGATCGAATTTCCCCTTTGCAATCAGCGCGAGGCCGGGGTTTGAGAAGACGCCAGGATCAAGTGGCAGCACCACGCCATGGTTTGCCACCCAGTCCCCCGCATAACCCGGATTGGCGCGCGGCTGGCTGAGATAGCTGCCCGATGGCAGCGCCTCCATCGCCTCACGCGGCGCGGATCTGCGCTTTTCGCGGGCGGCTTCGTTGCGCGTCTTTTCGATATCGCTCATCAGGGCTGCGATCTTTTCCGGGTCGCGCGCCTGGGGCGGTTTGGCGACGATTTCATGGATCGGCACCTGGCTCGCTTTGGCCAGATCGGCGACCAGAGCGGTATAGGCTTCGGTGCCACGGATCTCGCTCAGCCGCTGATCGACACGTGCCAGCGCCGCTTTGTGCAGCCGCGCCAGAACCGGATCTTTCAGCAATTCAAGGATGATCTCATCGCGCCGCGCCGTGTAGCGCAGCATGGTGTCATCCCTGACCTCATTGCGGTCCTGGAGCGACCAGTAATCGGAATTATACTTGTCTTTCTTATTGTTGACATTGCCACGCAGCTTGCGGATCGCGTAAGAGTCGACCGATTTCACTGCATAATGATTGAGCTGCACCCAGTCATAACCGACCGTTCTGGTGATCGACCGCCAGCCGCGAAACTTGAAATAATCCTCCATCTCGCGGCCCGCGCCGTTCAGCCATTTCACCTCATCGGCGAAACCGGCCTTGATGGCTTTGGTTTTCATCTTGGGGCGGTGGATGCCGAGCTTCCAGTTTTCCGGGTCGAATTTGAAGAGCGTTTTGACCCCCCAGCCCTTGTTCCAGTCCTGCGGCGCGGCCATCAGATATTGTTCCGACACCGGGGCGGTGGACCAGTCGACCACGCCGCCCGAGCCGAAGATGCGCCAGGTCACCACGATCCCGGTGGCGTCCTGGGCTTTGGCGGCGGCGATCAGATCATCCAGCGTGCCATCGCCATACCGGATCGAGAGAAACTCATCGGCATCAAACACCATCACCCAGTCGGAGAGGCCCACAACCGGCTCCTCCTGCGCATAGTTCAGCGCAGAAGGCTGCGGGCGGATTCCTTCGGGAATGTCATTCCTGCGGTGATGGACAAGCCCGAGTTCTTCGAGCCGGATCAGCATGTCATCGGTGCCGTCGGAACAGTCATTGGTATAGACGACGAGATCCGAGAAGCCGACGGCAAGGTGATGCGCCACCCATTCGATCACATAGGGCCCCTCATCTTTCATCATTGAGACGGCGGTGACCTGGCCATGCGGGCTGGCATGGCGCTTCAGTGCGAAGGGAACGGTCGCGAATATCCCGGACGCGCCCCGGGGCAGGTCCGGACGCGCGTCACGGTCAAGGTCACGGGTCGCTTTGGCCTTCCGGATCTTCGCCACATGACCTTTGCCCGGCTGTGCTTTGCCCTCTTGTGCACTTGCCGCACTTGTCCCAACAGAAGACTTCGCAATGGCCTTTCCTGCCAAAGCCCCGGCGGCTTTCGCATTCTGACCGGCCCCGGTTTTCGCCTCACCCATTCTTCTTCTCCTGCAGTCGGTCTTTGTTTAGCCTGACATTCCGGGCAGCGATAAGGCGGGAAAGCTGAGAAATTTTGACCTGTCTCACAAACGGACTTTGCCGGATCGCAGAACAATCACCAGGTTTCGTATGGATTGCGCCCAACTGCCGCCATAGTCTTGGCCGTAAGATCGGGCAGAGTGCAGTAACAAGAACACGGGCAGTGAAAGAATGACCGAGGCAACCCTTACCATCGTCGCAACCTGTCATGGTGTCGAAGTGCCGGACGCGCCCATCCTGGGCCCACGTATGATCGAGGCGATGAACACTCACCGCTATGAGCGCCAGGAGATCGAATGTGGTCTCGCGGTGATCCCGAAAGGTGCGCGGATCCTGGAGATGGGGGCGGGGGCAGGGGTTGTCGGCGCGGTTCTGGCAAAGAACTGCGCGCCGGTTTCGATCCTGTCCATCGAGGCCAATCCGGGCCTTCTGCCCCATATCAATCGTCTTTACGCGCATAACGGGTTGCAGGATCTGATCTCGGTGCGCCATGCTGTGGTCTTCAGCGCGCCCGATGCGCCCGGGACAGTCACTTTCAATGTGGCGGGGAATTTCCTCGGCTCTTCGCTTTCGGAACTGCCGGGCAAAAAGACCCGCGCGGTCGAGGTGCCGGTGCTGCGCTACAGTGATCTGACCAAAGAATACCCCCATGATACGATCATGATGGATATCGAGGGCGGCGAGCTGGATTTCCTGCGCCATGCCGATCTCTCGGGCGTCAATCTGGTGATCCTCGAAATGCATCGCGATGCCTATGGTCGCGAGGGGATGCAGGAAATCCGCAATCTGTTCCTGGACAAGGGCTTCACCCTGAATGAGGAGCAAAGCAAAGTCGGGGTCCATATCTGGTGCCGGCTTATGGGCCCGGACCAGGGTTGAATGAAAATGATGCGGGAAGGCGCGCGCGGACAGATGCCAGGCGATGATGCGGATGACGCTGGCGCCTTTGCCGAAAGTGCCGGGCCGGGGGTCAGGAAGGCGATGCGCGAGCCGATGCCGGCACTGTTTCCACGCCCTGACGACGTCACGGATGTCGCGCAGGCCATCGGGCGCGACAGTTTCTTTTTGCATGCGGGCCTGATTGACGCCTGGTTCATCCGGCGTTCGGATGTTTTACTGGTCACTTTCGACAATCTCGGTTCGATCGGCGAATATGAACCGCCTCAACCCTGGCTGCAGGCGCGAGCCGCAAAAGGCGGGTTTTCGATCCTGGGCCTGATCGCAAGCCAGCGGGACTGGTATCGCAACGAGGATACACCGGCGCTGATCCGCGCCTTGCGGGACGCGGGTTTTTTTGCGGGTTTTCGCAGGGTGGTCTTCGCCGGCGCTTCGATGGGGGGCTTTGCCGCGCTCAGCCTTTCCGCGCTGGTGCCGGGCGCGGTGGTGCTGGCCTTCAGCCCTCAGTCGACGCTCGCGCCCGGGCTGGTGCCCTTTGAACGGCGCTATCCTTTTGCCCGCCGGAAATGGGACTGGCAGAGCGCAGGCTGTGACGCCGCGCAGGCGGTGCAGGGCGCGTCTGAGGTCTGGCTGATCTATGATCCTTTTATCCCCGAAGACCGCGCCCATGTGCGTCGCATCGTGGCTGCGGCCCCCCCCGGCGTCACCCGCGAGATCCGCCTTGATCACCTCGGCCATCGCGCAATCAGGCAGCTGAAGGCGCTCGGGCTGTTGCAGGATCTGATCGAAGGCCTTGCCAGCGGTACATTGAGCCAGGCTGCATTTGCAAAAGCATTCCGGGTGCGGCGCGAAAGCCTGGCCTATCAGCGCCTGCTGATCGCGGCAGCCGAGCGGCGCGGCCATCGCCATCTGGCCCTGCAGGCGCTGCGCCGGCTGGCGCAGGATGACAACAGCCGCTTTGCCCGCCGCAACAGCCGTCGCCTGCACCAGGAAATCACAGAAGCGGCCGCCGGGCATCAGGAGGAAGCCGCCCGAAAGGCCGAAATTCCCCGGACGAGGGCCAGGGAAGCGGCACAGAAACAGCGAGACCCTGCTTCCAGCCCTCTGACCGGCCCCGCTTTCACATGTCAGATCATCGAGAATCCGGGCCTTAGAGCGCCCTTCTCCGGCGAAATCCAGACGCTGGCCGACGCTCTTTTCATGCCTGAACGCGCCAATGATAAGTCCCTGGCCTCGGGTGTGCTTTACCGGGATGGCAGCTGGTGTGAATTGTCAAAGGGCTGGATCCGGGCGCTGAAGCCCATCCCGGCGCCGGCGCTCTCGGATCGGGACCAGATCCGGGATCTGCCGGGCACCCATCTTTACGGCGGCCATTTTCGTGGCCATTTCGGGCATTTCCTCGTCGAATCGACCGCAAGGCTCTGGGCGCTCGACCACCTGGGGGAACAGCCCGAAAGCATCGTCTATCTGCCCTATCGCGGCGATGTGGCAGCGATTGAAAAGGCGATCAGGGGCCAGGCACCGTTCTTCCGGCTTCTTGGCATCGACCTTCCGGTACGTACCTTTGGCGAGGTCCAGCGGGTGGAGCGGCTGATCGTTCCCGAACTTGGGTTCGGCTGGCTTGAACGTTATGCCGGCTCGCCCGCTTACCGGGATTTCATGCAAAGTCGCCTGAGTGCTGCGGCACCGGCAGAGGGAGGCGAAAAGCTCTATGTCTCGCGGGCGCGGCTGCCGGCGATCAAGGGCGGCATTCTGGGGGAAAGGGTGATCGAGGAGAATCTGGCCCGCGCGGGCTATGAGATTTTCCACCCCGAACGCCATCCGCTTGAGGTGCAGATCGCGCGCTATAAGGCGGCGGGGGTGATTGTCGCGCTGGACGGATCGGCGCTGCATCTGGCGGCCTATGTCATGCCAAAGGCCGGGCGCGTCGCGATGATCCTGCGCCGGTCTTCGGCCAATACCGCCGATTATGACCTGCAATTCCGCAATTTTGCCGATGTGACACCGGATGTGATCAATGTGATCGTGAATGACTGGGTGGCGGGAGAGGCGGCGCGCGCCGATTTCCGTTCGGTCGGAGAAGTGGATTTCGCGGCTTTGTTCGACCGGCTGAAGGCGCTCGGCTATCTTCCCGCCGATTTCCGCCCCGAACTGCCCGGCGAGGGCGAAGTCCGCGCCATGCTGGAGCCGTTCCAGGGCCGGCGCGGCGATACATTCCGTCCGCTGAGGCGCGGTGAAAAACACGGGGATGAAGACGAGTGATGCCATTTCGCAGCATGGCCGGGCCGTGAGTAAGGGGGGCGAGTGATCGCCCCCCTATTCTTTCCGGTCAGGGATTGGGTCGCTTTGTCCTGTCAGCCTTCGAAAAAGACAAAGATCTTGCGGGTATGTTCCAGTATCTCCCAGGTGCCTTTCCAGCCCTTAGGCAGCATGATCGCATCCCCCGGCCCGAGCGTCTTTTTCGTGCCGTCGACATGGGTCATGACGATCTTGCCTTCGAGAAAGTAGCAGAATTCTGCGGCAGCTGACCGGTCAGCGGTGAACTGGCCCGGCGTGCATTCCCAAAGCCCGATCTCCAGCACCCCATCAGGTGAGGTCCAGAGCGCATGGGCGGCCTCTTGCTGGCCTGGGTTCAGGGTGGTCGGCTTGTCTTTCAGCTGGCCGAGGTCGATCCCTGAAAGGGCTGTGAAAACGGAAAGGTCGATCATGGCTGTCTCCTGCAGGCGCGGCGGCGCGTTTCAGCGGCCGGTCAGTTTATTGGCGAGTGTGGCGAGGGGCGAGCTTTTGGTCCCGCCCGAGCGGGCTTCCTGGCGGTCGGCCAGGTGATACAGCCAGTACATTCCGTGGACACCGAGCCAGCGGAAGGGCTCGATCTCCCATTTTTTCGGACGGCGGTTGACCCAGGGCAGGCTGGTGCGTTCGGTATTGCGGTCAAGGACCAGGTCCGCGAGCGTCTGGCCCGAGAAATTCGAGGTCGAGACGCCGAGACCGACATAGCCGCCGGCCCAGGCCATGCCGGTATTCGCGTCCATGCCGGCGGTGGTGCACCAGTCGCGCGGCACGCCCAGCACACCACACCAGGCGTGGTCGATCGAAAGCCCCTTTGTCTGGGGCAGCATCCGGTAGAGGATCTCGATCAGCGCCTCGACCGTTGCGGGCTGGGTCTGGCCGTTCACATCGGTTTTTGACCCGAAGCGATAGGGCACACCGCGCCCGCCCATGGCGATGCGGTTGTCGGCGGTGCGCTGCGAATAGCAATAGGCGTGGCTGGCATCCGCCAGCAGCTGGAACTTCTCCCAGCCGATCTCATCCCAAAGCGCGTCGGGCAGGGGCTGGGTCACGATCTGCGCCGAATTCAACGGCAGCCATTCGCGTTCCTGGCCCTTAATTCCATGGGTGAAACCCTCGGTCGCGCGAACCACGCGTTTCGCCTTCACCGTGCCACGACTGGTGACCACGCGGCCCTTTACGATGCTGGTGACGGCGGTTTGCTCGTAGATTTTGACGCCGCGCCGCTCGACCACTTCGGCCAGTCCGCGCACCAGTTTCGCCGGCTGAATCCGCGCCACATTATGGCGCACCAGTGCGCCTTTCGCATTCGGCACCCGGATGCGCGAGGCGGCCTCGGCGCCGTCGATCAGCTCGAGCCTCGTCGCGGGCACCTGCCACGACATTGCGGTCGCGTAATCTTCCTGCAGCCGCCCCCATTGCGCCGGGGTCTGGGCAAAGGTCAGGCAGTCGGTCATCAGGAAGTCGCAATCGATGCCGTCCTTTTGCGTCACCCGCTCCACCTCGGCCACGGTGCCGCGCAGCTGACGCTCGAAGTCGATCACGCCTTCGCGGGTGCCGGTCGAGAGGTATTTGTTCCGGCTCCAGCTGAATTCGCCCGAACACCAGCCGCCATTGCGGCCCGAACCGCCAAAGCCCGCGAATTCCTTTTCGACAATCGCGATCCGCAGTGTCGGTTCGATCTCGGTCAGGTAATAGGCGGTCCAGAGCCCGGTATAGCCCGCGCCGACAATGCAGATATCGACCTCGATATTGCCGGGCAGCGGCGCGCGGTAGCCGGGCGTGCCGCCGATATTCTCATACCAGAATGAGACGCCGCCGTTTTTCTTCGCTTGCATGTTCATCACCTGTTAGTGGCCCAGGACCTAATGTCCGCCTACCGAGCCGTCATCGGTCAGAAGCCTGCCATCTTCCGGCTTCCAGGCCAGCTCGATGCCGGCGCCGATCCCGAAAGCCTCGCCTTGCGTGGCGGTGCGCGCCACGATGGGCGTGCCGTCCGCGAGGAGAACTTCATATTTCATCGCAGATCCCAGATAGATCGCCTCGCGCACCGTGCCCTGGATCACATTGCCGCGCCCCTGGGCCGCGCCCGTGCCGGGGGCCTGGACGGCGACATCTTCGGGGCGCAGAAGAATGACCTGCGCGCCATCGGATTTCGGAGTGCCGGGGGCCGAAATGGGGGTGCCGCCGATATCCAGCGCGGTTTCCGCGCCATTCACCCGGTGGCCGCCGCGCAGGATCGAGCTTTCGCCGATGAACTGGCCGACAAACAGCGTCTGGGGGTTCGAGTAAAGCTGATGCCCTGTGCCGACCTGCTCGATCCGGCCCTTGTTGAAGACTGCGATCCGGTCGGACAGCACCAGCGCTTCTTCCTGGTCATGGGTGACATAGACGAAGGTTGATCCGAGCTCGCGATGGATGCGGCGGATTTCCAGCTGCAAAACCTCGCGCAGCTTTTTGTCAAGCGCGCCAAGGGGTTCATCCATAAGAAGGACCGAAGGGTCAAAGACCATCGCGCGGGCCAGCGCGACGCGCTGCTGCTGGCCGCCGGACAGCTCGGACGGGTAGCGATGCGCGAATTTCTCAAGATGCACCTTGGCCAGCGCGCCTTCAACCAGGCGGTCACGCTCGGCCTTTGCCACACCGCGCTGACGCAAAGGGTAGGCCACGTTCTTCGCCACCGTCATATGCGGGAACAGCGCGTAATGCTGGAACACCACCCCGATATTGCGCTTATGGGCGGGGACATTGCTGATCGGGCGCTCGCCAAGCCGGATCTCGCCCCGGCTCAGATCGGTGAAGCCGGCGATCAGGTTCAGCGTGGTGGTCTTGCCCGAACCGGACGGCCCGAGAAAGGACATGAACTCGCCCGGCTCGACCCTGAGCGACACATCATCCAGCGCGGTGAAATTGCCGTAGAATTTCGAACAGGCCTGGATGTCGATGGCCGCGCCCTTGCGGCTGCCGGTTGGTGCATTGGTCATGATTTGCGCCCTTTACGGGTTCCGAAGATAAGGCCCAGTCCGATGACGAGCGTGGTGGTCAGAAAGATCAGCGAGCCGACAGCGGCGACGGTCGGATCGGCGTCGCGGGTCATCGACGAGAAAATCTGCACCGGCAGCGTTTTCAGCTGCGGGCTGGTGATGAACAGGGACACGATGACTTCGTCAAACGAGGTGACAAATGCGAAAAGCGCGCCGGACAGGATGCCAGGCCGGATCAGCGGCAGGGTCACGGTGAAAAACGTGGTCAGCCGGTTGGCGCCAAGGCTCGCGGCGGCGGTTTCCAGCCGCTGGTCAAAGACGGCAAGATTCGCGCCGACCGCGATCACCACGAAGGGGATCGCCAGCAGCGTATGCGCCAGCACATAGCCGGTCCAGGTCCCGACAAGGCCCTGGGTCAGGTAGACCGCGTAAACGCCCACTGCCAGAACGACGCCCGGCACCACCATCGGCGTGATCAGGAGCATCCGGATCAGGCCCGCAGCACGGGATTTCATCCGCTCGATCCCGATGGCGGCCATGGTGCCGATCACGGTCGCCACAACCGAGACCATCACCGCTACCTTCAGCGAGGTGGTGAAACTGTTGAACCATTGCGGATTGGTGAAGAAATTCTCGTACCATTTCAGCGAGAACCCGCTGGGCGGGAAGGCGAGGGATTTCTTATCGGCGAAAGACATCGGCACCACGACAATGGTGGGCGCGAGCAGCCAGAGTGCAATCAGCGCCACCGTCAGCCCGAGGATCAGCTTGCCAGGATTGAAGTGTTTCACCGGCTGCCTCCGCTCATCTTGTATTTCTGCCGCATGAAGGGGGCGGCGAGTGCAAGGAAGCCGAAGGTCGCGATCAGAAGCACAACCCCCATCGCGCCGCCCCGGCCCCAGTTCAGCAGCGACAGCACCTGTTGCTGCACCAGCGTCGAGAGCATCGAGCTTTGCGTGCCGCCAAGCAGCATCGGCGTGATGTAGAAGCCAAGCGCAAGGATGAAGACGATGGTGGCGCCGGCGAAAACACCGGGCAGCGACAGCGGCAGATAGACCTGGAAGAAGGTCTTGACCGGATGCGCGCCCAGGCTTTTTGCCGCCTGGATCAGCCGCAGGTCGATGCCGCGCATCACAGCATAGAGCGGCATGATCATGAAGGGCAGCAGGATCTGGGTCATGCCGATGGTGACGCCCAGCTGGGTGCGGATCAGCTTGACCTTGTCAAACCCGAGCGCAAGCAGCGTCTTGTTAATGACACCACTGTCTTGCAGCAAGATCACCCAGGCCAGCGTGCGCACCACGCCCGAAACCCAGAACGGCACCAGCACGCACATGATCAGAAAGAGCCGCAGGCGCGGGCCCACGACCGACATCGCATAGGCATAGGGATAGGCCACGATCACGCAGACCAGCGTCACCACAGCAGCGATGCGGAAGGTCCGGATCAGCACAGTCATGTTCACCGGCGTGTTGAAAAACCAGTAGTAATTGTCGAGAAACGCATCGCCCTCGGTAAAGCTGCGGCTGATCACGGTGCCAAGCGGCACCGCCATGACAAGGATCAGGATCGCCAGCGCAGGCAGCGTCAGCAAAGCGGGATGCGACAGGATCCTGCGGGGCGAGAGGGCGCTTGGGTCGGGCACTGACATGGATCCTCTGACGGGGCTCGTGATGTCTCTTCGGGGGCGGCGGCCGCGTCAGCGCGCAGGTGCCGGAAGGGAGCTGCGGCGACCCTGGCAGGGGGCGCCGCAGCATGACCGCGCAGGCTCAGGCGCGCGGGGTTCGGTGAGGCTTAGTTGCCTGCGATGAATTCAGCCCATTTTTCGCTGAGAACATCATAGTTATCGACCCAGTATTGCACATTCTGATTATAGGCCATCGCCTGTTTTTCGGGCGTATTGGTCATGAAAGAAGCGGTCAGCTCATCGACCTGCGGCTTCGAGTCGATATTGATCGGCGAGTACGAGGTCTCTTCGGCCATTTTGCTTTGGGCGTCGGCGCCGAGATAGGCATTGATCAGCGCATGGGCGGCGTCGACATCCTTGACGCCGACCGGGATGGTGATCTGATCCTTCACGACAACCCAGTCCTGCCAGACCGGCTGATAATTCGCGCCATTTTCCAGCGCGGCCTTGCCCCGGCCGGACCAGACCATGACCATATCAACTTCGCCCGATTCCATCATCTGCGCGCTTTCGGCGCCGGTGGTCCACAAAACGAGGCTGTCGCGCATCGACCGCCATTTGTTCAGGCCACGGTCAATATCTGCCGGGAAAAGATCAGCCTTTGCCACGCCGTCATTCAGAAGCGCGAGCTCGATCATATAGCCTTCGGCATCGGAATAGCCGGGAATGCCACGGGTGCCGGGGAATTTCTCGGTATCAAAGAAATCCGCCCAGGAAGCCGGGCCGTTCTCGGGCCATTTGTCTTTGTTGTAGAGGAACATGATCGCATAGTTCATCGCGGGAACTGAACATTCTCCGACCTGGCCTTCCGGCACTTTCGAAATGTCGAGCTTCGAGAAGTCAAGCTTCTGGAACAGGGTGCCACAATGGACAAACGGGGTGTAGTCACCGGTATCGACCACATCCCACATCACATTGCCGGATTCGACCTGAGCCTGGATCTTGGCGTTTTCGGTGGGGCCGTCCGACAGGAGCGTGACCCCGGATTGCGCCACGAACTGTTCAAGGGCCGCGATCTGGCCGTCCTGGAAAGTGCCACCATATGACACGAAGGTCAGCGTCTTGCCGGCAAGCGAGCCTTCGGCGGTTTCGCCTGCGACGGGGGTATCGGCCTGCGCCTGAAGGGAAAGGCCAAGGCCGAGGACCAGCGACAGGCCGGTGAGGTTTTTCAGCTTCATTGCGGTTGCTCCCTGAGTGTAAGATTTGTTTAATCATATTTTATCTGGATCCGGTCTTCGCCGGATCTTTCGCTGCGGCCGGCGCGGAACGTGTCGAGATAGCCGGTGGTCGAGGTGGGCGGTGAGGTCACGAAGAGGACCGAGGCCGCCCCGGTGCCCGTATTGGCGACGCGGTGGGGGACCGAGCTCTGGAATTCGATGCTGTCGCCCTCGTCGAGCTGGTAGCTCTGCGGGCCGAGGTCGATCTGCACCTTGCCGGCCAGAACGAGGATCATTTCATGTGAATCGCCGTGGCTATAGGCCTCGTCGCCGGTCGAGCCGCCCGGCTCGAACTCGGAGACATAGGCCTCGAACTGCGTCAGGGGCCGGCGCGAGAGCAGCATCTTCCGATGCCCGCTCATCTCGGGCAGGGTGGGGCGGTCCTTGCGGCGCAAGACCGGGTTTTGTGCGCTGTCGGTGAAGGCGAAAAGCTCGGAGATCGAACAGCCGAAAGCATTGGCGATGCGGATCAGCGTTGAGGTGCTGGCACCGGTCAAGCCGCGTTCAAGCTGGCTGAGAAAACTGGCCGAAGTCCCGGTTGCATCGGCGAGCTGGCGAAGCGAGAGGCCGCTGGCCTTGCGCAACCGCCGCAGCCGCTCTGCCAGCAGCCGCTGCTGGTCCGAGGTTTCTGCCGTGATTGTATCGCTGAGCTGTGACACCAGAATCTCCGCCCAAATGCCCGGGCCGGGGCGTGGATTTGCGGTTCGGGGTGGTCCACTGCACAAGTGTTAAGTGATACTTTATTTATGGGCAATGATTCTGAACGCGCGGTGAAAAAGAACTCATCAGACCGGTGGGCCTGACGTGTTGGTTGCAATGAAAAACGTCGCCTGTCACAGGAACAGGCGGCGTTTGCAGTTTGTCGATCAGCTGACCAGACCCCCTAAGCTGTTTCTGGGGCCTTCGTCATACCTGCCCAGCCAGTTGCGGAACACCATCCCGAGATGTGCGGTAATCCCGACCTTTTGGGTAAAGACACGGGCATCAGCACCGGCTGCGTCCTGACCGACCAGAGCGGCAATATCGGCTTTGATCGGGAGGCTCACGGTCAACTCCGCTCAGCTTTCGTCATGGGGCGCCCTGGAGAAGGGCAGCGCTCCGGTAAGGAATAAGGGTCTTTAAGCGGGGATCGGCGGTGCTATTTTCCGGCTACACCGACTGTGACCACCCGGTTACGTCCCCCATGTTTTGCCTGATAGAGCGCATGATCCGCCTGCTGCATCAGGGCATCCGGAGAGGTTGCGCCGTCAGGCCGCGCGACGGCCAGGCCGATGCTGGTGGTGACTGCAATCAGGATCGGCGCGTCGCCAACCCGCACGGGTTGTTCGGAGACGACAGTCAGCAGGCGCTCGGCCACTGATTGCGCCTGCTCAAGCGTGACACCATTGATCATGACCACGAATTCCTCGCCACCCACCCGTGCAAACAGATCAGCCGGGCGCAGCATCCGGACAACCCGCCGCGCGGTCTCGCGCAGGACCTCGTCACCGGCGGCATGGCCCCAGGTGTCATTGACGGATTTAAAATGATCGAGATCTATCATCATCATCGCGGTGCTGCGATCCGCTGCGGCAAGCCGCCTCGAGGCCTGTTCGTGGAAGGCTGCCCGATTGGTCACGCCGGTCAGTGCATCATGACTGGCCAGATAGCGCAGCCGCTCGGTCAGTTCGTTGCGGCTGCGCATCACGATGGCGAGGGTGATCGGCACAAGCGCAATCGCCGAGGCGCCAAGGCGGAACGAAGACAGCGCGGCCTTGTCGGGGAAGCCGTCGAGATAGGGAACCAGCCCGCTGGCGATCACCCCAAGTGCCATGACCCCGAAGACCAGCGTAAGCACAGCGGTTGCAAAGACAGACCAGGTCAGTCCGCACCAGAGGAGCGCGAGGACAGGGAAGGCCACGGCACCGGGGCCACCGATCAACAGCGAGGCGATGAAAGTCAGCACGACCATCATGGCGGGAACAAGGTCGCTTCTGTCTATGAGATCAAGCCGGTACCAGTATTTCCTGATCTGCGCCAGGGGAGGAGCCGAGAGGATCACAGGGAGAAAGGCGATGAAGGTGACGAACTCACCCGCCGTCCAGTAGACAATCCCGCTGAGCGCATCGCCGCCCCAGTACTTTATGCCGGCGATCCCCCCCAGCAGTCCTGAGGCAAATCCGCCTGCAAGCGAGGCCAGTACGATCCACAGCATTGAAACCGGCTGTCGCAACTCGCTGATCTCGGCAGGCAGGCGGGTCAGTATGGCATAGGCGGTCGAGATACTGATGATATTGGCGATATTGAGGATCAGGGCTTTTTCAAGACCCGATCCGGTCAGCAGATCGCCGATCATGAACCCGGCGAAGCCCGCCAGCCAGCCGGGCGCCTGCGCCATGACCGGATTGCGCAGCATCAGTCCAAGCATGATCGCATTGGCCGGCCAGATACTGGCGAGAAAGCCGACCGGGCGACTGTAGATCCCGAAAAGCGTTGCCAGGAAGATTGTGGCAAACAGGACCCCGGCAGCCCGCCAGGCTTCAGGTACGGCCGCATCCCGGAGCTCCATATCTGCGTTCATCCGTAACCCCTTACATCCTTCTGCCTGTCTGTCTGCCGGCCGGCTTTTGCCTGTCCCCGACTTCTGACCTCTGTTTTTGCAGGTGTCCTGTCGGATCCAGGCCGCTTCCTGTTGTCAGACGGGGAGCATCCTCTGCACCACCAGACTGATCCGCGTCACAGAAGGACGGCTCGGGCCGATATCCCGACAATCTGCACATGCTTTCGAAAAAAAGTGTTAACGCGGATCAGGTCAGGCGATGAAATGTCACGGCCACAGCGACAGCCACGGGCGCTCCCGCCCGGAGGCTCCGTGCTTGCGTCGCCGGGGCCGCGTCACTAGTTTTGATCCGTGAGGGAAGGGAATCGTCTCCGGTGGGGCGGTCGGTCTTCAAAACCGGTTGGGGCAGCGAGACTGTCCCGGGTGGGTTCGACTCCCACTCCCCTCCGCCAATCGTTCAGTTTAAGTATTTTATTTTGTTTGGTTTATTTCAGATTGGGCGAGCTTATTCCGGCGTTCATTCCCCCACTTGACTACGGAACATTGCGGTATAATCCGGAACGGCATCACTCGTTTGTGATCGCCGCGCCCCCAAAGACGTAGGAGCTAGGGCAGGGGGGAAGTCACCGCAGAACGCTGTAGACGTGGCTGGTGCTGCGGTTGAGATATCGTCCGAGCTCGCGGAAGCTCGCGCCGCCGTCCCGTAGTTCGGCCGTCTGCAAGCGCTCCTTCGCGGTTAGCAGGCGCCCGCGCCGGACAGCCCCAACTGATGCCCAGGGACCGGTGTCTGCTGCGATCACCCCGGGCGGGATGATCTGGACGGGGCAGCGCACCGGGACGCCGTAGCGGGCGGCGACCTCGGCCCGCACCTTGTCGGAATAGGTCATGGGCCGGCCTCCGCATTTTTGGCGCCGTGAAGCATGGCGATCCCGAAATTGAGCCGGATCAGCGCGGCCTCAGACCCTGAGGACCAAGGCCTTCCGGTCGTCGTCGGGCTGGTGGCGGGTGGTCATTACGAGTAGCTGAACCAGATCGCGCACGCCGGTCAGTTCATCGAGAGCGTCGAGGGTTTTGCGCATTCGTCTCCCCCCACCAGCGCGCGGGCCTCGGCCCAGAACGGCGACGTATCGTAGTTCAGGCAAGTGAAATCGCCATGGCAGTGCGCGACCAGCGTCTTCGCCGTCATGTCCTGTGCGGTGGTGGGCGGGATCGCCGTTATAGCATCCTCAACACGATCCCACTCCCGGAAGAAAAGCCGCTCGACTGCGTCGTCTTCGCCCTCGCCGGAAATCTCGTCGTGAACATATGCCCGAGCGGCATCATTTATGTCCACGTACCTGCGATGCAGGGCCATGATCGGCGTTTCGGACAGGTTCAGGGTGCAGGCGCCAACCGGGATCGTGCAGCCCAGCACCGCGGCAGGCGCGAGCGAAAGAATGTCGCGCCGCTTCATGCCTCACCCCTCCTGCGCCGCTCATTGATAACCGCGCTTCGGATGGTGCAGTGATCCCGGCCAAGAGCCATGCCGATCCTGGGATAGCTCATGCCGTGGTGGCGGGGGGTGAAGCAGACCAGGGCGCGCAGCCTGAAATCCTTCTGCTTGCGGCTTGGCCCGAAGATCACCGCAGGCTTCACCCCGGCCTCTTTCGCCACCTGGCGGGCAATCTCGCGCACAGTCACCCGCTCCATGCGGAGCGATGCTTTGTCAGCCTCGGTGATCATGCCGTCCCCCCCGCTTTGATCAGGCGCAGGGCGTGGCGCAGATAGCTGGCGGCCTCGGCGATCTCACGGGGGCCGGGCGCAGGCGCGGTGATCGCGTCCAGCGCAAGGGCAATGTCGTCGTGCAACTGGTCACGGCGAACGGGCGCCGCACGATACGGGATCTGCACATTCAGCTGCTTCTGCCTGCGGCAGAGCGTTGTGTAATCCGGCACGGGC
>NZ_JBZEGG010000043.1:0-22978 GCF_058313095.1 Pseudogemmobacter sp. TB195
GGCGGTGATGATGTCGCGGCGGTTCATGCGTCCACCTCCTGCGACAGGAACTCGCCGAGCTGAGGCTCCAGCGGGCGCACCGGGCACGGGACCATCATCGGCTCTCCGTCCTCACCACGCCGGAAAGCGTGTGACAAGCGGGGGTCGCTGAACATGTCGCTCAGGCGAATTTCCTGGAAAAGCGCGGGCGTGAGACTATATTTGGCCAGAGCCATGATCTGATCCTCCTAGTTGATCAGGTTGGGGTTAGGCCTCCGGTCGCGTTGCGAGCGCTTCCGGGGGCCGCTTTATTTCAGTGGCGCAGCTCGTCGCGTCCCATTTGCTCGGCCGCGACAGCCAGACCCTTCGGTGTGATCCTACCCTCGTGGGTCTTCACCATGCGCCCATCGGGGTAGCGCAGCACAACCGGAACATTAACCATGTATCCAGCCCGAACCGCTTCCCGAGAAGCTGTCACAAGCGGAGAGCCATCAAGACGGTCACCCGCCTCGGTCACCTCAACAATCTCGGGCTTCCTCACGACATCATACCGTCGCGAGGAAGAACTTTTGCCAGCCTCGCCATACCCTTAGGCGTGATGACCATAGTCGCATCAACCTTCGGCTCGCCTGTCCGTGGGTCATCGAAATGACGAAGTTTGAGATCCAGAAGGCCAGCCATCCGCTTGTCAGCATAGGGTTGAAGCGGGCCCTTGCCATTCTGCCGGAAAGCCCAGCGGTTCAGCTCCATCCACTTCGACATCTTGTGCTCCTGATAGGAGAGCACCTTACTTGCCGGCCGCAGAGTCAGGTTGCCCTCAGCCGTATCAAGACGGTCGAATGCATCAACCTTCGGTGTCATCGCTGAAACTTTGGCCTCTGCGATCTGCGTCCGCTCGGCATAGTTCGAAAGCAAACCGCGAAGCTGCGCCGGGTCGTTGGGGTCAAAGGTGATGGGCTGTGCAATGGCTTCCTGGGCCTTCTTCTCCATGCGGATGAAGTATTGCCGCGCCTCTTTGCCCTTTTCGTTCCGCTCAACCATGGACAGCTCTTTCGCCATGTCGAGCGAGATATAGTATTCCTTCGCGGGGCGACCACCAGATGAGTTTTCCCCAGTTTCGGGGGAAACCTCGCAGTAGTCCATGTTGAGCACAAAGCCATACTGCTTGATGCGATCCTTGATCCAAGTCGAGAAATCCTTCCCAACTTCAAGATAGGCATGCAGATCACGGGCATTCACCGTCTGGATCTTAGACCCGCCGATATCCCCTACCGAAACCACGGGGAATTGGTTATCATCTTTGTCGGTCACGCTGTTCTCCATAGTTAAGCGTGATGTGGTTTGGCCGCGTTGACGCGCGACCGGCTCATTCGGCAGCGGCGGGGCTGGCTCCAACCTCACCCACCGCTGCCGGTTCGTCGGACTTCCAGCCGGACCCACGTTTCAAGCAGTGAATGATCTCACCACTGAACGATCTGTCATTCTCCGCCGCACTCGCCTTCAGCAGCACCCGCAAGGTTGCGGGGACAGCGATGGTAAGCCGGACCATTTCCTCTTGGGCTTGCATGTCGCTCCTTTCACTATTTTGGTGAACGATACTATTCACCAATTTGGTGATCAAGACTTTTCTTGCCGGTTTCACTATTTTGGTGCCTATGCTGCGCCATGGCCAAGCAAGACGACTACACCCGCTACACGATTCGACTGCCCACGCCGCTCTATGAGCGGGTGAAGGAGGCGGCGGGCGAGGCGTCCGTTAATTCTTTGATCGTTCAGGTGCTCGAAGAGAAATTTCCAGAACCTGACGACAATGCGATAGTGATCGAGATGGATCGCACGGCTAGAGCGCTCGCATACAACAGCGCTCAGATACGCCACTTGACGCAGGTCATCCGGAATGAGCGCAGAGAAGGAAGAATCTCCCAAGCTCACGAAGACGAGCTAGATGCCCTGATGGTGGAATCGAGAACCCTGAGTGATGTCCTTGGGAACCTATCTAGACTCATACATGGTGAACCCACCCCACCCGACGCCCCCGAGGAGTGACATGCGCCTGGCCCTCTGCCTGACTGCCCTGCTGGCCTCGCCCGCATCCGCTGATTACGGCGGCTTTCTAAAGGGCAACGACCTGATCAAATTCTGCGACCCAAACGCAAGGCAAACTGCGTTCGGCTACGCTGCGGGGGCGCTCGAAGCCACGCAGGCGGCTTCTGGGATGGGCACCTCTATCACCTACTGCCTCCCCAAAGACGTGACCCTCTCACAAACCGCAGACGTGATGTGCAAGTATCTGGCGGAAAATCCCGCTAACCGGCACCTCCCTGCCGGTATGCTGACCCTGATGGCGTTCACCGAAGCTTGGCCCTGCCCCGCTCCCTGACGCCCCTCCTTTTCAGCGTCTCCATTCAGCAATCACACTCGCGCCAATCTGCGCAATACCCATTTTATCTCAGCAGTTTAGCGTCCACGAGCGTCCGACCAAACAGCACACACTATCTTCTCTACGGCTTTGAATTCGCTCGATCACCAAATGATCGAAAATCAATTGCCCCGACAAAAATCGGGAAAATTTCCCGCGTATGCAACGATTTCAGGGGCGGTATTTTGTCGCCGCAACTCCCTGACACGCGCTGGTTGACTCCTCGATCCCCGCCCGCCGACCATGGCGGGATTGGAATCAGGGAGGAATTTATGTCCATCGACGCCACACTTAAGGTTTTGACCGATAGAGTTCAGCAGCATGCCAATACGATGCTGACTGAAGAAGCCGTCAAAACTGCGGTTGTCCTACCGTTCCTCCAGTCACTGGGATATGACGTTTTCAACCCTGGCGAGGTGATCCCCGAGTTCACCGCTGACGCCGTCGGGAAGAAGGGCGAGAAGGTAGATTATGCGATCAAGCTGGATGATCAGATCCGCATCCTGATCGAGTGTAAGCCGATCAGCACCAACCTCGACAAAGTGCATTTGGCTCAGCTCTACCGGTATTTCTCCGTCACAAGTGCGAAGTTCGCCATTCTGACCAATGGACGCTTCTTCCACTTTCACAGCGATCTTGAAGAGCCGAACAAGCTCGACACCCGCCCTTTCTTCACCTTCGACATATCGGAACCAAACAGCCAGGTTCTGGCTGAACTAAAGAAGTTCGAGAAGGCCGGCTTCGATGTGGATGGCATCCTCGCGAACGCTGAGCGCCTTAAGTACACCTCCGCCCTCAAGGCGGAGATCAACAAGCAGATCGACAGCCCCAGCGAGGATTTCATCCGCCTTCTGGCTTCGAGCGTGCATGAAGGCCGCTTTACCGCCGCTGTCATCGACCAGTACCGCGGACTGGTAAAATCCGCCTTCCGTGAAGTGATCCGGGAATCTGTTCAGGATCGACTGTCGTCAGCCCTCGCAAAAACAGAAGCCCCAACGGAGCCGCTTGAAGAGTCCGCAGCCCAACCCGAAGGCGAGATCGTGACCACGCCGGAAGAGGCGGAAGCCTTCCTGATCGTCAAAGCCATCGTATCGGCGGTCATGAAACCCGCTCGCGTGGTTATGCGAGATCAGAAATCGTACTGCGGGATCCTAGCCGACGACAACAACCGGCGTCCCTTAGCGCGTCTGCATTTCAACCGTTCAATAAAGTATCTTGGGGTTTTCGACGGTGAAGCCGAAGAGCGCATTGCAATCGACGATTTGGACGACATTTACAAGTATGCGGAACGCTTGCGCCAAACCGCCATCAAATACCCTGCCCCCTGAGAGGATTTCTTATGCGCCCTACTTTAACTCTTGCCGCGATGGCGCTTCTCGCGGGGTGCGTAAGCACCGAGACGGCGGTCCATTCATTTAACGGCGCGACCGCCGAGATCGAGATGTATGGAGACACCTTTGCCTACGGCACGGAAGAGCAAAAGCAAGCTCAGATCGACGCCGCCGCAGTGAAAGCTCAAGCGACGTGCGGCAGCAAGGTTCAGTATCTTGATCGTCGGATGGATCATCAGCCCCAAAACGGAATGTACCATGTGGCAGCCAAGAACATCGCCATCTTCAAGTGCGTTAAGTGATTGACCTCAAACGGGAACCCAGGTGATTCCTCGGTTCCCGGCCTCTTTCTGGATGGCATCAAACCACTTCTGTACGGCTTCACCCGTGTAAAACTGTGCCGGGTCGAACGCATCAGCGCTAACACGCAGGGGTGCCTCAGGAGCAGAGGATGCCGCCGAGCCACCCGAACTTGATCCACTGCCGGCCCCACCACCACCGCCTCCCCCAACAGAGGTACGGCGCATCGCGGCAACTTGCGCAAGGCCCGCGCCAAGCGCGCTGTATGCCAAGGCCTGACGCAGGAATGGCCGCCCTATGAGAGCTGGATCGGCTAGGATTTCAGTATAGGCACGATACGAGTTAATCAGCCCCTGAGCGATGCTGAACGCCTTCATGACAGCGAAAAGCTTATCACCGCCGGCCTGAGCTATTGCTGCCATGTTTCCGAAGAACCCGGAGTAAAAGCCGAGTTGCTGATTTTGCTCTTGCTGACGCAGCTCCGAAATGCGCGCCTGATGCTCTGCCTCCAACCGCTCAATCGCCCCATGTTTCCCACCAAGGAAATCAAGCTCCTGATCGGTATAGCTGTTGATCAGCGCCTGGCGGGTGCCGTACCACTCTTCAATCAGCTCCCGCTCGGTCGCAAATTCCGTGATCAGCGCCTCAAGGCCTGATTGGCGGTCTGAACTCCCTCCACCGCCACCACCGCCAATCTTGGAGTTGTCGCCCAGATCCACCGTGTTTTCGCGCCAATTCGGCTTGACCCCACCGAGCCCCGGAATAACCGGGTTGCCAGCGGCATCCACCGCGGTAGCGGTCAGAGCACCTTTTGCCCGTACCGCGTCCCAAAGCTCAGTGGCGAGGGAAGCCGCATTTGCGATGGCCGTGGAGAGCCAGCTGTCGCCGGGCTGCGTGTCTCGGATCTTCTCCAGCCAGTCATAGGCGGCCTGCAAGGGCGGCGAGAGCTTCCCGATCTCGACCTTCCAGCCCTGCGTTTTCGCCTCAAGCCGCATCATCTCGTCATAGGCCGCCCGCAGGCTGGCCTTCTGCTCGTTTGACACGTCCAGGGCTGCGATCTTGGCGTGCTGAATCGCCCGCTCCTGCTGGAGCTGGAGTTCCAGATAGCGGGCACTGTCGCGGCCATACTGCTGCTCGGCCTGCGCCAGGGCGGCCCGGTCGCGATAGCTGCGCTCCAGCTCCATCGCCGTTGCTGCAGCCTTTTCCTGCTCAGCGGTGAGCGCGGCTGCTGCCTGAACCGTGCTTTGCATCGAGACGCTGTACACGCCGGCCGTCGCGGCCAGCAAAGCCATAGTGGATTGCGCGGTCCCAAGTTTGGAATTTGCCTGATCCAGCGCAGCCTGCAGTGCAGGATCCATTACCATGCCGAAGGTTCCGGGCATTGACCCGCCCGGGGTGCCGGCTTGGGCCTCTATCGCGGCAATCTCTTCCCTCATGCTGCTGACCGCGCCCCGGGCGGCCTCCATGGCATTACGCCACGCCTCGGCTGTCTGAGCGCGCTGGAAGGTCTCCATTGCCCCATTGAGCGCGTCCTGCGCCACCGCAGCATCGGCAGCGGCCTTGCTGTAATTGCTGGCCCCCTGAATGTTGTTGTACCAAGCAAAGCCAAGCGCCGCCAATCCGGCGGCCACTAGACCGGCAGGCCCGCCGACCAGCGCCATTGCAGCCCCGAGGGCACGTGCCGCCCCGGCCTGTACAGCCATAGCTGCTGTGGACGCGGCTGAGGCGTAATTGAACGCGACCAGCGCAGCGAAGGCCGCTGGGATCCGGGTTGCCGACAGGATCAGCAGCGTCTGGCCGAGCAGTGTCAACGCGCCTGTCGCGCTCGCCGCCCAGGCCGCGAAGTCGGTCTGCGAAAGAGCGGTCAGCCATTTCGATAGATCGTCAAGCTGTGTCGCGAACCAAAGCGAAGCACCTGTCGCCTGATCAAAATTCCCGACCAGCGCCAGAAGCGAGTTTCCAACCTTGGTGAAGCCATCTGCGACAGTCGCATCCATGCCCACCGCAACGTCTCGCACATCCTCAAGCGGCTTTATGATCGCATCAGCAATGACTTGACCGGTGATCTTGCCCTGCGATGCGAAGTCGCGAAGCCCAGATACGGTCGTCCCGAGTTCGTCTGCAAGCGCCTGAGCCACCCGTCCACCGTTGGCAAGAACCGTCTCCAGCCCGTCGGCTTGGAGCCTCCCTGTAGCCATGGCCTTCGAGAGCGCCCCCTGAACAGAAGCCGCCCGCTCGCCCTTGGTCGCGGTGATCACCAGCATGTGGTTGAGAGATTCCGTGAAATCGGCGGCCTGCCCTGCGTTCTTGCCCAGATCCCGCAGCACGGCAACGTTGCGGGCATACATCTGCACCGTCTGATCGAGAGGCGAGTAGCTGGCCTGAGCGATTTCCAACATGCGGTTCATCATGCCGCTGGCCGCGTCCATATCACCAATGGCGGCGCCAAGTGTGCTGCGCATGTCCGACCAGCTATCGGCCAGCCGCACATAGGCGCCGACCGAGAATGCCGCCGTGGCCATGGCGACAAGCGTTCCGGCCACCTTTCCTGCCCTCTCCGCAAGACGATGCAGCGCGCCCTCGGTGGTCCGGCTGTCGTCGCCCAGCTTCTTCGTGTCGGTCGCGGCCTTGCGGGCCTTGTCGCCCATTTCACCCGCAGCGGCCCCGGCCTTTTTCTCCGCCGGTGCCAGCTTTTCAGCTGCCTGCTCTGCCTCGCCGGCGGCCTTGGACAGCTTTTTCAGATCCTCGGTCGCGACAACCAGACTGGAGGAATCGGCGCGAAGGCCGAGGGCCGCAATCTCTGTCATGGTTTTGCAGCCCCCATTTTCGCCCGGAACATGTCGCGGGCCGGATTGTCGCTTTCCGGGATATCCGGCTCATTGCGCTGAGATTTCAGGAACACCTCGTCCAGCGCGCGCATGCAGGCCCTGAACATCTGGCGGTCTTCATCCGGCCAACCCGTGGTGTGCCGATGTATCGAAGCTGCGGGCAGTTGCCCGATCCAGCCATCCCCGCGCTGGCGGTCAGATGAAAGCTCGTAGAAATCGGCCAGCCAGTCCTCGGCCCCGGGGATGATATCCGGGGGCCAGAGGTGATCCGGAATTGGCTTGCCGCGCCCTTCCAGCCTCTTGCGCCGGGCCTCAGCTGATCCGGCATCCTCCAGCGCCCATTTGAGCGCTGCGGTCAGTTTCCCGCGATATCCTCGGTGCGGTCGGCATCGCCATTGGCCACGACCTTCGACGCCCAGGCCACCGCATCGGCGAATTCCTGAAAATCGGGGTTGGTAAGCCATTCCTTTGCCAGATCGGCGTCGAACTTCACCGGCTTGCCGCCATCGGTCAGGCCTTCCCAATCGAGCAGCACGATCTCATGCAAAACCTCGGACGTGACCCGCAGCACTTCCGAGAAGATCGGCATGCCATCACGGGCGCGCATGTCCTTCGGCACGGCGCGCAGCTTGCGGGCCCGCAGCGCTGCAACCTTGGGGCTGTTCTCACCCCGCACGCGCAGGCGCAGGTCGCCCATCTCGGGAATGTCACCGACCCATTGACCCTCGGTCGAGGCGGCAACGTCTTTTTTCAGGCTCTGGATATCCATGATTGTCTCCGGGATCTGGGATCAAGGGTGCGGGCCGGCCAGTGATCCCGCCTGGCCGGCCCGCTTATCCGCCGCTCAGGGAGCGCGCGGCGAATGTCAGATCGTGATTGCCTGGCAGATCGGCTGGACCGGCAGGTTCAGGAGGCGCGTGGCCGAGGCATCGCCGCCGGTCTTGGTGCCGAACATCGCGAAGCCAAAGAACAGGTCGGTCTCGCCCGGCTCGCTGGCATATGCGGTGTGAACCCCGGTGCCGGCCACAGTGGTGGCAATGGCCGCACCGCCGATGGTGGCAGACACGCCGAATGCATTGGAGGTAAGGCCCGCCGAGGCAACGAAATAGGTAGTGCCGGCGACCAGCGGTGCGGGAAGCGTGCCGGTGGTCTCGAAACGCACCGGCGTGCCGGCGGCGAGGCCATGGGCGTTCCAGCCGACCACACCGGGCGAGGCGTTGCTGATGGTGACGACGCTTTCCTCGCCGCAATCTGCGCCCCATTCGATCTTGAAGGCAAAAGGCTTGCAGGACTTCTGCGCCGCGCGGAACGCGGCCTGACCTGGATCATCTGCCATCGGAATGAAGGTGTTCGACATGATCGGGAAAGAGATGATCCCCTTGCTGTACAGCGTGATGTTCTGATTGATCAGGGTCTGGGTGATCGTCTCCTGCTCTGCGCCCAGATCGCCGGTCTGTTGCCAGCCGCCGAGTTCGAGCCAGCTCGACTGCCCAGCGAAGTCCGCAGCGGTGACGGTAGACAGATAGGGCACGCGGCTGCCGATAAAGGCCCGCGAACCAGCAACCTTTTGCAAGCCTGCCATTGCATTTCTCCATGCGAAAAAGCCCGCGCATGGCGGGCGGTTAACCGGCGGGGCCGGATGATTGTCAGGCGTAAGACCGCCACGGAATGTTGATCGGGATCCGCCACCAGCTGCCGTCCCGGTATCCTTCGGCCACATGGGCCACGCTGGTCACCCGGACGCGGATGGACTGAAATGGCACGCACAAGTCCTGCGGGAAGTGCGCCCCGATCTGGCCAGCGATCTCCTGAACAACCTCGACCCGCTTCCCGATGGGATGCGCCAGAACGATTGTCAGCGTGCCGGTGCGCTCACTTGCGCCCTGCCCGATCAGGATCCGGCGGGGAGGCGCGATGATGTTGTTGATGGACAGGAATGGCTCCTGTCCCGGTTTATAGGTGTCTGCAGGCCACGCGATGGGCATGGGAAAAACAGGAAGAGACTCGATGCGCTTTCTCAGCGCGGCCCAGATCATGGTCTCGACAGACGGCATCCCGGCCCCCATGTTGGCGCGATGGCCCAAAGAAAACTCAGCGACAACGAAGTGCAGGACCTCCTGCACAACATGATCGGCATGCTGCGCTCCGCCCAGGGCAAGCGATGGAGGGCTCAGACGCCTCATGGCGAAACTGCCCTGAGAACCGCGGCAAAGCTGCTGACGATTTCAGTCGCAGTCCTACACATCGACACGGCAAAGCAGATGGCGAAGGATCAGGAGGACGGGTTCATCCCGCCCGGCCCATTACCTGACCTTTGATTTCCTCTGCGGCGAGGGCCACGATGGTTGGCCAGACGCTGGCCGCATATTCCACGAAGCCTGCGCCGGTCTGGTTGTAAAGCCGCCCGGCCTCATCCATGCCGACGAAGCCGTAATTCATCCGGCGGGCGTAATTGGCCTGAAACCCGAGGCTGATTGCATCCCCGAGGATTGCCTGCGCCACGACCGCGCCCACATCAGACCCAGCATATTTTTGATCTGGACCGCCTTGGCCGGGCATTTCGCCAATCCGCGCCACGAGACTGCGGACCAGGTTGCCGGTTTTGTAAGGCGTCCTGCCGCCATTTGACCGGGAAAGGCCCAGCTCATCCGCGAGAAGCTCGACCGCTCTCTTGAACACTGCCAGGAGCCGCGCCTCGCTGTCCCGCGTCCACTGGTCCACCATCGCCGCGAAGCTCTGCGCCATCGTCACCCCCGATCATGTGCCTGACGGCCTTCCCCGTGATCTTCGCCACTCTTGCCACGTCACGCGCGATCATGGCTTCAAGCCAGTCGGCCCGCATCTGCCGGCAAGGCCCCTCGCACATCAGGACAGGTTCCATGTGTGATCGAGGCGGAAGGTTGTGTCGCAGGTGCAGCCTGCGGTTTCGGACAATGGCGCCGCCGGGTCATGCGCGAACTGGATGCTCGCCCCATTCGCCAGCTGAAACGGCGTGTCCATTCCTCGCACCTGCTGATTGTTCGCCTGCACATGCCACCAGCGCGGCTCTTTCACGCCACCACCGTGACGCCACGACTTTATCACGGCACTGGCCGGAGCCCCGAGTTTGTCGAGCGCCTGTTGCCACTCTTCCCGCCGCGCCGACATGACGGCCGAGGCCGTTTCCTTCTGCGCGATCAGCTTGGCGCGGTCGCTCAGCAGCTTGTTTTTGTACTGGCGCAGGCTGATTTCCCGATCCGGCGCAGGAACTGCTTCCCCCGCGCGCCACGCCCGCAGGATCCGCGCTTCGGTCGCGGCATTAACCTTGTAGCGCACGACCGGAACGCCATCACGCATCACGACCAGATCTTTGACCCCTTCGGCGGTCTCCATGCCCCGGGATACGGCCAAAAACCGATCTGCGCGCGGTCCATCCAGTTCGATCACGCCGCCAGCGCGTTTGCCTCCGACTACTCGCCCCGCCAGATCAAGCGCAATGCTGTGCGGGTGCCGCCCGGCCTGATAGCCGGTCAGGATCGACTGGCGCGCCACATCCTTAGCAGTGTCAGCCAGGCCGGTAATCATCTCCCCGACATTCTGGCTGATCCATGCCTCAGCGCGGGGATTGGTCATATCGAAGCGAAACGAGAGCCGCGATCCGGCAGGCGCGTTGATCGTCGTGGCCGCCAGAGCCCCACCCTGAGCATAGGCAGAGGTTGCGGCCGCGCGGTAGGCCTCGAAAGCTGCTGGCTCAATGTTCAGCGCCGCAATGGCCCGATCAACGTCTTGCCGTTCGAGAGCTCCCCTCAGACCGACCCAGTCGATGCTGGCCCGGATATCTTCCCAGGCCGTGATCACCGCCCGCTGCATCTCCGGCGACAGCCGCGCGATCAGGTCGCGGAACAGCTGCGACTGGCGATCACGGCGCGCCATCAGCAATCCGCCCAGATCGTGAGATAGACGGGCTGCCCGCCTGCGGGGAACGGCTCAACCTTGACGATGATGGCCGTCTCGCCGCCAGCAATGATCAGGTCGCCCTCCTGCGGGATCAGCACCTTCGGCACCGCGATCATGAACTCGAAATCCGTGGTGACGACCGTTTCGCCGGACCGGTATTTTCCCGACCCCTCGCCAAACTGCGGAACCGTCTCGGAGGCTGTGCTATCTGGAACGTCGATCCAGAGCTGTTCCGGGTCGGGCGTGCCAGGGATCGTGCGCGTGATGGTCAGAGTGTTCCCGACTGAACCCAGGCCCGCGCGAACATCTGCGGCGATGGCGGTGAAATCCTCAGCCATCCGAATTGAACTCCACCAGTCGCGCCTTGATCATTTCCAAGGCGCCGATCAGTCCGTAGCCAGCGACTTTGCCGCCATGGTTGGCGGTCGCCAGCCCATCGCAGTGCTTTGCAGCAATTGCGACCGCAATCACTTCGCCAGCCCTCGCCTTTTCCAGAAGATCCTCAAGGACTGAGATGCAATTCTGGTCGGGGTCCGGCTGGCCGGTCGGACCGCCGAAAAGCGATGCAACCTCCGCCATCAGCGCAACCTCTTCAGAAGCTTTTCAATGAGGTCTGCCACCAGCCAGACAAGACCTGCGACAGCAACCACCCCGACCCAGAAGGCAACAGGCCCCCAGAGTGGCGACAGCACCAGCCACCACGACCAGCCGATTTGCCCGGTCAGCTTCAGGCCGATGAACAAAATTGCCAGCATCCCGAGGAAACCGATGCCGCCGCGCCTCGATTGGGTTTTCTTGCTCACATCACCACCGCAGCAGAGGCACGCAAGCCCCCGTCCTCTCGATGAAATCCGCCAGCAGGCCCTCGATCACATCAGGCAGCTTGCCCGCGACGGTCTGCGCTCGCTTGTTCGTGACCTCCCAGCCGAGCTTGCCCGCCGTGGTCAGCACCTTGCCCGGATCCACCGCCGACAGCGAGCCGGGGCTGACAGCCTCGACCAGCGCGGCCTCTGCGATGGCGTGCTTCACCGCGTCCGGGGCGGCGGCGTTGCTCCATTCGGTCAGCCAGATGCCGTTATAGAGCGCCGCCAAGGCCCGCTGACCGCGCATGATCGCCTGGGCCTGTGCCGTGGGTTCCACCGGCCAGCCCGGGCGCCCGTCAAGCGCCAGATAGGCCGTAACCTCGGCGGGCGTGGTTGCGGGTACGGTGAAGGACAGCATGTCAGTCGCCGATAAACACGATGGCGGCCAGCGCCTCGCGCAGCTTCTCCGGCCCCAGCCGTTTGTCGCCGTCCCAGCCGTGGGCTTCGAGCAGTTCCAGCAGTTCGGGCTTGTCCATCGCCGCGACACCATCGGGAGTCAGGTCAAGTGCATCGCCTTGCGGCTCTGGTAGTTCGGCAAAATACCCATCCGGCGCAAAGCGGGCATCTACCACCTTGAGTCCCTGCGCGTTCAGTTCCCGTTTCCGCTCCGGGCTGACCGGATGTGGCTCGTATGCGATACCATTGAAAGCCATGTGATCCTCCTGATCTTGGTGAGAGGGGCAGTTTCCGGCCCCTCCTGCGAAAATCAGGCAGCAGCGCCGATGGCGAGCGTGCCAGCGGTGTGTTTGATGCTGGTCGCGATTTTGTCCCAGTTCGTGCCGGTCGCCAGTTCAGCATCGGTCGGGGACTTGCCGCCGTTGGCCTCGTCCCAGGTGTAGCCCTTGAGGCCAAGCCCGAACGAATAGTCCATCTGGAGCGTGGTCTCGATCCGCTCTTTGCCGTTCGCGGTGTCGATGTTGGTGATGATGTCGCGGCTGTCGGTCACAGTGGCGGCACCGGCAACGAGCGACAGGACGCGGCGCTTGGCCGGGACTGCGGGCTCCGTGGTCGCGGCCGAGAACAGCGCCGGCGCATCGGTCACAACGGTGGCCTTGCCGAGCATATCGACCACTCGCACCGTGCCTGCCTGGAACAGGGTGCCGGTGTTGGCAATGTTCTGCGCGATGAACCCGTGATAGGTCGCGCCGTCCATCACCTGCGCGATCAGGAGCGCCGAGTGGTCGCCGAACAGCGCGTGGCTGTTGTTGACCGCTGTATAGGTCACGGGTCCGGTACCGGAGATATCGACGGTGGTTGCAGCGGCCTGATTGCTGATCGCAGCCACCAACGCCGCAATGGCGGTGTTGAGTTGATCCTGCATCAGCGCCTCGGCGAAGTTGCGCGATGCAACCTCGATGCCCTCGGTGGTCGGCTTGTTGAGCCAGGTCATTTGCGAGGGCTCAAACCGCACCGGACCAAAACCGCCAGCCACCTTGACCGACGAATGCTTGAGCTGCGTCAGATCGGTGGCGCTGGCCGCATTGTTGGTGGCGTAGCGGTCCACGCGGCGGCGGGCCGAGTGAATGGCGGCATAGAACGACTCCTGAAGGAAATCGCCGTCAAAGCCCTCGGTGGTCAGGCGGATAGCGCCGGCCGAAGCTGCGTTGAACTTGTCCACCAGCTGCGCCAGCGTCTCGATGGTCGCGGGCATGAAATACTGGTTGAATACCTGCATTTGCGAAAGAGACATGGTTAACTCCTGTGCTGTCTCGATAGGTGCCGCGAGGCGGCGTCATTGTTGGGCTTGTCGCGCCTCGCGCGGAGCTGCACCCATCAGGGCAGCGGATTATCGGCCAAGCTCGGGGAACTTCGCGGCGATGGCCTTCTGGCGGTCCTCTTTCGAGCCACCGAAATCACCGGCGGGCTGGCCACGCTGGCCGGGGCGATCTGAACCCGGCGCGCCGGGGCCAGAGGCCTTCGCGAGATAGGCTTTGCCTGCCTTTCCAGCGAAATCCTTGACGAAATCCAGCGGGGCGACTTCCCCGAGGTCGGTATCGGCGAATGCCACGCGGCGGCCATCATCCTCGCGGCGCACCTTAATTTTCGGACCGAGGTGATCGACCAGGAGCGCCTTGTGGGTGGGGTCGAAGCCAGCCTCGTCCAGCGCGACATTCAGTGCATCGCGGCGGGTTTGGCCATCGATATAGCCGTCACGCTCACCAATCTGGCCTGTCAGCGCATCCATATCGGTCTTGTGTTTGGCCTTCATCGCCTCGACCGCGCGGGCGTGCTGGTCCTTGAGGGCTTGCAGCGCCTCGTCTGGCTTGGCCCCAGATTTCAGCCGATCCCATTCGCCTGCATCGAAGTCTTCGGGCAGGCCTGAAAGCTTGCCCTCCAGCTCCTCGACCCTTGCCAGCCGCTCCTGCGCCTTGCGGGCGTTTTCTTTGTTCGCCCGGATCACGCCGGAAACTTTCGGGTGCGCGTCGATATCCTCGACATCCAACACGAAACGCCCGTCCGAGCCTTCGGAATACAGGTCTTTCAGCGCCTCGGGGATATCATCCGCCGTTGCGTATTGCGATTTCAAAGCCACGTCATGGCCTCCTATGTGATGATAGCGCCCTCAGCGCCGGGTTGCGGCGGGATCGTCCCCGCCAGATCGTCGCCGCCCTCGGCGTTCAGCCGGGCTTCGATTTCGTCGGGATCGGCGTCCTCTTTGAGCCAGCCGCCATCCTTCAGCTTGTCCACTGCCGTGCGCCAATCGTAGACCCCGGCAATCCAGCCATCCCAAACCGCACGGGCCTCCTCGGTGGTCAGGCGGCGGTCGAAGAAATCCAGATTCGGCGTGACAATCACGGCTTCCGGGTCTGCCCCGATCCAGACCGCAATATTGCGCAGGGCTTTCTCAAGCCCCGCCGCCGTGGTCTGAGCGATGGTGGTCAGGGTCGCCGTCTGGCTGGCAGCGCGCAGTTTGAGCGCCTCGCCGCTCTCGGCCGCGCTGCCCTGTTGAATGATCTGCGCCCCGAATTGCGCGGCCCGATCCAGCGCGTCGTCAAAGGCGTCTTTTGCAGGCTGGACGCCGGCTGCTGAGAATTCCAGCGCCCCGGCAGTTGCCCCCTCGGGCAGAACCCAAAGAGCAGATGCCCCGAGGCCCTGCGGCAAAAGCCCATCTTGGGCGGCCTTCTGCGCATCGGCGAACCCGTTAACCCATGGTGTGCCTTCGCATGTCAGATGGATTGCCGCCATCCGATCAGCATCGACCCGATAAGCCCGCACGGCCAGCTTGGCGAGGCCATAGAGCGGCACATCGTCAGGCGCAGGCGTCAGGTCCAGGGAGCCGATGAAGACGAACGGCAAGCTGTCCAGAGCGGTCTTGCGCGGCGTCAGCGCACGCGGTTCCTCCTCCGTGGACCAGCCGCTTGCGCCCTTGGTCCAGACCCGGGCGATGAATGCCCCGCCATCAAGCAGGCACTCGCGATACCGGTCAACCTCTGACCATTGTCCGGTCGCACGGTCCCGCACAGGCCCGCTTTCGTCCAGCACGAGGAAATCCAGCGCGCCCGCTGTGCTATCCCAGTTGATGATAGACTCGGCCACATAGCCAGACAGGTGCGGCACACTGTCATGCAGACCCGGCAGGAGCCCGTAGCGCCCGGTGGCCATGACCTCCATCGCAATCCGGCGATGCAGCGCGTCCAGTGTCAGGCCGTCAAGCGTCGCGCGCTCGCGCAAATGCTCCATCTGTGGCGGCAGATCGATTGTTGCGGGCTTGGACAGCATCACGCCGACAGCACCGCGAATGGTCGGGGCGACGATCTCGGGAAACTCCGCGCGGGTCTTGTATGCGTTATATGCAGCAGCTCGCTTGGCCGGATCCTTGATGGCCGCCTGCCCCGATTTCATGGGCAGATACCGCTCGCCCGCCTGTTTGATATCGTCCTCGCCCGCATTGGCATCGCGGACCTGTCGCCAGCTTTCGGCGAAGGCGTTGTACTGAGGGTGGCGGATCGTGATATCTTTCATGTCCGCCCTCAGTAGAAGCCAGTCTCGATTACGGCGGCACGGCGCCGCTTTTCTCTCGGCGCATTCGCCATGATGAAGGCATCGGCGAGGTTCGGCGATGCGATCTTGCGCTTGCCGAGGTCTTTCTTGCTTTCGACCTTCACTCGCCCGGCGTTGTCGAAATCGCGGCGCGGCGTGGATAGTTCGTCAATCAGCCTGTCCACATGCGGGCAATCTGGGCTGACCGAGATCAGATCCTCGACCGGATAGGCCATACCCTTGGTCACCGCGTTGAAGGTGTTGCGGAACCTGCGGGCGACATCCCACCAGGTTTGGGCCTTGAGATTGGCGTAATAGTCCTTGTTCACCGGCGATTTAGGATCGTCGGCATCTACCCGCGCCTCGGGGTTGATCACGCCATCACTGGCATTGAAGCGGTGGTATTCGAGCCGGGCCCCGAACTCCTCGTTCAGCGCCGCGAAATGTGCGCCGGCAAAGGCGCCCACCCCGATGCTGTCGTAATCGATCACGGCCCCAGCCTCGCGCGCGGCCTTGTGGACCCGACCCGCCGATTTCAGCAGCTCGTCCTCGCCGCCCTTCCATTCGTCCAGGCTGGAGGCCTCGATGCCCTCCATGAGGCACAGCGCGTTCTGGTCATCACCGCTATCGGCCACGTCGAAGCCGATCCGGCGGCCCGGTCCCTTGTCTATCCCGAGCTTCGCACAGGCCCCGAGTGCGGCCATGATCCACGACCGCTTGATGACCACCGCGTCGTCATCTTCGCGGGGCTGGCCGAGATAGATGTGCCTGAACTCTTCCTCATCCTCGGCCTGCTTGGCCGCGATGATTCTGAGCATGGTGTCCGAGAGGAACGGGTTCTCCGGGTAGTTGATCTGCCGCTTGATCGTGTCGGGCGGCGTATTGACGACGAAGCGCTTCCAGACGAAATCCGTCACCAGCCGGGGGTTGAACAGGATCCAGACCTGCGACCCTTCTTTCCGGATCGTCGGCTCCAGGATCTCCCATTGCTCGGCGGTGAGGTTGTGAGCCTCCTCCAGCCAGAGGATATCGATCCCCTCCAGCGATTTGATTTCGTCAATATGGCGCCAGAGGCCGTAAAACAGGAACTCGCTGCCGGTGCGATTGTGCCGGATCGAGGTGTCGGTGATCGTGAACTCGGCTTGCAGGCCGAAACGGTCGATCTGGATTTTCAGCAGCGTATAGACCGATTCCGCGATCTTGTTCTGAAATTGACGGGCGCACAGCACCCTGATTTTGACCTTCGTGGCCAGAAAGACCGAGAAGCCAGCGGCATCCCATGATTTCGATGAGGCCCTCCCGCCGTAGAGGATCCGGTTGCGCGCCGGTGTCAGCCAGAAATCACGAAGCGCCGGATTCAGGCTTGGGCGCGAGGTCAGCGTAGAAGTCTGCAAGGCCCCTGACCTCCATAGGCCCGCCGTTCGCGCCGGTCACCTCTCGACGGTTGGTGTAGCTTCCGCCGACCTCCTTGGCCGCCTGTTCCAGCAGCGAGGAAGCCAGCACCATATTGCCCTGCACCTCGGCCTTATCCGCCATGCGCTGGAGGGCCCGCAGCCGCACGGCGCGGTGGCTGATGCCGATAGAGGCGGTGTCCTCAAGGAAGGTCTTGCGGGTTTCCTCGAACAGCAGCCGCCACTTCGCCGCCAGATCCTTACCGGCGCGCTTGTTGGGATCATATCCCTCGACCGATTGCCGGGTGATCGTCGCGCCGAATTCATCTTTGACGGCCTTCACCACGCCAGACGGGCTATCGAAGCACGCGAGCGCCTGCACAATGAAGGTTTTGACTTTGTCGGAGAGTTTGGCCTGTGCCATGTTCGTCAGGCCTCAGTCAGGGATCGCCGAAATATGAAAAAGAGAAGAGTCACACTCATAGCCGAAAAACCATTCACAATGGAGGGGTTTGATTTTCCTGCCGGCACATACAAAGCAGTGGTTCTCGATATTGATTTCGTGATCCCTGGCCGCCCGATGAAGTTGGGACCACGTTACCTAATCAGGGCGAGAAGTCGGGGAGTTGACGCACAGTTCAATGCAACAGAGGCCGTCGAATCCGGCAGTTTGACGGAAATCTAGATCCGCAGGCAAATCCCGCAGCACTGTGCGATATCGGCCAACGCGATCTCTGGCCCGGCGTTGGTGGGATCATGCCGCTCGGACGTGCTTCCATGTCCGATGCGCTGCAACATCGTAGATCGTTGCCTTTGAGACATTGAAGCGATCTGCCAGGTCCTCGAAGTTCTGCCGGTCGCTGCGTGCCAGAGACCGGATCTCGATCACTGCGGCATTCGTCAGTTTGGAATAGCCGTTTGCCTCGCCCGTCGCATTGCAGCGCCCAGAACGATATCCGTGGAGGATGTTCTCCGAGACCGTCACCCATTCCAGATTGTCCAGGCGCGCGTTCGCCCGGTTCGAGTCTTTATGGTTGACCTGCATCCCTGGCTCGGGTGGCTCTCCGAGGAACGCCAGCGCAACAAGACGGTGAATGGCCAGCATCTGCCGGCGACCGATCCGTGTGAGCGTGATGACGAGATACCCGGTAGATTTCATCAGGATGGCGGACCGCATCCTGCCGGTGTCGTTCCTGCGGATATGGCTAAAGCTGCTGACGCTGTACTCGGGCCAATCAGGAACAAGCCGCCATTCTTCGGCGACAGAAGGCTGTTGTGCCATCCGCATTCCCTCCGGCCTGTCGTTTGTTGGGCTCTAAGCGATCTTGGATTGGCAGGACCCGCAGGCCACGCCGATCATATCCACTGACAGGATTGGCTCCTGCTGGAGCGCTTCCATCAACTCTTGGACCCCGGGCTCAATTGCACCGTAGCGGCGAGCGATACCGACAAAGCCCTCAAAGTCGTGGGCCTTCATCGTGAACACCGGGCGGCCTGTGGTCTGGTTAAACCTTGGGGCGCCGAACTCGTCGTTTGCTTGCCCGCAATGTGAAAGCTCATGCTCGATCAGCGCGCAGGCCTCAGCATCCGAGGCTTGCAGCCACCAGTTGGCGTCGATGGTGATGATGAAATCCGGCACAGAGCCGAACCATTGCTCGATCTGCATCACTGCCTTGGCCCGGCCCCACTTGCCCATGGCCCCCTGCGGTGTACCCGGCTCTGCGGTGCCGATCACCAGCCTGCCCTTCTTCGCGTTCTCGACGTTGGTCCAGAGGAAGCCGATGCTGGCGTTCTGGAGGTGGGCGTGATCCTCGTTCTGGAGTGGCGCGCCTTCATCGATGAAGGATGCGCGTGCCCAAGCTTCCAACTCTGGTGCCGGGGCGAACCACGCTTCCAGACCCTCAACCTGATCGAGCGGAGGCATGGGGCGATCAGCCATCCCGGCCTCCTGTGATTATCCCGCCTCTCCCCGATTGCCCGCACTCGCGGCCCTAGGGCCCGGCCTGCACGGGGTGACGGTGTTATCCGCATCGGGGATGTGTCGGCTGGCGTGGTGGCCGAGGGAGGTGCGGGCCGATGAAAGGGTTCAGGAAGCCGGGGTAGTGACGGCCCTTGCTGTAATAGGTGCGTGTGGCAGAACTTCGCTCGAATTCTTGCTTCATTACCCGCCATGGTTGCACGAATCGCCTGGTCACACTTCGATCACCGCACAACAAAAGGAGGAGGTTGTAATGGGTCAGAAATGGACGACTGCGCACAAGCTCGCCTGCCGCGATGAGAATGGCGATTTAACTCGCGTTTTCCATCAGGTGTTGAAGGACGGGGCGAACGAAGTTGTTGAGGAAAGGTTCGTTCTCGGGAACTGCGAGCCCGTAGCAAGGGTGCAGGGGGTATACCACCGACAGAATGGGAACGTCATTTCCCCACCGCCGGTTTCACTTCCTTAAAACCAAAACGCCCGGCAGGATTTCTCCTCCGGGCGCTATTCGTCTACTGGCAGAATATCAAGGGGGGCAGATTTTCGCAACCCCTATCTAGCGTTCCACGGCTGAAGAATCGGCATATCCAGGGTCAGGTCGATCCCCGCGAGAATGCCGAGACCGTCCAGCTCCGATCTGATCCACAGGAGCGCGCCATACCATCCGAGATACCGGCGATGCGCCGCGGCGATCTGAGATCTGGTCGGCGTGACCACTACCGGGCAATACAGCACCGGCTCCTCGAATACCCTGCCCTTGCGCCCGATGCGTTTCTGGATCGGCCAACCCTCGCTCCCGAGGTGCTGAGCCTCCTCGGTCTCTGCCCTCTCTCCATGCTGGTTCGTCCGCATCCCGCAAGGCTGAATCATAGGCCGTGCATCCCGCATCCAGTCGGGCGCGATTCCGGCCCGGGCGTGCTGTGCCACAAATACTGCCATCTGCCGCCCACCATGGCTGACCGGCAGGCTGGCCACAGTCGAGGCGATAATCTGCGCATCCCAAGCTGGATCCGACCGGCCGCCACCGTCGATCTCGCAACCGATCGCGCCGCGCTGCATCATCAGCCAGATACCATCGACACCCATGCGCTGGCTACCGGAGGTCTCGCCCATCTCGTCAAAGTCGAGGCCGGCGCGCTCGGTGCCGAAGGCCCACTCCAGCGCGCGCTGGATTGACATGCTCCGGAAACCGACCCTGCTCAGATCGGCGCTTGGCGGTTTTGCCGCTGGCTTCGGTTGAAGCACGATCTCCGAGCTGATGGCAGGCGGTGCGGGCGCATCACGCCTTGCGCGGGGCCGCACAACCCGACCAGCGGCAATCGCGTCATCGCGCAACCTGATCTCCTCTGGTGTCATCCTGCTCATACCGCTCCCTCCTGCTCACAACTGGTTGAGGTGGGAACCAAGTCGCCCACCACACGTTGTTTCATCAGACCGTCACAACGTCCTGTGACCTGTCTGTTGAACTGCCTGTATGACTGCCGGGGCGCCAAGCTGCGTCCCGGTTTTTTTTGGATCTCTTCCATGGGAACCATTCCACCCGCCGCCAGTTTGAACATCAGGCGGCCGCAATCTCCCTCGGCCTGTCGTCTTCCCTGACCGACCGGGGCGCTCAGGGAATGGGGCGCCCCGTTTCTTGGGGCTCTCGCCACAATCGTGACGCAATCATGGGCTGAATTAACCTTGCCGGGCGCGGGTTGAGCCGGGCTGCCACCTGTGATCCTCGCGTCCGAAACAACTCTGTCCCTTTCGTGCCGGACACTCCGCCCTCGATGGATCAAGCTCACTCTCGCGCCCGCACCCTTCAGACGCAGGCAGAAATACCTACGCAACAGTGCCGTCTTTCCAGAGCGCCAACTCGCCTCTAAATTGCAGTTATTGTTGGTGTTTACGATTTCCCTGTTGCGCGTGTTATTCAGTGACGAGAGAGCCGCCCTTGCGCATGTCGCGATGGCGGCTTTTTTGTTTTGGTCCATCACTCCCCCTTGTCCTGACGGGTGGCGACGGTCTGCGGCTTTGCCCGCAATTCGCCGAACCGCGTTGCGCCGATCCGGGCCAGATAATCTGGATCCAGCGCCGACCAGTCGAAGTCATCACGGAACTTGCCGCAGGCGAACTCTGCCTGCGTATAGGGCAGCACCGGCGGCGGTGTGTAAGTGGACCATGTGATGCCGCATGAGCGCAGCACATCCGTGCCAGAGACTATCCCTGCCGCTGCACATGTCCCGGTCAGGCTATTGGCGCTAGCCCAATGGTCGCAGCCCGCGCAGCACTGGCCGCGTGACCAGTACAGCCGGTCACACGTCTCCTGATACTGGCGATCCCAGGCCTCGCGGTCGCGTTGTTTGAGCGCTGCAACCGAGGCGGCGCGGCGGCGCTCGACCTCATCCGGCGAAAAACTATCCCATGCCCCCATCACTCGCCCTCCCAATCGCCGCACTCCGCCAGCAGTGCCTTCGCCTCGCGGTCCCGACATGACCCGCAAACCCGGTAGATCCGGCCGCTTCTTCCCTCTTCGAAGTCACGGTGATCGCGCAGGTCTGTCACTTCGGAATGGCACCAATCGCAGACACCAGTGCGATCAGCCTCAATTGAGGCCAGCATCTGATCCCGGCACTCAGCACAGAGATCGTGCAGTTCAGACCCGAAGGAATCCGTCTCGCCTTGGACGCGGGCCACGGCTGGGCGATCAGGGTGATCGTCGCAAACCGCGCCGAGCGGAAGCACATGGCGCGATCCGGCCACTGTGGCGATTGGTCCAGTCACTTCCCCCATCACTCGCCCCCCCTGTGAGGGGTGGCGCGGACACAGGACGCAATAGCAACTGCCGCCATTGCTGGAATATACCAGTCGTCGTGACCGGCACGGATGCAGTTCAGCATGTCAAGCCAGCCAGAGAACGCGAGCGTGATCGTGAAATACGGATACCGCGCGAGGAAAGCTGCCATATTACTCCCCCCCTTCCTGAGAGATAGCGGAGGGAGGGGTGGCGATTGCATCGCGAACCTGCCGGATGAAATCGTTGGTCTGTCGTGCCTGCTTCCAAGTGTCGACCTGCATCCAGATCAAAACGCACAGCGCAGCGGCAACCGCCCATGACACCATTTTGTCGAAAACCTGATACAAATTCATCTCGTCTCCTCCCCTTGGGGGAGAGAGGCGGGCAAAGGCCACCAGCCCTCAAAGAAGCTGTCCGACCCGAGGCCATGCCCAAACGGCCCATGCAGCGACCAGCCGCTGTCAAAACCGTCCTCGGCCACACCGGGATGTGAGATCACCACGAAACGCCCGGCATAGGCTGCGGCGTTCGACATGCCATAATGCGGGTCCGTTGCTGCAAGATCGGCGCGGATGCGGGCGAGGATCGGCGTCCGGGCCCGGCCTTTCGGCGCGTCCGACATTGGGCGCATCCCCTGCCACCCGTCACCCGGCTGGAGGGCGGAGAGGATGCGGCGCAAAAGCGCTTCCGTTTTATCGATCAAAGCAGACGCATCGCAAAGCGACTGGCGCATCAGTTCATTGGCGGCGAGATTGATATCTTGCTGCGCATCCAGAAGGCCCTCGATCAATTCCTCGATCTCGACACTCTTCACCTTCCCGGCGCTGACCTGGGCGGCAGAACTAAGCGGATCGGCATAGTTCTGGTTAGCGCTCACCGGGGCGCGGCGACCCAAGGCGATGATTGCCTCTTCGATCTCTTTCTGGTCGCGGTCCTCTGACCACCCCTCACGCAGCACGGCGAGAACATCTCTCAGATCCACGGCGCTCATGCTGCACCCCGCAATTCTTTGGCAATGGCCTCGGCAAGCGTTTTTGCGATGTCGCGCGGGAGTTTAATTGCCTGGGCTGGTGCGCCAGTGCGAACAAACCCCAGCCCAATGCTGCCATCCGTCAGTGTTTCGACGGTGATGGCGCCAGTCGGGGTGCCTGATTTCGATGAAGTTTTGATGGTCGCGCTCATCCCTTCACCTC
>NZ_JBZEGG010000044.1:0-21483 GCF_058313095.1 Pseudogemmobacter sp. TB195
ATGACGGCACCGCCGGCAGGGGAAGAAAGTTCAACGACGCTGTTGCGCCGAGACGTCGAAGCGCGGCTTCCGCGCTGGTCTTCGGCCAGATCAGCCCATCACAGAGGACGCATGCGAGCGGTCCCGTCCCCACCAGAGAGACAGGAGACAGCGGCGATCTTGAAGGAACCGGCAGGAAGATCCGACAGGCAACCACCGGCGATGATCACCCCAGCAGTAAACAGACCAGTGCGCGCCCTTCCCCGCCGACCTGCCGCCACGGGCAAGTGACGCATCAGATCGGATACTGGCCGGGCCACCGGATCGGCACATGCCGCTCAAGCGCTCGAACGAGGGGCGGGGACAGGGCAAGAAGCGCGATCAGAGCGTGCCGCCGATCCGCGGAACCCATGATCGAAGAGGCCGGAAAGAGGGAAGGACTGATCCCTGTGCGCTCATGACGACCCTGGGGAAAAACGCCAACCAAAACGGCCCGGTCGAACGGCCGGGGTGACCGTTTCAGGTCACCTCATCCCACAGCCCCTCGGCGATTTCGCGCGCAAGCATCGTTCGGGCTTTCGACAGCAGGTCCGCGCCATTGGTGTCTACCTGAGCACAAAACCGGGCGTGACCGCCGGAGGCCAGCCAGTCTGAATAGTGACAGTACTCCCGCCGATCGAGCCGGAATACCCGCAAGTCATCTGCCCGGTGGGGCTTCGGTTCCACCACAACAGCAAGGCCACCCCGGGCCTCTTCCCAAGGCAAGCACCGCTCCTTGGTCGGGTTACTGCGATCTTTGGTTAAGATTGTGCCAATATCGATCGAACGTGACATGGCGACGTGCTCCAAAAGAAAAGCCCGGTCACGAGGACCGGGCAGGCTGGATTGAGAAGTGCAGAGCGACCGGAGCCGCCCCGCGTGCAGATCATTCGGCAGCGATGCTTTGCGTCGGCGCGTGCTCCTCGTCATCGGCGGGCTCATCGTCCTCGCCGTCGCCCGTGAGGAAGTCAGGCAAGGTTTCCGCTTCTGCGCTGCCCGCATCGGCCGCATCTGCGATGGCATCCTGATCGTCCATCCGCAGAGGCTCCGGCAGCCAGCCACTGCCTGCCAGCAGCCGTTCGGCTTCGGTCGCCATCTCGCCCTTCTTCAGATGGACGATCAGTTCCACCGCCTGCTCGCCAACACCTTCCCGCACGGCATCCAGGATACGCGCCTTGGTCACGCGGCCGAAGTAATTGGCGACCGTCGGCTTCCAGCCCGTCTCGACCAGATCGAGACCGGTCACGCGCGCGAGACGATCTGCCTCCTGCATGCGGCGATCCAGGCCATGCTGGCTGATGCCATTGCCGCTGTAGGGGTTCGGACGCTCATAGAGCGCGTTGACCCCGAAGCTCAGGCAATGTGCCAGCAGAGCCTGTCGGCTGGCCTCGTCGAGAGCGTGCAGCCAGTCCCAGAGCCGGTCATCGCCGTCATTGAGCGGGATATCCGTCCGCCATGCCGCATGGCGCTCGTCGATGGCCTGTGCCGGGATCGAGTCTCCGAGATCCGGGGCCTGCACCGACAGATGCACTTCGCTGACGCGGGCCTGCAGCGCACTCCCGGAGCTGCGGATGCCGAAGCAGTCGAGCACCAGCCGGTGCAGCAGCGCCGTCATCGCGATGCGCGGGTTGTTGGCGACAGCATCGCGCAGCGCCAGGGTCCGATGCGCGGTCAGTTCGATCACCAAGCGTTCGGGAAGCGGATTGATTGCCTCGCCTTCGTCTTCCTCCTCTTCGGGCGCGGCGGCCGGCTCGCCTCCGAGGGTGATCACCGCGCGCTGATGGCTGGCTTCCGGCTCGGCGCGCTGCAGCACCTCGCCGGTTTCGGGATCGACGATCTCGGGTTCCGGTTCCAGCGGTGCTTCATCCTCGGCCCGGACATAGCCGCGCTCGATCAGCAGTGTGCCGTCGACATCGAGGCTGACGAAGACCCCGGCTCGCGCCATCTGTGCCGGATCGTAGATCATCGGCCGCATCTCGAAGGCGCCGAGGGTCTTCTCGATCTCGCCCATCCGGGCATCGACCTCATCGGGGTATTCCTCAGCTTGCGCATACTCTGCCTCGAGCCGGTCGTATTCGTCGCGCAGCGCCTCGCGGGTGGCGCGTTCGTCCTCGGTCAGACCGACCGTGGTGCCGATCAGCTGCCGCATGCTGTAAGCATGGCTGTAGGGGAAGCTGACCGCGACCTCGATCCACTTCCAGCCCTCGGCGGCGATGGCCTCAGCCTCGGCCTTCAGCTTCTCGTTCACCAGCCGGTCGAGCAGCACCGGATCCTGCAGCCAGCCGCCATCGTCCTGCTGGAAGAGATCGCGCAGCACATAGCCGCCAGCCGCCTCATAGGCCTCGATACCGACAAAGGTAACGCGCTTGTCGGAGGCTCGCACCGTGGTCTCGGTCAGCAGGCGACGGATGTTGTAGGGTTCCTTCGACCAGCTGTCCTTCACCACATCCCAGACCTGCACCTGGCGGTCATGGTCCGAGGAGATCGTGAAGGCCATCAGCTGCTCCAGCGTCATGCCATCCTCGGCATAGATCTCGAGCAGTGCGGGTGCGACCGAGACCAGCCGCAGACGCTGTTTGACCACCTTGGCATCGACGAAGAAAGCGGCAGCAATCGCCTCCTCGGTCATGCCCTTCTCGCGCATGGCCTGGAAGGCGCGGAACTGATCCACCGGATGCAGCGGCGCGCGTTCGATATTCTCGGCCAGCGACACCTCATCGATCAGCACATCGTCAGCAGCGTCGGACACGATGCAAGGCACCGGTGCAGTCTTGGCGAGGCGCTTTTGTTTCACCAGCACTTCCAGCGCGCGGAATCGGCGGCCGCCGGCGGGCACCTCGAACAGGCCGGTCTCGGCACCATCCTCGCCCAGAACCGGGCGGACATGCAGCGACTGGATCAGACCGCGACGGGCAATGGACTCGGCCAGCTCATCGACCGAGACACCGGCCTTGACGCGGCGGACATTGGACTGGCTCAGCACCAGCTTGTTGAAGGGGATGTCGCGCGAGGACGACAGGGTGATCTTCTGAACGGCAGTGGCCATGTCAGATACTCCAAGGACGGGCGCCGGCGAGACCCTCTCTCCGGCTACCAACCCGTCATGGAAACCCCCTCCCGTCTCTCCCTCTCCTGCCAGAGCACCGGGTCACGCCCAGGAAGCCCCATGATCGTCCCGGGCATTGATTTGTCCGGGATTGCCTTGGCTCGAGACTTTGCCTGTGCAACAATAAAACGATCCCGCCATGCGCCAGATCTTCCCTGTCAGCCAAAAGGAATGGTCATGTATCATCACATCCTGATTTCCACCGATGGATCGGAAACCGCCGCCAAGGGACTCGACCACGGCTTGACGCTGGCCAAGACCCTCGGCGCGAAGGTGACCATCGTCACCGTCACGGAAGCCTTCCCGATCTATGCAGCGGCCGCGGGCGGGGCATGGGTCGCGCCCATCGAGGTCAGCGGCGGGTTCGAGGAAAGCCAGAAGGAACTGGCCGATGGCATCCTGAGAACTGCGAAGGAAGCTGCGGACAAGATCGGTGTAGTCGCCGAGGTTCTGCATATCCCCAATGCCCAACCTGCCGAGGCGATTGTCGAGACGGCGAAAGTGCGGGATTGCAGCCTGATCTGCATGTCCTCGCACGGCCGGCGTGGCCTTGGTCGTCTGTTGCTCGGCAGCCAGACCGCCGAAGTTCTGGCACACAGCCCGGTCCCGGTGCTGGTCGTCCGCTGAGGTCGGACAGGGATGCCTGCGATGCAAATCGACCCGGCGCCCGACGCGTCTCCATCTCCGGAGCCCTGCGTTGTCCGACGATGACCTGCCATCTTCATGGCTCGACCTCCTGTGCGACGCGGAGGGTAAGCCTGAGGGAATCCTGTCGCTGATCGGGTCGGAGGAGAACGCGGAGACCGAGCAGATCGCCGAGCGCCTGACGGATCGCGGGCTCTTCAGGGTAGTGAGCGCAAAGCGTTACCAACTGACCGATGCGGGGCGCGAAGTTCTTGCCAGGTCGCCCCGGTCAAAGGTGCGCAATGCCACCGGCAAAAGCGGATGGCTCGGCAGGCTGCTGTCACGGCGTTAATGCCGTACGTGCAGGCAAGACGACATACCCTTGGGCGGCATCCCGCCCAAGGTCCACCGCAGATCCTTGCGAGCAGAAGACGCGCTCCCTACTTCCTGGTCGGGCGAAGATGCCAGCGACAACAAGAACATATGGGCATGCTGACAATGCGCTATCTGCTTGCATATTACTCTGGGACCACCAGCCAATGGCGGAGCCTCGACACCGATCTGCTGCCGCAGCAGATCAACAGAGCCGAAGAGCTCCCGGCGGCGCTGGAAAACGCACCGATGATCGCGCTGTCCTGGATGTTGGAGCGCCGCCCATTCGGCAGCTATCAGGCGACCGTAAACGGTAAGAGCGATGAATGCGTGATGGTCTATGAACTGGAGCCAACGGCGGCTTCACCGCTCGGCAATGGCACGGATTATGTCGGCCCCTGGTTGGAAATGTTCATGCAGACGAACGAGCCGATCGGAACAATCGCCCTCGGGGCAGGAAAGCCGATATCGAAGGAGGCGGCTATCGGCGCACTCCGGCAACTGGCGAGCACCCCGCTGCAAGCCTCAGATGAGGCATGCCAGCAGACCATAGGCTGCATGCGTGAATACGCACCGTCTGCGGCAGTGCACGCCGAAGCCCCGCCAGCAGTAAAGAAGCAGGAAACGGCTTGAACGGCCGCGCGACCAAAAATTGACGATTCCGGTCGCGCACCAAAGCTGACATGGTCATCGGGATCTAACAGGAGCGACCCCTATGACCACGATCAACGATATCGCCGCCAAAGTCGCGGAAGAGAATGGCCTGACCAAGGCTCAGGCCAAATCCGCTGTCGAGGCGGTCTTCAAAGCCGTGACCGACGCCGCCATTGCCGGTGAAGAAACCTCTATCCCGGGCTTCGGCAAGTTCAAGGTCAAGGAAACCGCCGAACGCGAAGGCCGCAACCCGGCCACCGGCGCAACCGTGACCATTGCTGCCTCAAAGAAGCTGGCCTTTACGCCTGCCAAGGCCGTGAAAGACGCGCTGAAGGCGTGAGGCCACAGGCAGACCAGGCGCCTCTGCTGCATGGACAGGTTTCCCCTTGCAGCAGAGAGCTATATCGCTCTCAGCCCTTCTCCTTGAGCCACTTCCGAATCCGGACTCGCGCATTGGCGTAGGGAGAAGACGTATTGAACTGGATCATCCGGCCCTTCGTCCATTTCCCATACCAGGGTCCGCCGTATAGCTCGGCGGCGGGCCGTGCGGAAATCGTGTCGACCAGCCGGGTCTTGGCCTCGGCCAGGCGTGCCAACAGACTGGTCCAATCCAAAGCCTCATGATCCCGGTAGAACTTCTGGGCCAGCAGACCGAGTTCATTCCATTTGAACCCGGTTTCGGGAAAATCGACCGGATCGCCCTGGTCGTCTCGATCCAGCCACTTGAGCACCAAATCGTTCCACCCGATCAGATACGCCACCAAGTCGGCTGGGCTCATCATGGTCCCCGCAACGTGCCCCGCGAGTGATGCTTCCCTTACACGGTCAGTTGGAACTCTCGCGAGATCGGCGGTGAGGCGATCATATGTCGTCGCAATCGCCGCCATGAGCTCGGCTTTTGAACTGGGAACCGCCATCCGGCTCTTCTCCGTCATCCATCTACAATTCTTCACAGTGCATTTAACTGGCGATACAGGTGAAGGATGGCAAACCAGACCAGTGTCTGGCGAGTGTTTGGCGACCTGTCGCTCAGAGATCTCCGCGGGCCCGCAGGCTGATCTCTCGCCCTGCCCCGACGATGATGTGGTCGTGCAGGGTAAGGCCCAGCGTCTTGCAGCCCTTCTGGATCTCCTTCGTCATCTTCAAGTCGGCGTCCGAAGGCTCGGGATCACCACTGGGGTGATTGTGCACCAGGATCAGCGCCGATGCGTTCATCAGCAGGGCGCGCTTCAGAACCTCACGCGGATAGACCGGCACATGATCGACGGTGCCGACCGAGACCCGAACATCGGAAATCAGCCGGTTCTTTCGGTCAAGGTAGAGAACATGAAAGCACTCGACCTCACCCCGTACCGCAATGGCACAATAGTCCAGCACAGCCTGCCAGGAGGTCAGCAGCGGGTTTTGGTTGAAATAGCGCGCAAGAATCTCACGCGCCTCAAGGATGACGGTTTGCTCCTGCTCAGTCATCGGCCCGCCCTCCGGCCCCGCCGGCAAGCGTTGCGCCCCCGTTGTCGTCATCATCTGACACGACGAATTGGAATTCTTGGGAGATGAAGTCGTTGAGCCGGATCGCCAGCTCCATATTCGTGGCAACCGGAAGGCCGAGCCCCATGAAGGCGGCATAGACAGCGGTATCCACTTTTTCGTCAAAGGTTTGCATCAGGGGTCTCCCGGAATGAGTAGCCCACTGCCCGCTTCTATGACGCCGCGAGCGCTTGGGCCGGGAATGGGAAGGGACGCGGCAACCGAGGACCAGCAGCAGGGCTGCCGCGTGATGATGGGACGAATGGGTGCGCGACTGGTGTCAGCCCGCGCGCTCCAGCAGCTTCTTGGCCTTGCCCTCCAGCTCAAGCCGGGTGTCCTGTTGGGTCTTGTCCCTCGCGAGGCGGGTAATCCCCTGAACAAAGTCGAAGATGCTCTCGGGCGGGTGCCCCTCCTCGACCAGGACCTTGTCGATGATCTTGCCCGCCTCCAGCTTCGAGAACCCGCGCTTGCGCAGGAAGGTTACACGGTCCTCGTCGGTCCGGGCCACGATCTGCTGGCGGGCCGCCTTGATCCCGTTGATGAACCCCGAGGGTGAGGAATTGGCAAAGCGGGTCAGCGCCGGTGCAGCCTCATGCGCGAACCGCGAGGCAGCATATTTCGAGTGGCGGATGGTGATCTCCTGGAATTCTTCCTGACCCCAGATGTTCCGGTTCTGGCACACGGCGCGTAGATAGAAACTGGCAATGCCAAGGGTCTTGGCCCCGACCTCCGAGTTCCAGCAATAGAAGCCGCGGAAGTAGAGATCCGGCGATCCATCGGGCAGCTTGCCCGCCTCGATGGGATTGTGATCGTCTACGAGGAAGAGGAACACATCGCGATCCGAAGCATAGAGCGTGGTCGTATCGCGGGTGATGTCCACGTCCGGGTTGTAGACCCCTGTCGACCAGTCGAGCGTACCCGGCACCTTCCAGCGCGTATCACCGGTGCCATTACCCGCAATCCGCTGCACGGCCTCGACCAGTTCATGATCGTAGATGCGCCCATAATCTGGCCCGGTAACCGCACGCAGTTCCGTCCTGCCGTCTTCGGTCTCGAAGGTCTTGATCTGCTCGGCCCGGTGCCCCGAAAGGCCATACTGCAAATTGATCCCAGCCAGAGGCGCGGGCAGCTGGCGCAAATAGGATGCCGGGGCACCGACAAGGCTGGCAAGCTGGCCGAAGGCCCAATGGGTCGGCGCAAGTGGCGCGTGTGCCTTCGGTAAGATCAGCTGCAGCCGTTCGGCATTGTCTCGGCTGGCTTCTACATGAATCTTTGCTGTTTCGACGATGCGGGACCTGCTGCGTTCCGAGCGTGCCTTGACCGAGGCCCAGAGATCATCGAGCGAAAGATAACGCTCATCATCGGGCCGGTTGAACCATTCAGATGATACCCGGCCGTTACGCTCACCCCGGCTGACATCCACCTTATAGCCGCCGCGCGCCGGTCGCGCGGGTTCCAGAATTTGTATGTTGTTCATGACAGTCACTCCGCGACGGGCCGCCGGAGGCCTCTCCTCCAGCCCGGACCCGTCACGGGCAAACCACCCGCGCTCTCACTCTGAATCCGACAGGACTGCCGTTACCAGTATCGGCCGCACAATCCTTCCCGGATCATCTGTGCGGCCACGTCGCGTCCATCGGGCAAAGTGCACCGCCCGATGCTGCGGTCGTAGCTGGTGCGACCGTTCAGGGCGCAGCTGAGGGACTGCGCAGCAACCAGATCCCGCATGCGCCTGGTAGCCGCATCGCCTCGCACTGTTCCGCGCTCAGCACAGTCCAACGACCCGAACCGAACGGGCGTGCCCGCCACCTCAATTGTGTCGCCATCGCGAATATGACTGACAGGCCCCTCAATCACACGACGGGCTGTCAATTCAGGCAGCGCGCCGAGATGCTCGGGAATGCGCTCCACCGCCATAAAACCAAGTAACAACGCACCGCCCATCACAGACAAAAACTGTAGAGGCCGGTTACGACTACCCGCTCGTTTCCGAAGCCAAGATGCCGATCGCAGCGCAGTGACGCGCGTGGAAGGCCTAGACTGTCTTCTTCTGCTCATGCGGCAGCATTAGAGCACGCAACCATGTCTGACCATGTCCCCGAATGGGAAATTGCCCATCACTGCACGCTGCCCTATCAATGTTAAAGAACAAAGGGGACCTTGATGACCGATATCAACCTCGACGCGCTTTCGCTGAGCGAACTGAAACAACTGGAAAAGTCAGTCGCCAAGGCGATCACCTCCTTTGAAGATCGCCGCAAAGCCGAGGCCCGCGCCAGGGTCGATGAGTTGGCCCGCGAACTCGGTTATTCGTTCGAGGAACTTGCCGATGCGGCAACCGCGCGCCAACGCTCTCCCTCGGTAGCGAAATATCGTCATCCAGAAAACCCGGAACTGACCTGGTCCGGGCGGGGACGCAAACCCGGCTGGATCGGTGACGCGCTGGCCTCCGGAAAATCGCTCGAAGATTTCGCTATCTGATCAACAGGGCGGGGAACGACAGGCCCTCGCTCGCATTGCGAGACGAGGAAGCCATGCCCAACGACCTTGAGCGCAAAATTGCCTCTGTCTTGTCAAAGGCCATGGCGCTGACCTGCGTTCGCAACACGTGCCTCGAAACTCTGCATGCGGGACCCGGTGTGGTCAGTCATAGCGGGGACTATTCCGATGTAATTGTGACCGACGCCAATGGACGACAGATCCTATGGTCGGAGGTGTCCAGGATCAGCGATGACGAAATGCGCGACTTGATGCGCGAAATCGTCAATCGGCTCTACACATTCAAGTTGCGGGGCGGCGAACAAGAGTTTCGCGACTACCTGGACCGACAGCTCACCTCGACCCAAAACTGGGATGAACCCAGGCACGACTGGAACCTTGCAGGTCGAAAACTGCGCGAGGCGCTCGGGCCTGATGCGCCAGTTGCCCCCGCGACCGAAGACCCTGGCGCCTGACCAGAGCGCTATGGAACCGAGCAACGCAACATCTTGCTCCTAACCCCCTGAAACCGATACACTGCCCTTGGGGACGCCACGCGTCGTCCCTGGGGCGTGGAAACCTCTGAACCTGTCGGTATTGGCGTCGGCCGAAACGGCGCCGATTCCTTGACCATGCGGTCGGGGAGCCTGTGACGTATGTCCAGGCGCTCCGGTGCTAAAGGTCATAGGGACCGGACAGGTTCGGTTTTCCAACTCCCCGATCATGGGTCAGGAAGCGATTGCGGGGGCGTACCGCAGCATTCGCTTCTGTCCGGTATAGGGTGGGCCGAGTTGGACGGCGATCTGGATGGTTTTGACAGGCAACTCGGGGACAGGCTGAAGGCGCTGCGGACAAGACGCGGCCTGTCACTGGCAGATGTCGCCTCGGAAATCGGTATCAGCTATCAACAGCTCCAGAAACACGAAGCTGGCAGAAACAGCCTCACAATTCACCGACTGGTAAGGATCGCCAATGCGCTCGAAGTAGATCCGCAAACGATCTTGGAGGTGCTAACCTCGCCCGACGGCCAAGGAGAGCTATCAAGATTTGTGCCCCTGCAACGGCTCGGCGAGCGTCATAGGCTTCTTAAGGCATATTTTGCGCTGCCAGAGGAAATCAGGTCGGCATTCCTGAACCTCATCGAGGGCACAGCGGCCACGAGCTGACACGGGCGGATTGGACGCAGCAGCCCATGCACGCCTTGGTTTGCTATGGTCAACGAGCCGACACAGCGGCTCATCCTTCAGCGCCGAAAACGCCCGTACCACACCGGCGACCGAGTTCCGGTCGGTGATGGCTATGGCCGTGAGGCCAAGCTCGGCCGCCCGCTTTACCAGCTCCTCGGGATGCGAAGCACCGCGCAAAAAGGTGAAGTTCGAGGTCACGCAAAGCTCGGCGTGAGGAATCACAGGAATACCCCCTGCGCATACCAGTCCCGAGCTCCCGACTGTGGGGTGCGAAAGAGCCAAAGCCGGGGCCCCTCATTGGTTTCGATCCGCCAATAGTCGCGGACGCCAGAACGCCAGGCGGGGTCGTCAAACCACCATTCGGGGGTGATCCGCTCCGGGCCATGTGCCCGCAGGGTGGTGAAACCCATCCGCCGCCAGCTGAACCGGGCGGGCGGACTACCAGAGACCTGAGCTAGGACTTCCGCCGGAAAGAGAGTGATGGGACGGCGGGGGCGCCGCTTTGCCGGAAACGCTTCTGTTGCCGCATAGGCGGCCGGGACGGTCAGGAAGCTGCGTTCTGGAATGCGGCTGCTTGCCGGAAGGAAACGCTGCACCGCATCGAAGCCCAGCCGATTGCCGATCCGCGAGATCGAGTCAGAAAGCTCATCTTCGGCCCGCGCCTGCGCGTTGCCGATCTGCTCGGGAGCCAGCGATTCGGTCACCGTGGCGGTGAGGCGCAGCCCGTCGATCCCGAAGCCGGAATCCACCTCATCCACCCCCTTGAGGAACAAGGCCGAGATCCGAGCCGGGTCCCGCATTGCGCGAGCTATACCGACGTTAACCACGGCAGCCGAACGATCTACGCGCATGAGTTCCAGCCGGACAGCCCGGGTCCCCATCTGGGCCGATGCCAGCTTGTCGCAAAGCCGGATCAACAGCCGGTCGAGCACCCCCATGACATCGGCTGTGAGCCCGATCGGCTCGGGCAGGGTCATCCGCACCCCGAAATGCAGGGCATCCGCCGCGGCAGCGACGGGTTCAGCCTGGGTCCCGAGCGCCTGATCCAGACGGCGAAGAAGTTCCGCGCCGCACCGGCGCGCCAGTGGTGCCCGGGGCACAGCGGTCAGGTCGGCGATCTTGTGCAGTCCGAGGCGGGTCAGACCGTCGGCGACCGGAGCTTCAATCCGCAGCGCGCTCACCGGCATCGGGCCAAGCTGAGAGAGCAACCCGCCTTCCGGGATCACGCCTCCTCCACGGCGGGCAAGTGCCCAGGCACCGCCCCGGGTCTCGGCAATGGCGCTTTTCGAGGAGACCCCTGCCCTTTCGAGCCGCGCCTCGAGATCGGCCAGAAGCTCGACTTCACCGCCAAAGAGATGCGGCACGCCCGAAACATCGACGATCAGGCCGTCCGATCCATCTTTCGCCGCATGTGGTCCGTAACGGCTGGCCCATCTGCGCAGCCCTTCAAGCGCCCTGCCCTCGCGGATCAGATCAGCGGGCCGCGTGGAGAGGACCGGACAGACGGCGCGCGCATCGGCCAAGGGCATGCCGCGATGGAGGCCGGCTGCGCTCGCGATGCCGTTGAGGCAATGAAGATGATCCGCGTTCGACGCCCGGAGCGTCAACGCGAAAGGCCCCTCAACGGGGCGGACCCTCAGGCTGATGTCGCTCGCCAGCCTGGGGAACCAGATGGACAGCAGCCGTCGTGCCATTCCAACTCACATCATAGATTCCAATTGTTCCTCTTTTGTTCTTATTAAGGATCCAGCGATGACGAGTCGAGTCCAGAGGCGAGGGTAGCGGATCACATTTCCAGCGGGTCTCGGCGGCACTGCTTCCCCTGCCCTCCTGGATCAGCATCAGGCCAGTGGTGCCCCCGGCCTCGGCTGCCAGCTGGAGCCGCCTGCCCGCGGTCAGTGAGATTGGTTTCTCTGGAGCGGCGATCACCAAAGATACTGGCCGCGCCCGTAGCGCTTCTTCGACCGTCCAGAGCAGATCGGTCTCGCCCCTCGCCTCGATGAAGTGCAACCGCTCAGCAACACCGTCTGGCAGGGATCCCGGCATCGGCCGGTCGCGATCATGCGCCAGCACGATCCAGAAGACCGGCCCTGGCAATCTCGTGGTCTGGAACAGCGCAAAGCCGGTTCGGCCCCGGCCCTCTACTTCGTGGACGCGGCCCTTCACCAGGTGAAGCGGATCATGACTTCCGGCCTGCAGCCGGTCACGCAGGGTCCGCACGTGTTCCCTCCGCGACTATTTCGAGAAGACCATTGGCCAGCGGCCGTTGAAGCTTCAAAGCCTCGCTCGTATCCGCGGTCAGCCAGCAGCGCCATTCATCCGGGCGCGTGAGGATCACCGGCATGGCTTTGGGATGCACTGGTCGAACTGCTTCATTTGGCTCACAGGTCAGAAAGCCGAAGAGGTCAGTTGTCACCTCTCCCTCCTTCAGCTTTCTGACCGAAGTCCACTCGGTGTGGATGCCAGCGAAGAAGGCGATCGGGCGGTCCTTGCCGAGGGCAAACCAGACCGGGTTGTTGCGAGGTGCGCCGGGTCGGGCGTCGAGTTCGGAAAAGCTGGTGAATGGAACGAGACAGCGATGTTCCACGCCAAGCCATCTGCGCCAATGGGGTGAGCTAGACATTGCGGATATTTGTGACGCCGGGGTCTGTGCGCTTGCCGGCCAGATAGACGGGTGGCGTCGGCATCCCCCATCGGGCCGTGGTCAAAGTCCAATCCCGTCCTTCACCGCGGGGAATGATCGGCGCGGCATAGTCGGGGAAGATGCCGGATGCAGGCGCGAGATTGCCTGCGGTATCGATCAGATCCTCACCGTCTTCGAGCACGCCCCGAAAGACCTGACGCATCGTGTCCTGGCTTTTGGTCTGAGCGTAAAGATTGCACATCACTCCACCTCGCAGCGTTTCCGCATGAGAACAATCAACGAACCTATCCGATTCCTCACGAACGGTCTATCCTGCTGTTTCAGGACCATCCGATCACGGTCAGAGATCACGCCCGCAGGACGGATCTCACATAGGCATCAGGGTTGAGGATGGTTCCGATCTGCTTTGCCATGCGGTTTTCAAGCCTGAGAAGTTCCAAAAGCCCGAGCTTGCTCGCCGCGCTGGCGAGGATGTCCTGGCTTATTCTGAGCATGCTTCCGAATTCGAAAGCGATGCGTGTTGCTTCTTGGGCGCTGGTTGGTTCTTTATAGAAGGCGCTGACCTCGGTCAGGGCTGTCCAACTTGGAAGTTCCTCGGTTTCTCTCTTTCTTTTTTTTGTATCTGAGTCTTGCTCTATGTGGCGGACATTCTGTCCGTCAGAGGCGGGCTTTTGTTCGGTTGGTGGTAGGTCGCAAGTTTCTGGGGTGAGGGCCTGAAAGGTTTGGGGGACCGCTTGGTCCGGAGCGTGGTCCATGGTGGTCTCTGCGCAGGATGTAGCATCAGCGGCTTCCGCTTTGGAGGGCAGGCGCTGCTCAACCTCTTCGACTTTGCAATGGACTACTGCTTGCGGGGCTGCATGTGACGAGAGGATTGCGGTCAGCTGCGAGAGAGCTGCCCGAGCCTCAATGAGGGTCAGTGAGGTCCGCCGCACGAGGTTGCGCAACCCGTCAATGAAAGTGGTGACAGCGTCGCTCAAGTGGAGTTCAGCGCAGGCCGCGCGCAGTCTGAGGATCTGGGCCCGCAGTCCGCGCAACTCGTCTGCTTCCTCGCGGCGGCGTCGGGCAATGGCGAGCAACTCGTCGGACTTCGCGAAGAGGGGGGACAGGTCCAGCCCGAAGGCGCCGATCGGTTTGCCGTGCTGCATCACAGGGAAGCGTTTGCCATTTGCGCTGTCGCGGCGGCGAATAAGCCCGGCAGTTTCCAGCGTTTCCAGATAGCGACGCAGTTGACGGTCGGTGAGGCCCTTGGCGCGGAAGCACAGGGTTTCGTTGCTGGCGTAAACCGTGAGCAGGGTGGTCGGAGAGACGGGTGTCTCGCGGCCATCCACGCCTCGGCAGGGCAGGCAGCTGACAAGCGCGTCAAGAACGACCACCGCCCCTTGTCGAATGCCGAGACCACGACTGCAGGTGTTGACCGCAGCCATGATGTCGCGACGTGAAATCGGTCGGAATGCCGGCTGCAGGGTGATAGAACCCATGCCGGGGAGCGTATGCTCCGCGGATTTGGCACAGGCTTCCTGTGCCCCGGCCGCAAGGGCCGTGGATGTGATGTGCTTCATGCGATTTCAGACGGCAAACGAGATCCGTTCACCGAAATCGGTGTTGCGCTGATTCGTTTTTCGGGCTACGAAATAGGTGTTCAAGCTATCGGAGCCCTCTGGAAGCATCACCGCTTTCGGGGGGTTTCTTTTTGCCTAGAGTCTGCTCCCTTTTCTGCTCGTTTCTAGTTTAGCCTGCCAGCCTCTGGCATCGGATTGTTGACCACTGGTCAATTTATGTATCAATCCGGACCTATTTTGACCGGTGGTCAACTCAGCTGTGCTTGAGACTTCCAAACTCGGCGAGTAGCTGTTCGAGCCTCTCATCAAGGAAAGCGGCAAAGCCAAGCATCTCTTCGTCAGATGCCTTCACGAGGATCCTGCCGCGTGTTGTCTCAACCTTTATTCTGCCGTCCGCGAGTGTGCGCTTGGCGCTGATCTGCGGGGCGGGGGTAGGCTTGTGAGAGAGTGCTCGGATCAGCCCCTGCAGACGTTCATTGCTGTCGGCGGTGTCTGTCGGGATCAAACTTTTGACTGCGGGCTCATCCAGGTCCGCACGCTCTTTCAGAAGCTCTCGCAGCTGCTGCCATGGTCGGCGGCCAGAGTCATGTGCCGGTCCGATCCGCTCGATGATGGAGCGGGGCACATCAGATACCACGCCCAGCATCCTGCTAATCGTGGTTTTGTCGACCGCGAGTACCTCCATGATGTCTTCGCGCGAAAACTCGTGGTGTAGCAGCTGCTCTGCGTAGACTGACTGTTCAATGAAGCTGCGCTGGAGGCGCGCCGCGTTCTCGAGCCCTTGGGAGATCAACGCCTCGCGATCGCTGAGCTCTGCGATATGGGCAAGAACCTGAATGCCGAGCTGCCGACATGCCTGGATACGGCGCCGACCGTAAACCACTTCATAGGGGAGGGGGCCCTGAGGTGTGCGTCGGAGCAGTACCGGAAGCTTCTGCCCCGATGCCTTTATCGAGTTTATCAGATCCTCCAAGCCATCCTGAAGGTCGAAGCGGTCCTTGACGGCGCTTTCTGAAATCTGAGCCGGATCGATATGACGGGCCGCACCGGCGCTGAGCTGATCCAGGCCGCGCTGAACGTCGAGCACACCCGAGAGTTTCCGAGGCTTCTGTTCGTCTTCGGCAGCTGCGGCCTTGCCGTCGCGGACTGCCTTCAGGCTGTTGGCAAGCAAGTTCTTTCGCATCACGCTCTCCCCCAACTCTGCTGAAGCATAGCGTGCAGTTCTTCGGTCACTTCATGCACCGACTGTATTGCCCGCTCGTAGGTCTTCCGGTTGCGCATCTCGCCGAGCTCGACCTCGAGCACGGTCTGCTGCGAAACCCCGGCCTCGCTGATTGCGGCCGACTTCAGGAAGGATGATTTCATGACGGCATCGCCGAATAGGTCGCGAATGAACGACGCGAAATCGACCTGGGTCGACACATTCGTGTCGAAGCGGCTTAGCAAGAAGCGGAAGTTGTCGAACAGGCCCACTCCGGCACTTTCGTGCAAGACCTCGGTCAACGACGACGCCATGTTGAGGAACTGAGCCGCGGAGGCGAGGTCGACGCGCTCCGGGATGATCGTCATCACGATGTTCTGCGCGGCGCAGATCGCAGAGAGGGTCACGTAGCCAAGTTGCGGCGGGCAGTCGAGGATGACCACATCATAGTCATCCTTCACCACCTGCAAAGCCGAGCGTATCTTGTCGAAGAATACGGGCAGTTCACCCTTGCTAAGTGCCGCAGGCGTTTCATGTTCGAACTCTGCCACCTGTATGCCGCCCGGCACCAGATCAAGATTTGGAAAATAGCTGCGCTTGATCACGTCTGTGATCGGCCTAGGCCCTTCCCCCGTCTCCCGATCACGGTAACGGATGACATCGTAGAGCGATCCGCCATCGAAAAAATCGAGCTCCGGCTGATAGCCAAAAAAGGTCGTTAGCGAGGCTTGCGGGTCGCAGTCCACGGCGAGCACCCGATAGCCGCGCAACGCGAGGTCCTGGGCCGCGTGAATGGCGGTGGAGGTCTTCCCCGAACCGCCCTTGAAGTTGACGAAGGCAATGACCTGCGTCGGGTCATCAGCGCTGCGTCGACCGGGGCGGAATTGATCGGGGTTCTTTGCTGAGGAAGCCAATACCCGCCGGATCTCATGGATCTGTTCGGCGGTATACTTTCTGCGCCCGCCCGGGCCCATCTCAACTTCAGGGATCCGGCCCTCGTGGTGGGCCTTCCTCAGATAACCGTCCGCGACGGTAAGGTAATAGCTTGCTTCCCCGGCCGAAAAGGTCCGAAGCGTTTTGACTTCGTGGGGCGCAAATGAACTCTCTGACAGCGCTTTGAGCGCTGTGGTAAGATCCTTTGCGAAGCCCAAAAGGTGCTCGTGTAGCGCCTGTGGCATCTGTCCGCTCTCGCTGTTCGGTGGGGTTAGGAACGGTAACCGCCCGAATTTTTCGACTATTGCGTCCAGTCTATGCTGATAGGATGGTCGGAGCGCAAGAAAATTTTGCGGCTGTCGGAACGGAAGTTCATAGACATAGTGGGTAGAAACCGTTCCGACAACTTACAGGTTGCATCAACATATCTCCTTAAATAGCTGATTTAGAAGATTTATTTTTATCCACAATATTGCCAACATGGGCTGGTGTCCAACCATTCTGCCCGAAAGTGTCCCTGTTCGCTACATGAGGCAGCGGAACGGCATTTTCACGATAGTGAGTGGGCCGCCGTCCGATGAAGCCGAATCGACGGGTTGCGATTCACATCTGCACTTCAAGTCTCGCGTTCTCCTGCTCTTGCGAAGGTCTCGTTGCCAAAACAGACCGGGAACCGCCAATCCCGGTGCTCGATGCCTTCGCGGCGGTCACAGACCCGCCGCCTTGGTCAGGTTCATCCGGAACCTGTCGCGGCGGCGCTGATACCTGCGGGTCATTTCGGCGCTGGCATGGCCGAGCTGCTTCTGGACATGCCGCTCATCAACCTCGGCCGATGAGGCGAGGCCGGCGCGCAGGGAATGGCCGGAAAAGAGGGCAGGGCGATCCTTCTCGGGCAGATCGCCCCGGAGGCCCGCGGCCTGGGCGGTACGCTTGACCAGTCTCGCGACCTCGCGGTCGTTAAGGCGAAACGGCCCCGGCTCCTTCCCCCCGCCGGTGATGCGACGGAACAGCGGTCCCTGGCTGATGCGGCCGAACTTCAGCCAGAGTTCCAGCGCCTCGACCGGGCAGGTCGCGGGCGAAGACCCGCGGCCGATCTCGACTTCGCGCCAGCCGGTCTTGCCGCGCAGGGTGACCAGCAACCCGCCGGGAAGAACCTCGATCCAGCCGCGCCCATCCTCGGTCTGATCACGGTCGGCGTCCAATCCGGTGATCTCGGACCGGCGCAGGCCCCCGGCAAAACCGATCAGCAACATCGCCCGGTCGCGCAGACCCCGCAGTGTTCCACGGTCGCAAGTCTCCAGCATGGCCAGCAGGTCCTCGAGGAGGATCGCCTCCTTCTGGCGCGGCGGGGCGGCATGGCTGTTGCGGATCCCGGCGAGGACGGTGGCGATGTGCCGGTCGCGCCGGTCCAGATTCAGGCCGCGTTGGGTATAGGCCCAGACCAGCGCCGAGAGACGCCGCTCGATGGTCGAGACCGCGTTCTTGCGCCCGCCGACCGATTTCGCGCCGGAGGCGCAGGAGGTGATATAGAGACCGACCGTTTGGGGATCGGGGGACAGGGCATCCAGCCCTTCGCGCCGGCACCAGCCAGCAAAATGCTTCCAGTCGGCGGCATAGGCCTTGCGGGTGTTGACGGAACTGGCCGCCTCGGCATAGCCGCGCGCCCGTTCCGCGAGATCCCGAAGGGCAGGGGGCTGGTGGTCGAGCAGGGCAGGGGAGGGGGCGTCCCGCTTCGCGTCTTCCAGATCGGATGCCTCATCTGTCATGGCGATCTCCACGGGCGGTACGCGTCGGCGTGTGCGCGCTGAAGAGTGGTGCCGACGCAGAATCCCAGACAGAAGCCCGCGCTCCGCACGGCACCACTGGCGCGTCTCGGGCCGGATTCCGGGTCATTTTCGGGGTTCTGGAGCGCATCTCTCTACTGAAGAACAAAACGACCGATAATGCAACATTAGTGGACATTCTATATAGGTGACAAGCGCGGCGGATATTATAAGAAAAACTAGCCTAAAGCGCCGATTGTTGTTTCTCACCCAGAACTGAGCCGTTTAATCGCATAATTTTCACTGAGAACTGAGCCATGTGAACCTTCCCCCAACGCGGTGAGCGGCGGGGGCAACGGAGTGATCCACATGGGACTTTTGAACATCATCCGACGTATGCATTTGCGGCAGAAGCTGTCGATCCGCGAGATTGCGCGGCTAACGGGCGTGTCGCTGAATACCGTGACCAAGCACCTGGCGGCTAATACGATAGAGCCAAAATTTGCAACGCCGGAGCGGCCCAGCAAGCTTGATGCCTATGCCGAGAAGCTGGCTGGTTGGCTGAAGACCGAGGCTGGAAAGTCGCGCAAACAACGGCGCACGGTGAAGCAGTTGCATGCCGATCTTGTAGTGCTTGGCTTCACCGGCTCCTATCCCCGGGTTGCAGCTTTTGCGCGCCGGTGGAAGGCAGATCGTCAGCGCGAACAGCAGACTATGGCGCGCGGGACCTTTGTGCCGCTGCATTTTGCCCCCGGTGATGCCTTCCAGTTCGACTGGAGCGAGGATTTTGCGGTTCTGGGCGGAGAGCGCACGAAGCTGCAGATGGCGCATATCAAGCTGTCGCACAGCCGTGCTTTTCTGCTTCGCGCCTATCCGCTGCAAACCCACGAGATGCTGTTCGATGCCCACTGGCACGGCTTCCGGGTCTTTGGCGGCGTCCCTGGTCGGGGTATCTACGATAACATGAAGACGGCGGTAGATCGTGTCGGTCGCGGCAAGGAGCGGCAGATCAACATGCGCTTCCTCGCGATGACGAACCACTATGTCTATGAACCCGAGTTCTGCAATCCGGCGGCAGGGTGGGAGAAGGGTCAGGTCGAGAAGAACGTTCGGGATTCCCGCCATCAGATGTTGCAGGGGATGCCAGACTTCCCCGACCTCCCCGCACTGAATGCCTGGCTGGAAGAACGCTGCCTTGAGCTGTGGCGGGAGACCCCACATGGCAAACAGCCTGGCACCATTGCCGATGTCTGGGCCGAGGAGCAGGCCGAGTTGATGCCATTGCCGGTCGCATTCGATGGCTTCATCGAGATGAGCAAGCGCGTCTCGCCCACCTGCCTGATCAGCTTCGAGCGCAGCCGCTACAGTGTTCCGGCGTCATTTGCGAACCGGCCGGTAAGCCTGCGGATATATCCTGACCGTTTGGTCGTTGCGGCCGAGGGCAACATCCTGTGCGAACATACCCGCGTGATCGAACGCAGTCATAAGCTGCCACCAAGGACGATTTATGACTGGCGGCATTATCTGACTGTCGTGCAGAGAAAGCCAGGCGCGCTTCGCAACGGCGCACCCTTCATGGAATTACCAAATGCGTTCAGGCAGTTGCAGGATTACATGCTGCGCAAGCCCGGCGGTGATCGCGAGATGGTCGATATCCTCGCACTTGTGCTTCACCACGACGAACAAACCGTGCTCACTGCTGTGGAGCTGTCCCTGGCCGAGGGTGTGCCAACTAAAACCCATGTGCTGAACCTGCTGCATCGGCTGGTAGATGGAAAGGTGATCGGCGGGCCGCCACTGGATACGCCACAGGCATTGGCCCTGCATCGTGAACCCAAGGCTAACGTTGAACGCTATGACGGCCTTCGCAGCCAGATCTCCGGAGGCCGTCATGCGTCATGATCCAGCCGCTGGTGCCATCGTCATCATGCTGCGCAGCCTCAAGATGTATGGCATGGCCCAGGCCGTCACCGACCTGATCGAGCAGGGCGCGCCAGCATTTGAAGCTGCAATTCCGATGCTCTCCCAACTGCTGAAGGCCGAACTGGCCGAACGCGAAGTGCGCTCGATCGCCTATCACATGAAGTCGGCTCGCTTCCCGGCTTACAAGGACCTCTCGGCCTTCGACTTCGCCGCCAGTGAGATTAACGAAGCCACCGTCAGAACCCTGCATCGCTGCGAGTTCATGGATGGCGCTCAGAACGTGGTGCTGATCGGCGGCCCGGGCACCGGCAAGACCCATGTTGCCACCGCCCTCGGTATCCAGGCCATCGAACATCACCGCCGAAAGGTCAGGTTCTTCTCCACCATCGAGCTGGTCAACGCCCTCGAACAGGAAAAGGCCAAGGGAAAGGCAGGGCAGATCGCCGAGGGGCTGACCAAGCTCGACCTCGTGATCCTGGATGAACTTGGCTACCTGCCCTTCAGCGCCTCGGGCGGGGCGCTCCTGTTCCATCTGCTGAGCAAGCTCTACGAGCGCACCAGCGTGGCGATCACCACCAACCTCAGCTTCAGCGAATGGGCCACGGTCTTTGGTGATGCCAAGATGACCACTGCCTTGCTCGAGCGCCTCACCCACCGCTGTCACATCCTGGAGACCGGAAACGACAGCTTCCGCTTCAAGGCAAGCTCAGCAGCTGCAGATAGGAAAAAGAAGGAGACACACCCGCCCTTGACCCCAGCTTGAACCGAAATCCATAATCAGAGGTGGCTCACTTCTCGGTGACAAAACCGGCTCAGTTCCGCGTGAGATTCAACACCTTCAGACCAAAATTGCGCAACAGCCCACGGATATCATTCTCGATCGCAATGGCCTTCTCCTGCAGCAGTTTTCGTGCAGTCAGCAGAACGCGCCGCTTCTGGCTTGCCAGCGTTTTGACGTTGACCGGTCGGAACAGATTGACGCGCATCATCTGTGCGATGCCGCGAGCGTCATTTCGGTCAGTCTTGTTAACCTGCGCCTTCAGGAACGCCTTCGCGTGCCGTGTCTCAATGCAGATCGTCGGCAAGCCGGCTTCCGCCAAACCACTGAACAACCATTGCGACAAGGGCCCTGCCTCAAGCCCGACCCGCACGAAACTCCAGGAAGGATCGGTCAGAGCCTCTGCGAGGTCGCCAGGATGGCTGGCAACCTTCATCTCGCGGCAAATTCTGCCCGTTTCGTCTACGATGCATACCGAGGTCTCTTTCACAGAAACATCCAATCCGGCAAAATGCTTCATGCTGCGCTTCCTTTCTGATCCTTGTGGCTGCGTCACACAGACCACGTTTATCATCAGCTCGAAGCGCAGCACCTCAACACATCGCCGCTAGATGGGACGCCAGCCGAATACCCCATCTGAACACCTTATGTGTCTCAGACCTGCTACATTGACCCCGTTGCCGGTCCCGGCCAGGACCAGCAACGGGGTAGGATAC
>NZ_JBZEGG010000045.1:0-21364 GCF_058313095.1 Pseudogemmobacter sp. TB195
CACCACACTACAGGACAGGGGTGAGCTGGCCCGGGCCAGCGTGCCCGGCGAGGGCGAAGGCAAGGACACCGGCGCGCGGGTTTTCCAGACCAATGACGGGCAGCGCGAGTTCGCGCCGGGCGACCGGATCGTGTTCCTTGAGAACAACCGCGACCTTGGCGTGAAGAACGGGGGGCTTGCCACTGTCGAGCGGGTCGAGGAAGGCCGGATTGTCGCCACGCTGGACGGGCCAGCCGGTGCGGAAGGGCGTAGCGTTTCTGTGCCGATGGACAGCTATCAGGCCATCGACCACGGCTATGCGACGACGATCCACAAAAATCAGGGCGCGACGGTGGACCGGGCCTTTGTCATGGCCTCGGGCACGATGGACCGGCATCTGACCTATGTTGCCATGACCCGGCATCGCGACGGGGCGCAGCTCTATGCGGCGCAGGATGATTTTGTCGACCGGCAGGCGGGCCGCCTGGTCGAGCATGGGGCCGCGCCGTTCGAGCATAAAGACGGCAACCGCCCGAGCTACTTCGTGACGCTGGAAGGTGACAAGGGCGAGCGGCGCACCACATGGGGCGTGGACCTGGAACGCGCCATGGCCGAGGCAGCGCCCGAGATCGGGGAGAAGATCGGGCTTCACCATATCGGCGCTACCCCCGTCACCCTGCCGGATGGCACCGAGACGCAGCGCAATGCCTGGAAGGTGCGCGATGCCCGCGACCTGGCCTATGACCAGCTTGAGCGCCGGTTGTCGCGGTCTGGCGTCAAGGAAACCACGCTCGATTATACCCGCGATTTTGCCGAGCGGCGCGGGATCGCGGAAAGCCTTGGCATCCGCAGCGAGATCGAGGTTCCGCGCGAGGGGCTTGTCCGCGACGGCGCGGCGCTACGCGCGGACAGGGAGGCCCCGGCCGGGCGGGAGCAGGCCGAGGGTCACGCGGCCCGATCCCCGCAGAAGATCCGCGAAGATCTTGCGCAGGATCTTCGCGCGGGGTCCGGTGCCGATACCCGCAAGGATCAGGCCCCCGATCATGGTGCAGGGCAGGTCGAGCGCCAGCCAGAGCAGGCCGCGCCGCGCCGTCGCAGCATGTTCGACGGCCTCAGGCTCAATGCCGGTTCCCGCGAGCGCGGCGCGCAGCCGGAGGCGGGGCGGCCGGAAAGGGAAAGGGAGCGGCAGTTGTCGGCGCCGGTGCCCGAGCCGCTGGCGGCGCGCGCGCGGCCGCTGTCGCCGCTTGAGGCGGCCGTGGACCGCTATGCGCGGGCGTATCAGTCGGTTGACCAGCATATGCGCGAGGGCCTGCCGGTTCTCGACATGCAGAAGCAGGAATTGCGCGCGGCCGGGCAGCAGCTCGATCAGGTGAGCGGGGGCCTCAAAGACCTGATGCACTCGACCCTGGCGCATGATCCGCGCGCGGTTCGGGCCATGACCGGACTTTCCGGCCGGGAGCGCGTCCGTCAAGTCATCGACGGTATGAAACGCGAAAACGCGGCGCTGGCCGATCCCGCCGTCAGGGCCGGGCGGTTCGTTGACCGCTGGCAGGACCTGCAAGAGCAGCACCGGCAGCTTTATGGCCGGTATGATGGCGAGGCGCGCGAGAAGGTCGAGGACCAGTTGAGCGACATGATCCAGAGCCTTGAGCGCGATCCGCAGATGGAGTCCCTTCTGCGGGGTCGCCGGCAGGAGCTTGGACTCGCTGAGGAACCGCAGCGCGAGAAGCCAGTCGCCCGCGAGCTGCAAACCGATGTGGAACGCGGTCCCCGGCACAGCCGGGGGCATAGTCTGTGACGGCAGGTTTTGAGGAGGCGGTGGTGATGGTGCGCAGGACGATCCGGGATATTGTTGCTGGCAAGGTCACGTCGGAGGAACCGGAATCCGACGATCCGGGGCGGTGGGATGATGACGAGCCGCTGCCGGAACCGGAATCCGGTGATCCGGCCGAGGCGTTCGATGCGCTGCGGCGCAGGATCGAGGTGCAGGGCGCGCAGCTCGCGGCGGAAATGGCGATTATCCGTCAAGGCGTCGAGCGGGCCTTTGAGGAATTTGACCGCATGGCCGCGCCGGAGGATTACAAGCCCCAGCTCGCCCAGATCGTGAAGCAGCTTGGCGTCGTCGCCCGTCACCTCGAAGCCGTCGAGAAGCTACCTGTTCTCCGGCACGGGCCGGATTACTACGCCCGCGAAATGGCGCTGGCGGGCAACTCGCTGGTGCGGGAGGCCGCCCAGAAGATCGAGGGCTATTCCACCGATCTGCGCCAGACGACCCGCACCCTCTCCGATCTCATCGAAGGCGCGCGGGAGCGGGCGCGGCAAAATCTCGCGCTCGCCGTTGCCGCCATCGCCGGGGTCTTCCTCGGGGTGTTCCTTACCCTGGTTCTGCTGTAGCCTGCGCTAAGTGTCGCAAAAGTTGGTCGCATAAGTTAGGCTTTCGCGCACGACTTTTGCGACAGAAATTCCCCTGCAAAATTAGCGCCGACGATTTTGTCGCGAAACTTAGTAATTATGCGACAATGGGGTTAAACACAAATATCGGAACGCTCGATGCCCTTCAAAGGGAGAACTGCGATCGGCTGTGCGCGTTCAGAAACTCCCGCGTCTCAAAATAAGCGAGAGTTTCCATTTCTCTCATGGCATTGAGCTCTGCTCGCCGATCGTCCGGTAATCCTCCCCGTTTTAACGGGGTGCGACCGTAGAACTCACGCGGCCATTTTCAGCTTCATGGCGGGTGTAACGCCGCCGATGCCCATATTCGGGCGTTCGTTGTTGTAGGTCCATAGCCATTCGGTGGCGATCTGCTGCACCTCCTCGATGGTTTCAAAGATGTAGAGGTCGAGCCATTCGTGGCGGACCGTCCGGTTGTAACGCTCGACATAGGCGTTCTGCTGCGGCTTGCCGGGCTGGATGTATGTCAGGGCGATGCCCTGCTTCTCGGCCCAGGTCATCAGCGTGGAACTGACGTATTCGGGGCCGTTGTCGACCCTGATCGCCAGGGGCTTTCCGCGCCATTCGATGATCTGGTTCAGGGAGCGGACGACCCGTTCGGCGGGCAGCGAGAAGTCGACCTCGATCCCCAGGCCCTCGCGATTGAAGTCGTCTAGCACGTTCAGAAGCCGGAATTGCCGCCCGTCGGCCAAGCGGTCCGCCATGAAATCCATCGACCAGACCAGGTTCGGGGCATCCGGCACGGCCAGTTCCTCGGGCTTCTCGCGCTTCAGCCGTCGCCGCGGCTTGATGCGCAGGTTCAGCTCCAGTTCGCAGTAGATCCGGTGAACCCGCTTGTGGTTCCAGACATGCCCCTTCACGTTCCGCAGGTGGAGGAAGCACAGCCCGAACCCCCACGTCTTGTGGACATTGGTCAGCCCCACCAGCAGGTCGGCGATCATCTCGTTCTCTTCGTCGCGCCTCGGACTGTAGCGGAAACAGGTCTCGCTGACGCCGAACGCGCGGCACGCCAGCGCGATGCTGACACCCTTCGTCGCCACCGCCTTCTCGGCCAACTCCCGGCGTCGAGCTGGCCGCGTCACTTTTTTCCAAGAGCCTCTCGAAGCAGGTCGGCCTGCATGCTCAGATCGGCGAACATGCGTTTCAGCCGCCGGTTCTCGTCTTCGAGCGCCTTCATCTGGCTCATCATTGACACGTCCATGCCGCCATACTTCGCCCGCCACTTATAGAACGTCGCGCTGCTGATCCCATGCTCGCGGCACAACTCGCCCACGGGCATACCGCCCTCGGCCTGTCGCAGCACGCGCATGATCTGTGCCTCGGTAAATCTCGTCTTCTTCATCAGAATCTCCTCGTCGATCCTGCCGAGAAAATTCTACTTCCGCATCCCCTTAACCATCGGGAGGATTACCGTCCTTCTCTTCTGCGTTCGTAAAATCCCGTGTCAGCTTTGCCGAATAGGTTGCATAGGCGCGGTTACGCAGCAGATCCTCGGTCAGGCCCACGCCACCTTTGTACGCCTGCAATCCGACCACGAGGATGGCGAGTAAACTGGAGATCAAGACGAAGATCTGAGTTTGACCAGATGAACTGGAAAAGACGATCTGGCTCAGAACGGCAAGAACCTGTAGTATAACGATACAAAATGTCGTGATGAATTCGAGCGTGCTGACCGTGTGTTCTTGATCCGCCAGAGAGCCGAACAATGGGAATGCGCTTGCCTTTCGGTCAAGCATTCCTGTCGAATAATCTGTCTGCCAGTTGAATCGCAACTCCTTCCAGAAACGCTTCATCTCTGCGTAGCGATTTCCATCCACCTCCTCACCCTTCCACTCGGGGATATCGAGCATCAAATGCTCATGGAGGGCGGCGTCATCCCGCACCGTCTGGCGGTATGCAGGTGTCCGTAATCGGCGAATAACCCGCTCCAGCGCTTGTGCGCGGTCGTCCAGAACACGCTGCCTCTCGACGACACTAGTTCCGCAGATGGCCTCGATATGGGCTAGGAGAAACTGAAAATAGAAATGCCGAATCCGCTCCGCGATGAGCCGGTGCATAAGCCAATCGTCCGTATGCGCCGTCTGTGCCCCATTGATTTCAGGCTTGCGCGGCGGGGTGTCCGACGGAGCTGAGGCCCGTTCGTAGCTCAGAAAGGAGTCCTTTATGAGCTCATCCCGGCTGGTTTCGCCGCTTGGTCATATGCCCAGGGCATCAGGGCGTCGATGTCTTTTTCCCGGTGGCCGTTGGCGAGGCGCGTGAAGAGATCGCGCAGGTAGGCATAGGGCTCGACGCCATTCATCTTGCATGTGCCGATGAGGCTGGCGAAGCGAGCCCAGTTGCGCCCGCCCTCGTCATGGCCGGCAAACAATGCGTTGCGGCGGTTCATGGCCGGGCTTCGGATGGCATTCTCGACCAAGTTGGAGTCGATGTCGACGCGGCCGTCATCAAGGAACAGCCGGAAGCCGTCCTGGCGCTTCAGCATATAGGCCATGGCCTCACCAAGGTCGGATTTTCGCGAGACCCGGGCAGCCTGTGCCTTCAGCCAGGTAAAGAACGCGTCGACCAGGGGGCGGGATAGTTCCTGCCGGACGGCCCGTCGATGTTCCGGATCGCTTCCGCGGATGGCATCCTCGACCTTGTAGAGCGCAGCAATGCGCAGGAGCGCCTCATCGATGATCGGTGAGCCTTTCTTCGGCTTGGCCTTGATCAGCTTGCGCCGGCCATGCGCCCAACAAAAGGCCAACCGCAGGGGAGCGCCGCCGGTGCGTTTTGGCGTGGCCAGATGGGTATAGGCACCATAGGCATCGACCTGGATCGTGCCATCGAAGCCAGCAAGGATTTCTGCGGCATATTCGCCCTTACGACCGGGCCGGTAGTGGAACACCACGCCGGGTGGAGCCGTGCCGCTCCATCCTCGGTCATCCCGCAATACTGCCCAGAGATAGCCAGTTTTCGTCGTGCCACGCCCCGGATCCAGCACCGGGGCGGTTGTTTCATCGACGTAGAGGCGGGAGCTTTCCGCCATCAGCCGCCGGGCCATGTGGTCGACCACCGGCGCTATCATGGCGCCGGTTCGACCCATCCAGTCGGCCAGAACCGAACGGTCGATCGGCACCCCGTGCCGGGCCATCACCACCGCCTGCCGGTTCAGCGGCATGTGCTCGGAATGCTTGGCAACGGCGATCTGGGCCAGCAGCGCCTCGGTCGGCCAGCTGCCCTCCAGCAGATGGGCGGGAGCCCTGGCCTGCACCACGCCGACACGCCCCTTGGGGCAGGCATAACGGGGGCGCACCGTAACGATCACCTGATAGCGGGCCGGGATGTAATCCAGCCGCTCGCTTCGGTCCTCACCGATCCGGACCATGTCGCCGCAACCGCAGGGGCAGACGATGCTGTCGGGCTCGACCACGCGCTCAACCCGTGGCAGGCTCTCAGGCAGAGCCCGGGCCTTGCGGGGCGCCCGAGGCTTACGCCTCTCGGGATCCGGTTCGCTAGCCGCGATCCTTTCTTCGAGCGCGGCGATCTGTGCCTGCGTCTCGGCGATGGCGGCCTCCTGGTCTTCCAGCGCCAGTTCCAGCTGCGCCGGGGCCAGCTTTTCCGATTTAGGCCCGAACTTCGTGTGCCGGTAAGCCTGAACCTGGCCTTCCAGCCGTTCGATCAGGGCCTTCAATTCGATGATGAAGGCGTCCTTCTCGGCCACCACCGCCTGCTCGTGCTGGCGCGCCGCCCGTTCGACCGTCGCCTCGAAGCGCGCGGCTTCCAGGGCCGCCTGCTGGGCGGCGAAGGCCTTCACCACCTCGGGCGGAAGGTCCGGAAACAGGCTGAGATCGAAGGGCTGAGACATGTGTCTCTTTATCCGATCCAGACCAGAAAGCCCAGTAAAACAAGGTAAAATATGCCCGACAGATCACCCCGCCGCAGTAGGAGCTGCCACCCGCCGCGCTACCGTCCGGCGCCAGTCCAACCCCTCGAACAGAGCTTCCGCCTGTGCCCGGGACAGCCGCATCACCCCGTCCTGAACCTTTGGCCAGGCGAAGCTGCCTTCCTCCAGAACCTTGTAGATCAGCACCATCCCGGTTCCATCCCAGACAAGGATCTTCAGCCTGTCACCTCGCTTTGATCGGAAGATCACCGTGACACCGGAATGTGGGTCGAGCTTCAGCTCCGTCTGAACCACCAGTGCCAAAGCCTGGTGCCCGCAGCGGAAGTCTACCGGCTTCGTCGCGATCAGGATCGGATGCCGCGCACCTGCAACGATCATGCCTCCCCTCGCAACGCGCGCACCAGAGCCGCAGCACGCTCCACCGCGACATCACCGGGAACACGCAGCACGATGCCCGCGCCGATCTCCACCGTCACAACCCCGGGTGCGACGGTCTCTGCCGATTGGTCAGAAGCGTCGCCAACCGCCAGCGGCACAAAAAACGGCTCCGAAGAAAAGGTGCGGGGCAACTCGGGCTCCGCCACAAAATCTGCGGGAAGCGCCAACAATCCGCGCCGCGCACGGCTTCGCCATTCCGAAAGATGGTGGGGCTGCATGTCATGACGCCGGGCTACAGCCGCCACAGTCGCCCCAGGTTGAAAGGTCTCCGCGACAATCCGCGCCTTCACTGCGTCAGGCCAGCGCCGGTTGCTCCGGCGAGCCTCCACAACCTCGCACCGCCCAACAAATCCATCATCGCCATCCGCCATGCAGACACCCTTCTGAAACCTCAGAAGAAAAATCGCCGCTCGGCTCAAGATCGGAAACCGCAAATCTCAATGGGACGCAGACGCCGGATACAATCGTCCCGTTTCCGTCCGAAGAGAATTCCTTTTCCGAGCAGCAACGCGGCAACGAGAAGAATGAGGGCTAACGCCAAGCGCATCCAGTGCCAGACGGGTTGCGACACGGGCAGCATTATTGCCGGGGTCGTCGACCGGCGCACATTCCGCGATGACGTAGGCTTCGACACCGAAAGCTACCAAGCCCCCCACAAGCCGGATGATCTCGCGGCTGGTCAGCCGCGAACCTCCGGCACTGAAACGCCAGGCGCATAAGCCTGATCCAGAACATCAAGGTCGGTGTGTTCGAATGGACAATGCCCGCCAGGGCGTCGATCCGTGGCGGGCACATATGTTTCAAGTAAAGTCGCTAGACCAGCGGCGCAGGTTCGTCTTTCATGAACTGCGTAAGAACGTTCCTGGTCATCCGCGACACGTTGTTGTCGTAGTTATTCCACGAAAGGCTGCCCAGCCAGGATATCGACGATGTGCTGAACATGCCGCCGCCATTGGCCGTGGAGAAGTAGGTTATATCCGCCCGCACGAACGGATGCTCTCCGCCGTTCATGCCCGGGTGCGGAAACGACTTGTCGTCCGGAATGACCGTATACACCACGCTGTGCTCAACCGAACTCGCCAGAAGCAGGGTATTTGGCGGGGTTCCGAGCGACAGGTCATAGCGATCCAGCTCGTATCCGCCCGCACCTCCGCCGACAAGCCCACCGTCCCCGATCCTCTCGTCAGGATCGATGCCGTCCATAATCCAGGCAGCGCGCTTGTCCTGACTGTCGGGCATCTGTACGAAATAACCGGAATGGTCGAACCCGAAGCTGCTCATCCCGGTGCCCCAGATCTTCTGGGTAGCCCGGGCACGCCCGCGGAACCGGCCGCCGCGCCGGCCGTTCGTGCTGTAGTGATACTCACCCGGTGGAGCTTCCCACGCGGTCACGCCGAGCTCCTTGCGAACCTCCATCACCCAGGGTTTCTCTGGGTGAACCGAGACGATCCAGTACATTCCATTCGCCGCAAGGTACATTCCTCGTCCGCCATCGGCGAGATAGTCTTCCCATGCGTCGGCATTGGCCCATGTCTGGTACTCCGGATGAGAGCCGGTGAGCACGACGTTATAGCGACGAAGCAGATCCACGCCCTGTTCATTGAGGTCGTGCTCTGTCGCAACGTCGTAATCGAACCCGTTGTGATTGAGCCAGTCGATCAGGTGCAGGTCAGCCGGAAGCTCCCAGATGGAGCCAAATCCCTGCCTGTGCTTGGGGCGAAGATTCAAGATGGGACGCCGCCATGAGGTATACTGGACGCCGCGCCCGTCGACATGCCCGTCATATGTCGAAAGGCCATAGTAGTCGAGGTTTCGATGGAGCTCGACGTCGTTCTCGTTGAGGACAGGCGTATGACCGGCAACGGCTTGCCCGATATCCGCCTTGTGCATGATCTGCTCGTTGGCATAGGCTAGGTAGCTAAACGTGCTGGCCAGAACAAGGATTTTAGCCGTTGCCTTTCCGCGGGGCGGAAGCACGAAGAAGGGAATGTAGTCCTCTGAATCGCCGTAGCGGATCTTCATCGCGTAGAAGTCGCTCTTCAGCCCGTCGGGGAGGGTTATTTCAAAGTCCTTGTCCCACCGACAGTCGTCAAGGCAGTCCTCGTGGAACCACAATGCGCCGTATTGCTGAGGGCAGTGAATGAAATTTTCCTCGTGCCCGTCCCAGTTCCACCCGGTGGAGCCGCGATCCGGCTGGTTTACGCACTGGCCGTGATGACCGTTGCCCGAAATATCGACGACGTGGTCGGTCGGAATTCCATCCGGGCCAATTCCCGCCGAAAAGTCCCAGTGCGCGAGCCTGGACCAGGGCTCCGCCACTGTTCCTTCCGCCAGCTTCATTGCTTCTTCGGAACTGAGCGCTCGTCCGTAAAGTTTCGGCGCGTCGATCTTGCCGTTGAAATTGGCGATACACCAGGTCCGCCCGTCAGCCGCAGCCGCCTCTCCCAGGCCGGCGATTAGCAGCGAGGTTCTCGAGTCGCCCGGCGAAACCTGCGAAACGGCGGAAACGGTCGTGTCGGAGTCGAGTGGCACTACAAGCCCAAATCGGCTGTTCGTCCTGTTGACGACCGACTTCTGGTGGAGCGAGATCGTCTTCTGGACGGGGTCGAAGACCGCAGTCACCGAATACCACACCTCTTGAAATAGCGGGCGGTCGCTGATGACGCGGTTGGTCGTGCCGCTCTCGTCGCCAATCGTAAAGACCAGCCGGCCTTCCTCTATCGCCAGGCTCCAGCCGCACTGACGTTCGTCGTCCCACCGTGAAACAAGCCCTTGGCGGCCCCGTCCCGGGGTGGTCGACCATAGAAACGTGTGAACCGAGAACGCGCCGTCGGCCAGCAATGCTCCGCTTGCGTCCGGCACCTCCACGAAGCTGCCAAACTGGGTGCGCTGAAAGCGCGCCGGGTAGCTCCCGTCGGCCGCAGACTTGACCGACTCCTCCTTGTAACCCGGCCCCGCGGGATTGGTGTCGCCGTGGATCAGACGGACGAGCTCAGCCTCATATGAGCCATCGGACGTGTCCGCACTGACATAGAAGCGAATGGTTTCACCCGGAGCGGCGCTGAGCCTGTCGCAGTACCCCCTGATTTTGACCGTTTTCAATTTGCAATCTCCCGCTGTTCAGCCTGCGACAGTTCGTTTCGGACATCCTCGATCCGCTTCAGGAACACGGCATGCATTGCCTCCTCCTCGGTGGCGAAGCTATCATCGGTGAGCACCGGCAGCTTGCCGAACTCGCGGATCTCGGCTATCCGATAGGAGCTCCATTCCCGTTCTGTGTAAATGTAGTATTTGCCGAACGTTGGCTGCATCCTGAAATAGTTGTGGACGCGCTGAAGGTGCGGACTTGGGTGGTTTCGGTATCCGAAGGGATTTCTTTCATGCTCGTCGATTATCTCCGGATGGCTGTCGATGATCTCGATGATTTCCTCCCTCCTTTTGCGATCGAAATATTCGTACCAGTCGGCGCTCCTGTCGGGATACGCCGATGGGTCGGAAACATAGTTTTCTCTTCGTTGATTCATTTCATTCTCCTCCGTGTCGGATCTTGCTTTGTTACCCGTGTGAAAGGTAATCGCTGAGCCTCATTACACCCGTGGTGGCGGCGAGGCGCGCAAGCGCTGCCCGGTTGCTTGCGGCGATCTTTTCGAGGATATTTTCTATGTGCCGGTCGACGGTCCGAGCCGACAGCCGAAGGACCGCCGATATCTGAGAACTGGTCAGCCCCAGCGCGGACAGGGAGCAGACCTCGGCCTGTCTGACGGTGAGGCTGAACGGCAGATCCGTGGTTCCGTGCACCACGAGCCACCCCCGAGTGCACATCTTGAATTGAACCTGATGGATGGTTTCGTCGCAAGGATGCCAGCAGGCGAGAGGCATGCGCTGGCCAAGGACATCTATGCCGCGAGCGTTTCCATATTTCTTGACGATACCGCAGGCCAGTTCGTGGATCTCGCTCTTCGCACAGCAGCTGAAACCGGGGACTGCTTGTATATTTCCGTCCCGGTCGATGAATGCGGCGCACTCGTCAGGCCTGAGGTTTCGGAGCAGTGCCCGCGGTTCCTGCCATATGTCGACGAATGTAGCCAAAACCGGTGCGATGTCGTCGATGAACTGCAGGGCGTCGGTCGATGGATGTTTCCTGCTGTCGGTGCTGGTGTGGAGGTTGCCAATATACCTGTTGCTGCGGCTCGTCAGATAGCTCGTTGAGCCGCCACTGTATCCGCCGGGGAGCCACCAGTTCCGTGCCGAAACGCTTTTGGAATAGTCGAACTCCGTCGTTTCCCAGTTGAAGTACGGTTTGTTGCTGCGGACAATCCAGCGGTAGGCGGGATCAATCGACATGTAGATGTTGTCGAGGTAGCTGATGGTTTCGTCTGAATAGCCGGAGGAGGCGATTGACCGATGCCGACGGGTGATCGGGTCATAGACGGAAAGCGACATGGCCGCCCATGGCACCAGGCGGTGCAGTTCCTCGAGGACCAGCCCGAGCGCTTGTTCGCAGGAATGGCCTTCGGCGGCGATGGAGGCAATGTTTGACAAAACCCGGCGCTGCGATGGACTGGTGTAGTGCGCATTGTCGATTTTCATCTGTGCTCTCCATCGGATCGTGGATGGCCTGATTACCACTGTGTGTAGATCACACTAAAAAGTGTCGCATGGGTAAACTTACCCAATGATCTGAGAAAATCAAAATCGGGCATGGCTGTTCGGCACAGGTTGGCATGGCCAAGGCGGTGTCAGACGAACCGGTGGCCGGAACAGCCGGAAGCCGCCCTGGCTTGGGACGATAACCAGCAATCACCCTTCCGGTACTTCAAGACCGCGCCAGAGATCATCCGGCTGGCGCTCATGTCGTGCGTCCGCTTTCGGCCGCGGTCTCTCGGCGACTGCGGGGCCCGAAGCGGACCCGGAGGGCCGGCTGCGACAGGGCGAGCTCGGGGCTGAAAGGGGCCTCGCTGTCGGGCCTAGGTTCAGGACCCATTGATTTGCTTGAGGCTGGGCGGGTTGCGTGATTCAAGCTCCCGAACTGACGGGGGTGATGATGAGCAACCTTTACTGGCTGACGGACGACCAGATGGAGCGGCTGCGGCCCTTCTTTCCGAAGAGCCATGGTCGTCCACGGGTCGATGACCGGCGCGTTCTGAGTGGGATAATTTTCATCAACCGCAATGGGTTGCGTTGGTGTGATGCTCCGCCCGAGTACGGTCCGCCGAAGACGCTCTACAACCGCTGGGTCCGCTGGAGCCGGATGGGGGTTTTCGCCCGGATGATGGTGGGGCTGGCCTCCGGGGGTGGTGAGGAGAAGGTCGTGATGATCGACGCGACGTATCTCAAGGCGCACCGTACGGCTTCGAGCCTGCGGGTCAAAAAGGGGGGGCCGACGACAAGCGCGGGCGTCTGATCGGTCGCACGAAGGGCGGACTGAACACCAAGTTGCACGCGGTCACGGATGCCATAGGCCGCCCGATCCGCTTCTTCATGACGGCGGGCCAGGTCAGCGACTACATCGGTGCGGCGGCCTTGCTGGACTGCCTGCCGGATGCAGATTGGCTGATCGCCGACCGTGGCTATGACGCCGACTGGCTCCGGGATGCCTTGAAAGACAAGGGGATAAAGCCCTGCATCCCCGGCCGGAAGTCGCGCGGCAAGCCCATCAAGCACGACAAGCGCCGCTACAAACGGCGCAACCGGATCGAGATCATGTTCGGCAGGCTCAAGGACTGGCGCCGCGTTGCCACCCGCTACGACAGGTGCCCAAAGGTCTTCCTCGCCGCCGTCACACTCGCTGCAACCGTCATCTTCTGGCTATGAAACAAGAATGAGTCCTGACCCTATTTTGATGCTGGAGTGAACGGTAGTAGCTTCAGACGGTGAGCATAGCAGCGAAAGCCCCTTGCCCCATGATGATCGGATATGCCCGTGTCTCGACCGAGGGCCAGACCCTCGACCAGCAGCGCGCGGCGTTGCTGACGGCTGGGTGCAAGCGCGTGTTCGAGGAAAAGGCATCCGGCGCGCAGCGCGGTCGCCCCGAGCTGGCGAGGCTGCTGGATCATTTGCAGCCCGGTAACGTGGTGACGGTGACGCGGCTTGATCGCTTGGCCCGATCGACGCGCGATCTTCTCGACATAGCCGAACGGATCGGGCAGGCCGAGGCGGGTTTGCGATCTCTGGCCGAGCCTTGGGCCGATACGACGACACCGGCGGGCCGCATGGTGCTGACGTTCTTTGCCGGTGTTGCCGAGTTCGAGCGCAGCTTGATCCATGAGCGCACCAGCGCCGGCCGGGCGGCCGCAAAGGCGAAGGGGGTTCGGTTCGGTCGCCCCCCTGCCCTGTCGACCGAGCAGATCGCGCACGCGCGCCAGCTCATCGCGGAGGACAAGAAGCCGACCGAGATTGCCCGGCTCCTGGGTGTGCATCGCGCTACCCTCTATCGGGCTTTAGAGCGCGCCGACCAGGGCCACTAGATTTTGTCGTCCGGCCCTAGAAATAGGGCTTTTCTCTATTTCTCACGCAAGGGATTGCAGAATCTCGCCATTTAGGTTCTTCATGTAGACATGGCGAGTCGAACCCGAGAGCAAGTTAAACTGGAAAGCGTCCGAAACCTGCGTGCGCGGCAGCGTGCGGAAGGCCGGATTCTTGTGCAGGCTGATCTGCCCGGCGATCTGGTCGCGGAGATTGACCGCCTGAGGGACGACGCGGGCTTGCGAGGGCGTGCGCCGATCATCGAAGAAGCGTTGAGGTTTTATATCGAAGCGAAACAAGGGACATAACGACGAAACCCCTGACCGCTGGTAACGGTCAGGGGTTTCTAAGGTCGTCAGACACACCGTAGAAATGGGGCCAAAATCACTCCCCTTATCTACGCTAGAGCACTCTACTTCGCAAGGTTGATTCTTGCGAAAGCAGGGGAGTTTTGTCCGCCGTCCTTGTCGTCATGTCCTTCAAAAGAAGGACGAGACTATGTTGAGGACGCACTACGCGGCCGCTATCGGCTGCGCGCGCGGGCACGCGCTTGATGAAATCATGCGGGAGGTCTGGACGCGCTACAGCGCCGGGCAGCTCACCGACGACGAGGCCGGGCAGCTTTCCACGCAGGCCCATGAGCGCCGCAACGGCGCGGGATCGGGGCAGTCGGCCTTTAGCCTGGTCATGCCGCCCCCTGCCCCACGCTGCCCGACGCCGGTTCGCCGGCGCAGCTATTTCAAGGGCCGGTCAGAGGGGCGTATCTGGCGGCCGACGACGCGCAAGGACGTGCAGGCGATCCTGAAGGCGGCCGAAATCTACAACGAGGCGGGTTTGCGCCAGAAGGGCGAGCGCAGCGGCCCGCTAGGATCGGTGGCGCTGGACGTGCTGCGGCTGTTCGTCAATCTCATAGACTTCCGCACCGGCCGACTTGAGCCGTCAATCACCACGATCATGGATCGGCTGGGCCGGTCGCGCGATACCATCGTGAGGGCGCTGAAGAACCTGCGGGCGCATGGGTTCATCGACTGGCTGCGGCGTTACGAACCGACCGGGAACGAGGGGCGCGGCCCACAGGTCCAGCAGGCCAGCAACGCCTACCGCCTGTCCCTGCCGGAAAAGGCCCGGCAGTTCCTCGGGCGGTTCGGCAAGGCCCCACCCCTGCCCGACGACCACAGCGCGGAACAGGAAGCCCGCGCGGCCGAGCTGGACGCCTACAGAAAGTCCCTGCCCCTTGACGAGCTGGCGGTGTTCGAGGCTGGCGATAGCCCGCTAGGTCGGGCGCTCGCAGCCCTTGGTCGTGTTGTGCAGAAACGCGAGTCCGATAACCAGACTGAATCCCCATCTGATCTTTATCTAAAAGGTGGAACATAAGCGGTCGCCGCTGTTCGGGCCGCTTTCGCGGCCCTGCGGCGGTTCCGGCCCGCACATAGGCGGGCCGGTGTGGCACCCTCAGCACCAAAAATCCCACCCGCAGCACCTGCGGCCACCCTTCCCGCTTGCTTAGAATTAAGCAAGCGGGAAGGGTGGCGCTTAACCTGAAATCATGTAAACATGCTTATCGGGAAGCATGTTTGTTTCTTTACATGAAGGACTGCAACCATGATTACAGTAGCGTTCTGCACGCAAAAGGGCGGGACCGGCAAGACGACAATCGCGACAGCACTTGCGGTTGCCGCGCACTTGGCCGGAAAAAAATCGGCGCTGCTCGACCTCGACCCGCAGACGAACGCCGTCAACTGGTTTGACCGGCGTGAAGGTGACGGGCCGGACGTTGCCTCGATCCAGCCCGGCGCTATACGGCGCTCGCTGGAAGCCTATCGCGGCCTCGGTATGGATTGGGTGTTCATAGACACGCCCGGCAAGATGGACAGTGCCTCGACCGAAGCGGCCAAGCACGCCGACATGGTGCTGATCCCGACCCAAGCGCAGATATTCGCAATCGACACCTTGGAACCTCTAAAGCGGTTGCTCGATATGGCAGGCAACCCGCCAACCTTCGTCGTCCTGAATCTCGTGCATCCGAACGCCGGGGGCCGAACGGCCGACGATGCCGCCGCGATAGCCGAACGGTTCAACCTGTCGGTCGCGCCCATCCATATGTCGCGTCTGAAAGCCTATGAGGATGCGCCGGCCTTGGGTAAGACCCCGCAGGAGCTGGAACCGCAGGGGCGGGCGGCGCAGGAAGTCGCTGGCCTGTTCAGCTTCCTTTCGGAGCAGGCAAGCATGTATACAGGTAAACATGAAAGGGTGAAAACATGAGCCGCAAGCCCTCGCTTCTGGCCGCAGCCATTAAGACGGTTGAGCAGCCAGCGACAGCGCCAGTAGTTCCCGCCGCGTCCGATGCGCCCACCGAACTGAAGCGGGCCGCTCATAGTCCGCAGGCGGCCGGAACCTATGTTCCGCCATCACGGGCCAACAAGACGGCCAAGACCCACCACTTGCCGCCGACCTATTGGGAGACGCTGGAAGAACTCAGCTTCCGAACGCGCGACGACAAAGGCAAGCGGATTACGCAGGAGCGGCTGGTGGCCGAGGCGCTGAACCTCCTTTTCGCCAAATACAATTTCCCGGTCGTTCGAGAGGGCAGGGAGTGACAGGAAACCATGTTTCCATGTAAGCATGGTTTCACTTAAGGCAATCGGGGTTGAAATTATACCTGAACAGGTATAGGTTGAGCATGGGTCAAGACGAACGAACACTGGAATGGATTGGCAGTAGCTACAAAGACTTGATGGAGCTTCCGGCCGATGTGCGGAGTTTCATAGGGTTCGCGTTGCATTTCGCGCAGCACGGCGAGCAGCACCCAGCGGCGAAGGTGCTCAAAGGCTTCGGCGGCGCTGGCGTTCTGGAAGTGGTTGAGAACGACGTGGGCGGCACATACCGAGCTGTTTATACGGTCAAGTTTGAGGAAGCGGTCTTCGTGCTTCATTGCTTCCAGAAAAAGAGCAAGAGCGGCATCGCCACGCCGAAGGAAGACATGGACGTTATCCGGGCGAGGCTCAAGGTGGCCGAGGCTCTGGCAAAGGAGATGAAAAATGCGCACCCGCATCGTTGATGGGATCGAGGTCACGACCACCTCCGGCAATGTATTTGCTGATCTGGTGTTGCCCGACGCTGAAAAGCTGAAAGTGAAATCTGGCCTGATGATCGAAATCACCAAGGCTGTGCGGCGGCTTGATCTCACGCAGGAGGAAGCCGGGCGGCGCATGGGGCTTCCGCAGCCAAAGGTGTCGTCGCTTCTGCGCGGGGATTTCAGTAACCTGTCCGAGCGCAAGCTAATGGACGCTCTGAACCGCCTCGGCTATGACATTGAAATCACTGTGCGGCCCACCGCTGGTCCGGTCGGGCATCTGACGCTTGCTGTCGCGTGATCGCATGATGCAAACATGATTGCATGTCATCATGTTTTCCATTGCGGCTGGATATTGCCGAAGCCGCTTGATGCGCGAGCGTGACGATGAGCAGGGCCTACAAAAGCGAAGTAATGGCTGCCGTCCATGAGATGATGGAAGGTTTCCATGAGTCTGGCGCTATCGACAAGCAGACGATGTGCGAATTTGATGATGCATGTCTGCGGAAGGTGCCGAACGCCGAGACGCGCGCGGCGATGGAAGAATCCCGCGTGATCATGAATGCTCGCCGTTTGCGGATTCGAGAGGGATAGGGACAATATTCCGGTGCGTGGCGTGCCTTGTGCTTCACGGCGACAGCCGCGTCCGGCCCTGCGGCGAACGCGCTTTCAAACAGCGCTGTAGAGAGCCGCAGGGCCGCAAGATTCAGCCCCGGCGCGTCAGCGCCGGGACCACTTTTCCCATTTCGCAGGTTCGGGCAGGGGGGCTTTGAGCCTGTCGCGCAGCTCCGCCGTCATTTCCTCACTCGAAACCCTCGGCCGAGGATCAGCGATTGCGGCGTCAATGCTGCGCTTGAGCAGTTCCTGGCGCAGATCGGCATGGGGTTCCAGTTCTTCATGCTCGCCAAGGATCACGAACACGGCCTCGGAAGGATCGAGGAACATGCCCTGGGGTGAGGTTCCAATTCTCTGCGGCAGGGGTGGGGACCGGCGCTTACGCCGGATCGAACAGCCCCCGGAATTCTGGATCGGTATAATAGGCGAGCTTGGTCGCGATGACAGGCCGTTGCCCGGCGAGGAACAGCAACTCGACATTCTGCGGCAGGTTGCGGACCTCATCGGGGGTCAGCAGGGGCCGGGCGGTGTGTTGCTCGCCATAGGAGATCCCCGATTTGTCGGAATCGAGCGCCCGGCTCATGGTCTGGAACACGACCGTTTCCTGCCCGAGCAGATCGGAGATCAGGCGGGCGCTGTCGTGATCGTTGACCCCGAAGACCTGCAAGACGCCGGCGTTCGACAGGAAGGTGCCCGCCTTTTGCCCATAGGTGGCGCGGAGCTGGTGAACGTCCTGCAGGATGGGCCAGAGCTGGACGCCGTAGCCGGCCATGAGGCCCATGGCGCGCTCTACCGGGGCCAGATGGCCGAGGGCGGCAAACTCATCGAGCAGATAGAGGACCGGGGTTTCCGGTTTGTGGGGATCGCGGGCCATGTCGAGCAGGCTTTGCGTGACCAGCAGGCGCAGCCAGCGCGAATAGGTCGAGAGGCGATCCGGGGGCAGGACGAGGAACATCGAGGCGTTGCTGCGCTTGAGATCGGCGAAGCGGAAATCCGAACGGCCAAGCACGGCGGTCATGCGCGGGCTGTCAAGGAAATGGGTATGACGCTGCGCGGAGGACAGGACGCCGGCGGCCTCGCGGTCGGATTTGCCGAGGTGGCGGTTTGCGGCGCGGGCGACCAGCCCGGCGGCGGCCGTGGATGCCTGCATGTCTGCGATCAGCGCGGCGAAGGCTGCGGGCGCGCGGGTGAGATAGTCGCGCAGGGTGGCGAGATTTCGTCGGCGGTTTCCTCGCGTGCCGCGCGATCCGCCGCCCATGCGGCAAAGCGTTCCGCCTCATCCTGCAAATCGGTCATGTCTGTGCCGGTCGCGGCCCTTGAGAGGGTGACGAGGCGTCCACGCGCTTCGCCGTCCTCGATGGTCGCACCAAGGGGGATCATCTTTTCGACCAGCCGGGCAAGGGGGGCGGGTGCGACCGCTGCCAGAGGTTCCAGCCGGACCCGCAGACCGAGGGACAGGGAGGCGATGGCACTGGCCGGGACGCACTTTTGTGCATCCACAGGCAGGGCGAGAACGCGGCTCATGCGGTCAGCGCCGAGCAGGAAGGCGGCTGCGATGCCGTCGCGGTTTTCGCCAGGAGGTCCGCCCATTTCGCTATGGGTGAAGGCAATGCGATGCCCGGCCAGCAGCATGTCGATCTGATCGTCACAGATATAGCCGACGCCTTCGGGGCCGATCTCGCCGGGCTTTCTGTCGAGCCAGATGAAATGGCGCGAGTCGTGCCGGGAGCCGTAAGTCGCCTCGATCTCATCTTCGGTAACAAAGGCATGACAGTCCTGCGCGCCGGTAAAGATGCAGGTGCCCGGTTCGCCCAGGAGGAAGGCGCGATAGAGCTGCATGGGGTCAGGCATCAGCACCGCCTTGCCCTGCCGGCGCGCCGCCCGTGGTCCCGGTGGTCGGCGCTGTCGCCGGGGCAGGGGCGATCAGATCGGCAAAGAGGGCCTTGTCGGTTTCTCGGGTGAGGAAGTCGGGCAGCTCGCGGCGCAGCCACTCGCGCAGGCGTCGGGCAAATTCCTCATCCTTGCCGTTCTCAAGGCGATGGAGGACCAGCGCACCGAGCAGCACCTTGCGGCGGGTGTCGTTGGCGCGTTCCTGTTTCCCGAGCCTTGCCCGAAGGGTGGCGCGTTGTGCGTCCAGTTCGGCCAGCTTCTGTTCAATCGTCTTTCGCGCCATGGTCCGGTTCTCCGCTGTGCAGGGCCTTCAATCTCAGGATCGCCTCATCGGGGGTAATGTCGCCGGCCTTCCTTGCGGCGGCAAGAGCGGCGCTGGTCTTTCCCGTTTGCGTCGTCGGGTCTGTCCTTCGTTCTATCTTCGGAATGTCCCTTATAGCTAGATGGTCGGGTGTGTTCATCATGGATCGGCTGTTCTCCTTGAATCTTCACCCACATTTCAGCAGAATATTGGCCTCATATCATCGTAGCGACATTGACGAGAGCGCCATACCGAGCGACGACTGAGTGAAACGAAGAAGTTGAGAAGGGTGCACTTACGAGTTACTACGTAACTCAGCGCGCCACCAGCTTGTGGGCTGGCGGAAGGTGGCGAAACGGTATCGGAGCCTGTTGCTTGGCGATCTACCATTTCAGCATGAAGCCGGTTTCGCGGGCGTCGGGGCGCAGCGCCGTCGCCTCGATGGCCTATCGCGCCGGGGAACGCCTGACCAACGAGCGCGACGGCATCACGCATGACTACACCGCCAAGCAGGGTGTCGAACATGCGGAGATCGTCTTGCCGGAGGGCGTCAAGGTCGATTGGGCGCGGGATCGTTCGACCTTGTGGAACGCTGCGGAGTTTTCCGAGAAACGGAAAGACGCCCGCGTTGCCCGTGAGTTCGAGGTTGCCCTGCCGCATGAGCTGACCGCCGAGCAGCGACTTGAGGCCACGCGGGAGCTGGCACAAGAGCTGGCGAACCGCTACGGCGCGGCCGTGGATTTTGCGATCCATTCCCCGCATGATGCCAGCGACGTTCGCAACCACCATGCCCATGTTATGATGACGACGCGGCAGGTGACGGATGAGGGCTTGGGCGACAAGACCTATCTTGAGCGCGAGAACAAATGGCTGCTGGCGAACGGTCTGGCGACGACCGACATGCAGCTTCGCGATCTGCGCCAGTCTTGGGAAGGGATCGCCAACGAGCATCTGGCGCGGGCCGGGCATGATCTTCGGATCGACCATCGCTCGCATATGGAGCGCGGGCTTGAGATCGTGCCGACCGAGCATATGGGCGTCCATGCCACGCAGATGGAGCGGCGCGGCCTTGATGTGGGGCGCACGCGGCTGGACGATGATGCGGCGCAGCGCAATGCCGATCTGATCCGGGAGAAGCCGGAGCAGGTGCTGACGATCATCACCGGCGAGAAAAGCGTGTTCGACCGGCACGACGTTGCGCGGGCGCTGCATCGCTACATCAACGACGACGCGCAGGAGTTCCAGAGCGCCTTTGCCAAGGTGATGGCTTCCCCGGCCCTGGTCGAGCTTCAGCCGGAGCGCATGAACCCGGAGACGGGGGAGGTCGAGCGGGCGCGGTATTCCACCCGCGAAATGGTCGAGATCGAATCCGGCATGATCGAGAGCGCGCAGCGGATGCACGGCAGCCGGGATCATGGCGTCGATCAGCGGCATGTCGCGCGCGCCATAGAGCGGCAGGACGCGGCGATACAGCGCAGCGCCGGGGATGCGTCGGCCGGGCTGTCGGACGAGCAGCGCCGGGCTATCGGGCATATCACCGGGCCGGAGCGGATTTCTGCGGTTGTCGGTTTTGCCGGTGCGGGCAAGTCCACCATGCTCGCGGCGGCGCGGGAGGCATGGGAGGCCGAGGGCTACCGGGTCCATGGTGCGGCCTTGTCGGGGAAGGCGGCCGAGGGGTTGGAGGAATCTTCCGGCATCCAGAGTCGCACGCTGGCGTCCTGGTCCCGCGGTTGGGAGAACGACCGGCACCAGCTTGGCCGCGGCGACGTGTTCGTGATCGACGAGGCGGGCATGGTGGGGAGCCGCCAGCTTTCTCGGTTCGTGACCGAGGCCGAGGCGCGCGGGGCGAAGATCGTCCTTGTGGGCGATCACGAGCAGCTACAGGCCATCGGGGCCGGTGCGCCGTTCCGGGCGATCACGGAAGAAATCGGCCATGCCGAGCTGTCCGAGATTCGTCGGCAGCGGGTGGACTGGCAGCGCGAGGCTTCCGTTGACTTCGCCACGCATCGCACGGCCGAGGGGCTGGCGGCATACCGCGAGCGGGGCGACATTCGGTTCAGCGAGACGGGCGAGGGTGCGCGCGGCGAGATCGTGCGCGATTACCTTGCCGACCGCGAGGCGCGGCCAGACGGCACAAGGGTTGCGATGGCGCATCGCCGGGCGGATGTGCAGGCGATCAATGACGCGATCCGCACCACACTACAGGACAGGGGTGAGCTGGCCCGGGCCAGCGTGCCCGGCGAGGGCGAAGGCAAGGACACCGGCGCGC
>NZ_JBZEGG010000046.1:0-19034 GCF_058313095.1 Pseudogemmobacter sp. TB195
CCGCGCGACATCGCAAAAACGCTTGCCGAGGCCATTGCCAAAGAATTGCGGGGTGCAGCATGAGCGCCGTGGATCTGCTGCCGTGCGCCCATTGCGGCGGTGAGGCTTGGCTGAACGATTACGAGGCCAAGCACGGCGATATGACACCCGCCAGCCGCTGCCCTCAATGCAAATCCTGCGGGTGCAGTCTCGGCTACCTGCCGACCGCAGCAAAGGCCATCGCTGCCTGGAACCGCCGCGGCCCGGTCAGCGCCGGGAAGGTGAAGGCGGAAGATGCCGAAACGATTGTGGCCGAGATCTGCCACGATGAGCAGATGCAGGTTTGGGCCCAAGAACTGCTCATGGATCTGGCCGGCAGCCTGAACTTTTCCAGCTATGACGACAAAGTTGCGGCCTTCATGGCCGTGCGCGGAAACATGCGCCGGGCGCTGGAACACCTAGCTGCCGCCCTCCAGCCGGGTGACGGGTGGCAGGGGATCGAGAGCGCTCCGTACGATACGCCGGTGCGCTTGAAGCTGGGCGCAGGAATGGTGATCGAAGCTATTCTGCGGCTCGATGCGTCCGAGGACGAGGACGGTCTGTGCGATCAGTGGCAAGCGCACCACGATGGCGAGCATCCAGAGTGCTGGTCTGACGGTGCCTGCTGGGGGTCTAACGATAATGGCGTCCCCAGCATACAGCCCACCCACTGGATGCCGCTTCCCGCCCCTCCCTCCGCTCTCTCTCAGGAAGGGGGTGGCACATGATCATCCGCGAAGAGCGCATAGGCGACTGCCGGCTGATCCTCGGCGATGCCACGAAGATCGCGCCCATCCTGTTCGGTTTTGACAGCATCGTGTCCGATGTGCCCTATGGCATGGGATACCAGAGCGGCCATGCCACAGACGCGCTTTGGGGCGAAGAGCGCGAGATCCGGGGCGACCGCGACACGCGCGCCAGGGATATGATCTGCCTCTTTGCCGATCAGGTGCCCACGCTGGTATTCGGCACGTGGAAGATCGAACGCCCGGCTGGCACACGCCAGGTGCTGATCTGGGATAAGGGCGGCGCCCTCGGCATGGGTGCGCTGGATATCCCATGGAAGCCGGATCACGAGGAAATCTATGTCCTCGGCAAGGGCTTCACGGGGCGGCGTGATTGCGGGTCAGTCCTCTACTGCCCGCCGGTGCAGAGCATGGCGAAGAACGGGCGCCAGCATCCAAACGAAAAGCCGGTCGGCCTTATGTCCATGCTGATCGGCAAAGTGCCGGGTGTGATCCTTGATCCATTCATGGGGTCGGGATCCACGCTTGTCGCAGCTGCGCGCGCCGGGCGCCGCGCTATAGGCATCGAGGTCCACCCGGGTCATTTCGAGACGGCTTGCAAGCGGCTGCGCGAGGCATATCGCCAGCCCGCCGATATGTTCGCTCTCTCTCAGGAAGGGGGGGAGTGATGCGGATGATGATAGTCCTATGCCTCGCTCATTGGTCAGGTTGGATAGCTCCCGTTCTGATATTTCAATGCGGAAGGATATTGGCGGCCGTGATCGTCATACCAATCCTTCTGCTCGCGGCGTCCATCTACCGCGCCACCCCTCACAGGGAGGGCGAGTGATGGGGGATACGCTTGAAAGCTTGCTGAACGAGGCGCTGAATCTGACGGTGCGCGGGCGAAACCTCGATGCAATCCAGCGCCGGGCCGATAATCTTGACGCCTCGCAAGAGTCGGATGAGTGGCTCGCCAGCGGTCGCTTTGACGATTACGTCGCCCGGCACAACTGCACCTGCCAGCCTTGGCAATGGATCGAGCATCGCAGCCTGACACCCCAACTCTGGGCTGAGGATCAGTTTCAACGCGATCTGCACGATTGGGAAACGCGGGCCCGGCGGTTCCTTTCCTCGCCCCGCGCCACCCGTCAGGACAAGGGGGAGTGATGGCATACGCACATTGCCCGCGCTTCAGCATCGCCGCATTGCGCGAAATCTGGGCCGATGATCGGCTGACAAATCGTCAGGTCGGGGCCGCGATAGGCCGCACTGAGCGGGGCCTGCAGGACATCGCGTCCCGGCTGGGTCTGCCGCCTCGCAAGCTTGGCCCGAAGCTTAAGCTTGATCAGGGCCTTTTCGCGAGGATGTATTTGGCCGGCGTGTCCATGGCGGAGATCGCCGGGTTCATGGGCATGCACAGATCCAGCCTTCCCTATGTGGCAGGGCGTCTGGGCCTTGCTTCGCGCGGAAGAGGGTGGGTCGCCACCATGACGCTTGCCCAGTTTTGGGAGGCAGAGCTGGGGCGCGCTATGGCCGTGACCGCCGCAGCGGAACGAGCGTGCCATGAGGGGCGCGGCAAACGTGTGCGGGAAGAGTTTCGGGAGGTGTCGGCATGAATGCCCGGCGGGACTTCAACGTGATCGAGCAGGGCCAGATCGAGGTGTATCCGATCAGCCGTGCTGAGCGCCTGGACACTCATGGCTTCCTGAAGTGGTGGTTCCATCGCTGGACCTCATCGCGGACCTTCAAGCTGATGAGCTGGGAAAATCAGGGCATGGCCCGGGCATTGTTCGACATGGCCCAGACCGAAAGTCCGGTTGGCACGCTGCCTGATGATGACGCCGAATTGGCCGTCATGCTGCGCATCGACACGAACAGGGTCAAAGACCTTCGCCGGCAGGACTTCGGTCCGCTTCGTGGTTGGCGGCGGTGTGACTGTGAGGGCGAGACCCGCCTCATGCACTCTGTTGTCCTCGAGCAGGTGCAGGATGCCCTGGAGCGGCGCGAGGCTCGGGGGCTTTCCCGTGAGGAGCAGGCGGGCCGGAAACGGATCCAGCGATTGAAGGAGGGGTTGCGCGCGCAAGGGCTGGATGAGGCTGCGCTGGAAGATGATCTGCTGATCCGGCGCATGGATGACTGGCTCAGCGCGAACTGGCGCCGGGCCAGATCGGCAGAAGCATATGGCCGCGCGGTGATCCACGCGGTCCAGCAGAAATGGTGTTCGCCAGCTTCGTCACGGTGACTAGTCACAAGCTGTCCATGTGACGCGCTGTGACTAGTCACACCTGTCCTGTGACTGTCCTGCGTAGAGAAGAGAAGACAAGACAAGAAGAGAAAAGACTTACGCGCCGGGACAGGTCACGCGCTGTGGATAACCGGGAAATTGCTGAGAAAAGAAAGGGGGCAGAAATGGAAAGCGATGCACTGAAGGCAGGCAAGGAACGGGTCAGGAAGCACCTGATCGAGCCGCTCACGACGATGGGGATGCGCAGGGCATCGGGCCATACCGTCGCAGATCATGACGCGGCGATGGAGGGGATCTGTGCGCGCCTGGCGTACATGACCGAACGCAATCTCGCCTCGCTCGCTGAGGTCGTGATGGCGCATGGCGGCGGGAAGGCGCGGGACCGCTGGCCCAGCGGGATGTGGATCTGCGATGAGGCGCGGAAGATCCAGGAACCGCCGCCATCGGACAGCCAGCTGGTGACCGGGTGTCTCGGCTCCCGCATCGGTAGGCAAGCCCGAGCAGAGGGCTGGAGCGTCGAGCTCTATCTCTGGCTGAAGAAGTTCGGGCGCTGGCCGAGCGGCGATTTCGTGTTCTCCAGCATCAAGGACGATGCCGAGAAGAACCGCCGCAATCGTCACCGGGTCGAGACTGATATGCGCAACGCGATGGTCTCGCCGGCTGATGCGCGCTGGCTGGACTGGTATCGGCAGGTCGAGGCTCGGGTCGCCGCAGTGATGGATGCGCAGGGCGCGGAAGAAGGTGCGGCATGATGATGGGCGGTGGCTTTCAGGTCGGGGATGTGGTGCCGGTGGTCGAGGGCAGGGCGGCTATCTTCACGCCCGGCAAATCGCGGTGGTACGCGCTGAGGGTTGCGCCGCAGCGCGAGGACGAGGTCGAGGCATGGCTGGCCCGGCGCGGCGTCTACGGCTTTCACCCTGTGCTGGCACGCAAGACGCGTCGTTTCGGTGTGGTGCGGGAGTATCATCGCCGCTACCTGCCGGGTTACGTCTTTGCCCGCTTCACCGGTGATCCCATCGAACACAGGGTCCTGGCCTGCCCATGGATCACCGGTGCGCTTTGCCGGTCGGGTGGGGAGTGGGGCATCCTCGAGCGACAGCGGTTGACCGCAATCCACTCGATGCGGAAGCTGGATCAGAGGCAGCGGGATGCCAGGGCGGCGGCGCGTGCCCGGCGCTTCGCCGACGCAAGGCTGCGGTCGGGCGACGGAGTTCTCTTCCGGTCTGGGCCACTGGCGGGCTTCCAGGCTGAGGTTGTCGAACTGAAAGCTGATGGTGGTGCCATGGTCCGGTTCGAAATGTTCGGGCGCGAAACTCTGGTTGCTTCCACGGATCAGGACCTGATCCCTTTGAAGCCCAGTTGACAGGAGCGAATCGCTCCGCCTATGGTCTGTGCCCATAGCCTTATGCCGGTGTCACTCTCTGCCATAGCAGACAGATGCCCGCGCGGGTGGGCGGCGAGGATGGGTTACACGCCTGTCTGACACGCCTGAATAGCGCCCGGAGCAATCGCTCTCGGGCGTTTCGCTTTATCCGGGGTGGCCATGGGCAGGTTGAAGCAAGCGCCGTCGCGCTTCGTCGCCGCGCCCGGTCGGCTCGGCTCGGCACCACAGTCAGAGGCTGAGAGGTCGCGGCAGCGCCGGATCCAGACGCCCTGGCGCAACTGGTACAACACGGCGCAATGGAAGGATCTCCGCTGGGATGTGCTGGAGAGCGCGCTCTTCACCTGCGCGCGCTGTGGTCGCCTCGAGGGCGATACCTCGAAACTGGTCGCCGATCACATCATCCCTCATCGCGGCGATAAGCGGTTGTTCTTGGATCGGGCGAACCTTCAGTGCCTCTGCAAGGGGTGCCATGACCGGGCAAAGCAGGCCGAGGAGCGCCGCGGCCTTCTCGGGTGACAGGCCAGGGGGGGGGTATCAAAAGTCTGGGGGCCTCGCGGCCAAAGACCCGCGCCCCCCTCAGCGAGGGATTTTTTTCTGATGAGCGAGAAAAACAGCCATTTGATCGTCTCTGACCTGTTCGGGGATGTTGTCACGCTGCCCTCAGGGCGCCGTGGAAGGCCAGCTCATCGGTGGTCGAAATCAAACGCGGACAAGGTGATCCTTGGCAAGGCGGGCGGCTACGCGGATGAGGACATCGCAAAAGGGCTGGGGGTCAGCCTGCCCACGCTGCGCAAGTATTATTTTTCTGAGCTCAGCCAGCAGGGCCAACGCATCCGTTTTGACTTCTGGCGGATGCACAATCTCGCTGAGCAGGCCAATGGCGGCAATGTCGGGGCAATGAAAGAGCTCGGCAAGATGATGGAAAAGCGGGACAGGCATCTGGCGGAAAAGGAATTCCGCGATGGCAAAACAGATCGGGAAGAGCCGGTTGGCAAGAAAGAGGCCGCGCGACGTGCGGCGGAAGGGCAGGCGACTGGCGATCCGGATCTGACGCCGGGCCTGTGGCACTGACATGACCGGGCCGGTTCCTCAAAACGCTTGGCGGACTGCTTGCCCTGACTGGGAAGACCGGATCATGACCGGTCGGTCGCTGGTTCCGGATCTACCGTTCTACGACGCTGTCGCCGAAAAGGCGCTGCGGGTGTTCAAGCGGCTCCGGGTGCCGGACATGATCGGCACCCCGACTTACGGCGAGGTCTGCGAGCAGTGGATCTTCGACATGGTTCGGGCTGTGTTCGGCTCATACGATCCTGTCACAAAGCGCCGGATGATTCGCCAGTTCTTCGTGATGATCCCGAAGAAGAACGGTAAATCCTCTATTGCGGCGGCGATCATCGTGGTGGCCGCAATCCTGAATGAAAGACCCAGTGCCGAACTGATCCTGATCGCCGAAACGCAGAAGATCGCCGAGATCTCGTTCAAGCATGCCGCAGGCATCATCGCGCTTGATCCCGGGTTGAACAAGGAAGCGGGCGGCATCTTCGATGTCAAAGGACACTCAAAGACCATCATCCACCTGACAACGGGCGCGACGATCCGCATCCTTTCCGCCGATGGCGATGTCGTGACGGGATCAAAAGCGGCCTATATCCTTGTCGATGAAACCCACGTCCTCGGTCACAAGGCCAAGGCATCCGGGGTGTTCCTGGAGCTGGAAGGTGGTCTCGCCTCCCGGCCCGAAGGGTTCTTTCTTGAGATCACGACCCAGTCGAAGGTGCGCCCGCACGGCGAGTTCAAGAAGCGTATCGATCGCGCGCGGGCGGTGCGGGATGGCAAGCTGGATCTGCCGCTGCTGCCGATTCTCTATGAACTGCCACCAAAGCTGCAGCTTTCGGGCGAATGGCGCGACGAGGCGATGTGGGGGCTGGTCAATCCGAACCTCGAGCGTTCGGTCTCGATGGATTTCCTGCGCGACAAGTTTGCGGAGGCGGAAGCCGCAGGGCCCGACACGCTGGCGCTGTTCGCATCGCAGCACCTCAACATCGAGGTGGGCGTTGGCCTGATCGGTGACGGGTGGCCGGGTGCGCCGCACTGGAAGGCTTGCGTCGACAAGAAGTTGAAGCGGCTCTCCGATTTGTTGGAGCGTTGCGAGGTCTGCACCATCGGGATCGACTGGGGCGGCGCGGACGATCTGGCCGCGCTCTATGTGGTTGGGCGCGAGAAGGTCACGAAACGTTGGCTTGGCTGGGGGCGTGCCTGGGCGCGACCGAGTGTGTTTGAGCGCCGGAAATCCATCAGTCCGCAGCTCAAGGATTTCATGGGGCATGGCGATTTGGTGTTGGCGGCCACGGGCGAGGAGCAGGCCTCCTTGGCTGCCACGATCTGCCGCGAGGTCTATGACAGCGGACTGCTTCCGGAGGCGAGCGGGATCGGCCTTGACAGTGCAGGGGTCGCCTTGCTCCTCGATGCTCTGGAAGAACGCGATTTGACCGCGCCCCTTGTCCAGTCTGTGGGGCAGGGCTGGAAGCTACAGACGGCAATCTCGACCCTGCCGCTCAAGCTGGAGGATCATCGCTTCCTTCATGGTGGTCAACCGATCATGACGTGGTCGGTCGGCAACGCGAAACAGGTGCTGCGCGGCAGCAATTACATCGTGACGAAAGAGGCGGCGGGCTCGGCGAAGATCGACCCGCTGATGGCGCTCTTCAATGCGGCCATGCTGATGTTTCTCAACCCTGCTGCGTCTGGTGGACCATCGGTCTACGAGTCGCGCGGCATTCTGATGATCTGAGGTGTTCATGGGCCTGTTGGACCTGTGGCGCGGCTCGCCCGCGCCGACTGCCGCTGCCCGCGTTGAGCCGGTGGTCACTTCGGTTGCCGCGCCGGCAGTCAAGGCAATGGCCGGCGAGCATGTTAAGGCGTTCGGGCCCGATGATCCCCGGTTCCTTGAAATCATCAGGGCGGGCGAAGGAGTGACAGCCGCGGTGACGCCGAAGCAGGCGCTGCGCAACACCACGGTGATGCGGTGTGTCTCGCTGATTTCGTTCTCGATCGGGATGCTGCCGCTGCATCTGCAAAGGAAATCGGATAAGTCGAAAGCAGATGACCAGCCGCTGTTTCGCATTTTGCACCGCAAGCCGAACCCATGGCAGACGGCCTATGAGTTTCGCAGCCTGATGCAGCAGCGTGCGCTCACCCATGGAGATGCTTTTGCCCTGATCATCCGGACCGGCCTGAGAATCATCGGTCTGGTGCCGCTTGATCCCGCCACCGTTACAGTGCGCCAAAACAGCGACTGGTCGCTTTCTTATCTGGTGGCGACGCCGAAAGGGCAGAAGGTCTACGGTCAGCGCGAGGTTTTCCACCTTCGCTATGGTCTCAGCGAGAACGGTTATACCGGGCTTTCGCTTGTGCGTCAGGCGGCGCAGGCGATCAGCCTGGCCCTGCAGGCTGAGGTCGCCTCGACCCGGATCTTCAAGCAGGGCGTGATGGCAGGTCTGACGCTGGAACATCCGGCGAAGCTGTCACCTGAAGCCTATGAGCGGCTGCTGGCCAGCCTGGCATCGCGCGAAGGCGCGGAAAACGCGGGCAAGTCGGTGGTTCTCGAAGAGGGGATGAAGCTCGGGACCGCTGCAAATACAGCGCGGGATTCGCAGACGGTCGAACAGCGCAAGATGCAGATAGAGGAGATTGCGCGCCCCTTTGGCGTCCCGCGTCCTCTGCTCGGCGTCGATGACACATCATGGGGTTCAGGCATCGACGTTCTGGGCCAGATGTTTGTGCAGTATGGCCTCAATCCATGGTTCGAGGCGTGGCAGCAGGCGATTGAGCGCGATCTGCTGACCGATGCTGAGGCCGAGATCTATCAGGCCAAGTTCAACCCCGGCGGCCTGCTGCGTGGGTCGATGACGGCGCAGATGGATTTCTGGGCGAAGGCTCTCGGCTCCGGCGGGCAGCAGCCTATCGCAACGCCTGAAGAGGCGCGCGAGTCCTTCGACTGGCCAAAGGTTGATCGCGATGAACTGCCCGCTCAGCTGGGCTCACAGAAAGGGGGCGGCAATGTCGCTGCGTGAACTGCCGGAGATAAGCGCCTCGCGACTTCCCGAGGTCTGCGCCTATGAACTGGATCACGGTGTTGTCGATCGCTGGAATGCTGGCGTCATGGCTGCCACCACTGGCGACAATACGATCAGCATTCTGGATGTGATCGGCGAGGATTACTGGACTGGCGGCGGCGTCACCTCGAAGCGCATTGCAGCAGCGCTGCGCGCCATCGGCGATCAGGATGTTGTTGTCGATATCAACAGCCCTGGCGGCGACTTCTTTGAGGGGGTGGCAATCTACAACACCCTTCGCGCGCATCCGAAAAAGGTCACGGTGCGCATCATTGGTCTTGCCGCTTCTGCCGCCTCCGTCATCGCCATGGCCGGCGACGAGATCCAGATCGGCAAGGCCGGCTTCATGATGATCCACAATTCATGGGTCATCGCGATGGGCAACCGCCATGATCTGGCCGATGCGGCAAAGACCATGGAGCCTTTCGATGATGCCATGGCCACGGTCTATAGCGACCGCGCCGGCGTAAAAAAGGCGAAGGCGGCGGAATGGATGGATGCCGAGACGTGGTTCAACGGTGAGCAGGCAGTGGCCGCAGGCCTCGCCTCCGGCTTCCTTGATGCCGATGCCGTCACGGAAGATAAAACCAAGGCCGAGGCTGGGCGGGGCGTGAACGCCACGCGGCGTGTTGATGCCCGGCTTGCCAAAACAGGAATGCCTCGCTCGGAGCGCCGTGCGCTTCTGGCTGAGTTGAAGGGGGGCACGCAGGACGCTGCCCCGACCGTCACGCATGACGCTGACGCCGAAATCGCGGCCCTTCTCGAGGGGTTGCGGGCAACAATTACCCAATAACGGAGACAATCATGGGTATGATGATGAAAGCCCCCGCGATGGCGCGGGGCATCCTTGCGGTGCGCGCAGACGCGGGCGGCGATGTGCGCGCGTTGATCACGGGCGTGAACACCGCCTTTGAAGAGTTCAAAGCCGCACAGGCTGAAAAGGACAAAGAGCTCAGCAAGCGTTTCGACGATGTGGTGACCAGCGATAAAATCGCGAAGGTTGATGCATCGATTGCCGCGCTGACCACCGCGCTCGACGATGCAAATACCAAAATCGCCGGCATGGCACTGAATGGTGGCGGCGGCGATGAGGACAAGCGCAGCGAGCAGGAGCGCGAATATTCAGCCAAGTTCGACGCATGGTTCCGCACCGGTGCCGATGAGCGCGAGGTCAAGGCGCTGGCGAAGGCCGGTGGCATCAAGGCTGCATATTCGGTCGGCTCTGAACCGGACGGCGGCTTTACCGCTCCGGTGGAATGGGATCGCCAGATCACCGACAAGCGTGTCGTGGTTTCGCCGATGCGCAATTACTCCACGGTCCAGTCGGTTTCGGGGCAGGGGTTCAAGCACCTCTACAACCTGCGCGGCACGGCGGCCGCATGGGTTGGTGAAACCGCTGCGCGCCCGCAGACCGATGGCTCGATCCTCGCTGAGTATGAGTTCGCCTTCGGTGAGATCTACGCCAATCCGGCGGCAACCGAACGCATCCTCGAGGATTCCGAGATCGATATCGCGGCCTGGCTGGGTGGCGAGGTCAATACGGAGTTCGCCCGTCAGGAAGGCCTCGCCTTCATCAACGGTGATGGTGTGAACAAGCCGAAGGGGCTTCTTCGCTTCGATGCCGCCACCGAAGCGGCGCTTCCCGCTGCCCAGCGTCACCCCCTGGGGCCGGTAACGGCGGTTGTTTCGGGTGCAGCAGCAGCTCTGACTTCGGATGGTCTGATCGACCTGATCTATGATCTGCCCGAAGATCGCTCGCAGGGGGCCGCGCTCTATTCGAACCGCAAAACCCATGCCGTCATTCGCAAGATGAAGGATGGCGACGGCAATTACCTCTGGCAGCCGCCGTTCCAGGCCGGGCAGCCCGCGCAGGTTCTGGGTCAGCCGATCCGTGAACTTGCTGGTATGCCCGACATCGCTGCCGGTTCGATCCCGATCGTCTTCGGCAATATGGCGGAAGGTTATCGGATCTTTGATCGCGTCGGCATGTCGGTGCTTCGCGACCCCTACACCAACAAGCCCTATGTGCTGTTCTATACCCGCAAGCGTGTCGGCGGCGGTCTGTGGAACCCGGAATGGCTCCGCTACCATCGTGTGGCGGCGGCCTGATCGGTCTGCATTGCGCAAGGGGGCGGCTTCGGTCGCCCCTTTTTCAATGCAGATCAGCCAATGGAGGACATCATGGCGAAGCTGATGAATGCGATCACGGGGGTGCCGACCGGTGAGATCTATCCCCGCGAAATCCCTGCCGGCGAGGTTTGCCCCGAAAACCTGCTGCCCTATGCCCGCGAGATCGGCGCGCTGGAGGAAGAGGGCGCGGCCATCGTCCAGCCGGAACCGAAGCCGGAAGGCCCGGCGGATTCCAAAGAGGGCGAGAGTGGCGACAAGAAAGCCGAGGACAAAAAGGCCGATACGGCCAAGAAAGACGATAAGGCCTCGTAATGGTCCCGATCCGCGTCACCCCTCCGACTGCGCCGCTGGTCAGCCTCGAAGGCCTGAAACAGTATCTTCGCGTCGATTTCGATGATGATGATGATCTGATCGAAGGCCATGAAAAGGCTGCGGTTGCGTATCTGGACGGGTGGCGCGGTATCATGGGGCGGTGCATCCAGGAGCAGGTCTGGGCCATCGCTTTTTCCTGCCCCGGGTGTCACCGCCTGCCGTTTCCTGATGTGGCAAGCGTCACGGTCGATGCTGGCACTGTGGTTCTCGAGCATGACGCGCTTGGGTCTCGGGTGACCCTCACAGATCCTGCTACCGTCACCATGACCGTTGCGGCACCTGATGAGGTGCGCGAAATCGCCATCAAGGTGGTCAAGATGCTGGTGAAGCGCTGGTATGATCCCCCGAAAACCATGCCTTCGCCGGACCCCATCCACTCGTTGCTGGCGCCGGTGCGGTGGGTGGTGCTGTGACGGAGGCGAATGATCTCCGCGAAGCCGTGGCATTCGATTTCCCTGGCGAAAAAACTCTTCCCGGCGGCGTGACCGAAACCGATTGGGAAGAGCGGCATAAGTGTCGCGCCCAGTTTATCTATGCGGGGGGCGGGGAGGTGGTCGAGGCGGCACGGCGCGAGGGGCGCAGCACATTCAAGATCAAGATCCGATCCTGCCTGAATGCGCGGGCGATCTGCGCGGACTGGCGGATGCGCGATACGCGCCGGGGTGTCGACTACAACATCATCGAGGTTGATGCGGTGACAGATCCGGCATGGGTGTATCTGGTGGCAGAATCGGGGAAAGCAGCATGAGCGCGAGTGCGGCCTTGCAGATTGCGATCCTTGATGTCCTGAGGGCGTCAGCAGATGTGACCGATGCCCTGGGTGTTCGGATCTATGATAATGCCCCCGATAAAGCGGGATATCCGCACCTGACCCTTGGTCCGTCACAGGAGCTCGACGACAGCGCCGAGTGCATCGATGGGGCAGAATGCTTCCAGCAAATCGATATCTGGACGCGGGAGGGCGGTTCGCAGCTCGGCGCCAAGCAGATCTGCGGCGCCGTGAAAAAGGCGCTGCATGGCGTGGATCTCGCTCTCGCCGACCCTTTCAGGCTGGTTCTTATCGAGGTCGAGAGCAGCCGGGTCGTGGGCGATCCTGACGAAAAGATCGCCCATGGCATCGTGAATGTGCGGGCTTTGGTAGATGAGGATGGCTGATGTGGGTCGAGTTTACAGAAGTCTTTCGGTGGAAGCCCAAGCCAGGCGTGTCGATCCGGTATTCGCCCGGGATGCGCATTTGCGTCACACGGCGCTGTGGCACCGCCGCACTGGCGAAGGGGGCTGCGGTCAAATCAACAAATCCGGCCGCGGCTAATGGCGCGAGGGACGACGATAATCGGGCTGGCGCGGCTGGAGCGGAAGCTGAAGCGGCTACCGAAGGTGGCGAAGGAACTCATTCGCAAGAAGATGGCGGAGGCGGCCGATCAGATCGTCGCGATGATGAAGAGTCTCGTCCCGGTCCTGAAGGAGCCGGATCGCCGGAGGCAGGCGGGGGCGCTCAGGGATAGCATTGGCTGGACCTGGGGGCAGGCACCGCGCGGGTCGATGGTTATTGCGACGCTGCGGGGGGCTGGTGTCGGGGGTGAACTGACAATCACGATATACGCCGGATCGCGTGACAAGGGTCTTGGCTCAGCTGATGCCTTCTATGCCCGATGGGTGGAGTTCGGCACCACCAAGATGGACGCTCAGCCGTATTTCTACGTCTCATGGCGCGCAAACAGGCGCAGCGTAAGGCGAAAAATCACATCAGCGGTCCGAACATCAGCAAAGAGAGTCGCCGCTGGCGGCTGAGTTTTCCTGCATCGCAGGTTGCCCCGAATGCCCTTGGGCAAGGCTTTTCCAATCATGGAGCCAGTTATGGCAAAACAGCCCACTGTGCGCTTCAGCAAGTTCTTCGTCCGTCTCCGGTCGAATGACGTATTGCCTGCGCAATTCGCTGCACCGTGCGGATTCACATCGAAAGCGTTCAATCGCAGCAAGAATTTCGGCGAGGTGAATGTCCCGAACTGTCCGGAGGATGATGCGCCGTCCTGGGTCGAGCGCGACGTGCAGAGCATGACGTCCTCGATCAGCGGTGATGGTGTTCTGATGAAATCATCGGTGCCGATCTGGGAAGATGCGCTGGCCAGCGTTGAGAGCATCGAATGCGAGGTCGAGCTGGAATATCCGGACGGCGATAGCGAGGTTTACACTGGTCGCTACCACATAGAGAGCTTCGAAATCACGGGAACCTCCGGAGAGCGCGTAACGGTCGCGGTTTCGATGCAATCCGACGGTGAAATCGAGTATGAGCGCACCACCGCTCCGGAGACCCCCTGATGGGTCGTAACGCGCAAATCACGATGGACTGGGCGGATGGGACTTATCCCTTCCGCCTAGGGATCGCGCAGCTCGCGGAGTTGCAAGAAAAAACGGACGCGGGGCCGTGGTACATTTTGTCGGCCCTGGCGATGCTGCTTTCATCGGCGCAGACCGGCGCCACCCCTCCCAAGGACGCCAGCCCTGCGTATGTGATTGACACGATCCGACTTGGCTTGATCGGTGGAGGCATGGATGCAGTACAGGCCCTGAAAAAGGTCCGGGCTTATGTCGGCGAGGGCCAACTCACCGAGAACATCCCCATGGCCTTTGCGATCATCGGCACAGCCCTGCAAGGGGTGCCGGAGGATGAAGCGGAAAAGTCGGAGGGGGAAAGCGAGACAAGCGCGAACCGCTCCCCCGAGGAAGAATCCGGTTCGCGCAAATCTACGGAGTCGGGGCCGCAATCGGACTGAGCCCAGATCAGGTCGGGGCATGTTCGATGTGGCAGTTCAACGCAGCGATTGCGGGCTGGAATGCCACGCATGGCGGCGAGGATACCGGCCTGTCTCAGCAGGATGAGGATGATCTCTGGCAGGGGATCAAGGACCGGATGCACTAATGGTGGCACTCACTGGGTTTCGATAATTGCTTTCAGTCGCCCGTACCAGGGCATCATTTCAGCAGTAATCGTCTTGTAGACAAATCCATTTTTGTCGGTTGGCTGGCTTCTGAAAACCTTTACCTGCAGGTAGGGGGCATTGGGCAAACTGGTAATTATGTTTATTGAAGCGTTGCCCACCTTTTCCCTGCTGGTACTGCCTCCTGACAGACCTCCGATCACCGCACCGACGCCGCCAAATGCAATAGCCCCGACAGCTGCACCGAGTGCCTGATTTCCTCGGTTGGTCTTGTTTGTTGTCACGCCATCTTCGGAGATCTCTACTGATACCAGTTTATCGAAAGGTATCAGATAATTAGCACCGTCTACTGTGACAGCTACCCTCTTGCCGTCATAATCCACCCCTATTGCGTCTCCGGGATCGAACGCAACTCGATACTGATTAATCGATTCTGTTTCCATCCAGTTTTTCGCCCCTTCTCGGAGCGATTTCTGCCCAGCAGATATGAGAACTTGGAAAATTACCGCCCCGACGACGATGATGCCAATGGTCCAGAAAAATACTTCCATACCAAACCTCCTGGGGTGCTAAATGGCTACGACTGATCTTGATAAATTGATCGTCCAGCTTTCGGCGGACATCAAGGGCTATGAGCGCGCCATGACCCGCGCGTCTGGCATCATGAACCGGCAGGCGCGAGAGATCGAGAACCGCGCGCGGTCTATGAACAAGAAGCTGGACGGCATCATGCAGCGCTCGGCGAACTCGTTCATTGCGCCGCTTGCCGCGATCAGCACTGCCCTCTCGGTACGTGAGGTTACCAGGTATGCGGACGCGTGGACTGTGGCGCAGAACAAGATCAATGCTGCATCGGAGATTTCCGGCATGCAGGCGCGCAGCCTCGAGGATCTTAACAAGATCGCGGACGAGACTCGCAGCGGCATCACCGAAACGGTCGACCTTTACGCGAAGCTGATGCGTTCCACCTCCGGCGTTGCCAAGTCGGAGATGGAGGTCGCCAAGGCGACTGAGATCGTCAACAAAGCGTTCAAGGCTGGCGGCGCGGCAGCCTCTGAGCAGGCCGCTGGTATTCTTCAGCTTTCGCAGGGCCTTGGCTCCGGCACCCTGCAAGGTGACGAGCTTCGCTCGGTCCGGGAGAATGCGCCGATCCTCGCACAAGCTATCGCGGATTATTACAAGGTCAGTATCGCTGGTCTGAAAAAGCTTGGCGAAGAAGGGCTGATCACCTCTGAGGGTGTTTTCAAGGCGATCCTCGCCGCCGGGCCGAAGATACAGGCGGCATATGCCACGACGAATGCCACAATTCAGGACGGCATAACGCGGGTCAGCAATGCATTCACCCAGTATATTGGTCAGACCGACAGCAGCCTCTCTGCTTCGCAGCGCCTTGTTGCCGGACTGAATGCGCTGGCCGATAATTTCGACAACATCGCAGATGTGACGGTGAAGGTTGCTGCGATCATTGCGGGCGCGCTGGTCGGAAGATCGATCTCTGGAATGATCGCCAAGCTCGGCCTTGCTGCTGGTGCGATTTCTAAGTTCATCGCAGCAGCCAGAGCAGCCAGCACCATGACTGGCCTGGCTGCATCTATTGGGGGTATTTCGGCGCTGGCTGGGCCTCTGGGGGTCGTTTTGGGTGCGACGGCTGTGGGGGCGATGCTGGCCTATTCTGCCTCGGCACAAGAAGCCGAGGAGCGCACGGATAATCTCACCAGAGAGATGGAGCGCCTTGGCCTTTACACGAAGCCGGCTGCGGAGGGAGTTGATGCCGTAGCTGATTCACTGGACAAGCTTTCCGACCGCGATGCTCAGCGCAGGATCAAAGATCTGAGGCTGGAGCTCGAGGCGCTTAGGGATACCCGTCTTGCAGCGGCCATGCAAAAAGCGCGTGAGGGCTTGGGCCTTGAAGCCGGATGGCTCAATTTCGGCGATAGCGGCTTCGAGGACGTGGACGCAGAGGCGCTTCGAAGGATCCGGGAACTCGGCGCCGCGTGGAGTGACAACACCATTTCTGCTCGGCAGTTCTATGAGGAAGCGCTCAAGATAGAGACCGTCGATCTCAGTAAAAATGCCAAGGCCCTCGTTGCGGAGTTGGTTGATGTGGCGTCGCTTGCACGTGCCGGGGAGACCAGCTTGGCCTCGATGGGCGGTGCGACAGAACTTGACGAGGCAAATCAGAAGCTTTCCGATCTGCGGGCACACCTCGAAAGCGTGAAGGCTCAAGGCAACCTCGACAACAATGTCGTGAACGCCCTGATCAACATCATCGACATGGCGGGCGAGAGTGAAGAAGCCGCGCAGAGTGCACTGACGGAACTTGAGGCGCTCGGCAAGGCCAACCCAAGCTTTGGTAATCTAGTGAACGCAATCACTTTCGCCATTGGTTGGATCTCATCGCTGCGCGCGGAAGCTCGCGCTGCAAATGCAGAGGTCGCAGCACTGGGCGGCGGCGCCGGCGCCTCCGACAGCAGCAAGGGGCGCCATTCCGAGGACAATAAGGATCGGGAGGCAGCCCGCGAGAACGAAGCGTACATCGCCGAGCAGCGCCGCCGAAATGCGCTCTCAAAGGAAGGAAAGTCCATCGAGGATGAGGTGAACCGCATCCTCAAAGAGCGGCCTGGCCTCCTGAAATCTCAGGCGGAAATGCTTGCCCGAGAGAACATCGCAGCCGACGAAGCCCGCCGGGGCGGTGGCAAAAAAGGCGGCGGCAATAAGGCCGCAGAGCGCTTTGACGACGCAATTCTCAAAGAGATCGAGGGCATGAAGGCGGAAACCACTGCCCTCAATAGCCTGACGGGCGCTCAGGTCGGCTATGGCAAATCTGTCGAGCGTGCTCGCAAAGAGGCCGAACTTCTGCAGGAGCTGCAGAACAAGGGGCTGAAGGTCACCCCAGAACTGCGGGCCCGCGTTTCAGAGCTGGCCAGCGAATGGGAGAAAGCTGCTTCGGCGAATGAGGAAGCGAATGCACGGCTGGAGCGGCTGGAGGCGATAGGGCAATCGGTGGCTGACAGCCTGAGCCAAGCATTTGAGAAAGTATTCACCGACCCGCAGGGCGCCCTCAAAGATCTCGGCAAAGAGCTGGCGATGATCGCCATTAAAATGCAGCTGGCGCGGCTCCTGCCTGGCGTTTTCGGCGCCTCGGGCATTGTGCCACTCAACTTTGCATCCGGCGGCATGGTGCGGGGCCCCGGCACCGGTACGAGCGACAGCATCCCTGCGCGCCTGTCCAATGGCGAGTTCGTGGTGAACGCAGCCGCAACAGCGCGGAACCGGGCGCTTTTGGAAGCGATCAATGGCGGCAAGGGGCTCTCGCTTGCGGGCGGCGGCTATGTCGGCACTCCCTCGATCCCGACAGTCTCGCGGGCGGGTGGCGCCAGCGCGGCGCCGGTGATCAATATCCGAAACGAAGGCCCGGCAGTTGATGTGACCCGCACTGAGCAGCGGCGCGGGCCGGATGGTCGGCAGATGTTCGACATCTATCTCAATGAATCTCTCGCAAGTGGAAGGGCAGCTAAGGGTCTGAAGGCTAATGGCGTGCAGAAGCCCACGGTGATGCGCTGATGCCAACACCCATCATCGACTGGCCCGAGGGCGTGCCGTCCTGCATCATGCCGCTGTCACCACAGGGCGGGCTGCGGGACAACCGCCTGTCCTTCGAGACCGATAGCCGCATGCCGCCGGTCGAGCGCCCGCTGAGCAGCTGGACGCCGGAGGTGTATTCGGTCGAGCTGGCGCCGATCAGCCTCGATCAGTTCAGGCTGTTCCAGACCTGGTACAAGGGACCGCTGCGCTTCGGGGTCTACCCATTCGTGTGGCAGCATCCGATCACCCGGGATGTCAGCCCTTGGAAGATCGTCAAAGGCGACCCGCCCTATCAGGTGAAAAAAATCGGCAACATCCCCTTCGGCAGCGACCGCCGGAGGATCAGCCTGTCCTTCTCGATCATGTCTCATGCCGGGAACATCCCGCCGACCTTCATCGCCCAGGAGGAGGCGGATCTGATCCTTCAGGAGGAAGGCGGTCGCATCATCGACAAAGACGGGTTCAAATTCGATGGTTAGACAGATCACCCCGGAAATCCGCGAGGATCTTCAGGCGCCGGCCAGCCCGAATGCGCTTCTGGGATTCCTGACCATCGATCATCGCAATCTGGTCGAGCCGATCCGCGTTGTCAGCGATCCGCTGGCCTTTACGGTCGGCGGGCTGGAATTCATCGGTTGCCCCTTTGAGTTCCAGCTCCTGACCGATGAGGATCAGGCGCCGACGACGCAGATCAGGATCCAGAACGTTGACCGCCGGATTGGCGAGGCTATCCGCACGGTGACCGACCGGGCTCAGGTGATGCTGGAGGCGCGCAGCACGGCCGATTTTGACCTCGCGGTCATTCCGCGCGCTGAGCTCCCGGGAGGATCCTCGGCAATCTACGGCTTCCGGTATTTCGACCTGATTGATGTCACGGTGAACGCGCTGGAGGTGACTGGCACGGTGATGCTGCGGGATTACACGCAGGAGCCGTGGCCCGGGAAGCGCGCCACGCAGACGAGAACTCCCGGGCTTTTTCGCTGATGGATTGGTGGTCTCGTTACATCGGCCTGCCGTTTGAGGACGGCGGGCGTGGCCCGCATGGCTATGACTGCTGGGGGCTGATCAGGGCGATTTATGCCGATCGGCTCGGCGTGGATCTCCCCTCCTATGGTGAGATCAGCGCCCGCGACCTCGCCCGGATCGCCCGCGCCATGGCGGTCGGCAAGGATGATGGCTGGCGACAGGTCGGCGTGCCCCGCGCGCTGGATGTGGTGCTGATGCGGTCAGGCCGTGGCGGCGCGCGCGTGGTGCATGTCGGCGTCATGGTCGATGGCCGGCGCCTGCTGCACATCGAGGAGGCTGCAGCCGCAGCCGTGGTGCCGGTCTCGCATTTCAGCGTGGCCGGCCGAATTGTTGGATACCGGAGACTGGCATGATCCTCGCAACCTACCGCGAGCCCTTTGGCTTCGCGCCGCATGTCCGTCACTTGCCTGAGGGCGAGACGCTTGCGGCGATGCGCGCGCGCATGACCGCGCTGCCGGAAGGATTCGACGCGCGCGGCGTGATCTGCCTTAA
>NZ_JBZEGG010000047.1:0-15769 GCF_058313095.1 Pseudogemmobacter sp. TB195
TGCCCTCAGGTGTTCGAATGACACCCGCACTCCCCAATACCTGACGTGCTGGCCCCGTCGATCCTCGGCGGGGCCGCGATATGGCCGATGGTGATCGCCGCGATGCAGTGACACGCGGCGAGAGGCTTTGGCAGGCACTTGTCAGGCCTCGGCCTTCGCGGTGATCATCTTTTCTTTGGCTTCGGGCAGCTTCTTGATTTCATCCATCGAGAGGATTTTGCCATTAACAACCCAGTGCCCGGCAACATCGGAGCGGGTTACTTTGGCGCCTACGGATTGAAGATAGTCGAAAGCTTTCTGCATCTTGACGTTCTTTCATGTAATTCGGGCGCGGATCTGATGGTATATCTTCTGCCAGCGCCCAATTGATTTCCGCAAGGGTTGAAAGCTGGTCAAAACGACGCAGTAAAGAAAACACGCCTGTTGTGCTGAAGAGGTGTGCAGATACCCGGGTCTTCTGGTCTGGAAAGCTTTCCCGGGCGAAGGTGGCGGGAGGGCATGAGGGTGCCTCTCCCGAGGTGGTTCATGCCACTGCCTGTCAGGCAACCCTCTACGACATCGCCATGATAGCAATCACCGAAACTGCCGCAGGCAAAATGTACCAAAGCCAGTACCGGTTCCTAACAGGGGTCTTAGAGTAGCACATCGGGCAGATCGCAGACCCAAATCGTAATTTGTGACCGCACTCGCAACGAAAAAGGCGAACAACAGCCATGCTGTCGCTCCTCATGTGGGGGTGACGATTAAACGGTGTTTGACTGGGAATGTACTTTTTGCAGGGATGAAACGCTCCCTGTGGTGTCTCTATGCTGCGCCTGTTTAGGATCTTGCAACAGAATAATGTGCGGGAAAGTGTGTTTTTGAGTTAGCAGCGAAATGGACTGAAACGCGGCGTAACGTACTGAAACAAATGAAGTTGTGAGGCCGCGCGAAATGAAGGTGTCCCGCCGAGTTGCGTGCAGGCCGGGAATGGACGGCGGGAGGGCATGGGGGTGCCTCTCCCGCCTTTTCGCAGCGCCCCGGCCGGTCAGGGGGTGCCGGGGCTGCATGGCAGGACAATAAGTCGACTGCCGACACGCTCAGTATGAGCCTTCCGGTCCTTCCCGAACATTCGTGAAATCCCGTAGCGCATGAGGCGCAGTGACCGGCGGCAGCTCAGTTTGGGGGCTTCAGAGGACCGCCGGTCTGCCGCGCCTCCGGCTCGGATCGCGTGGCGAATTCCTTCTGCAACCCGAGAGTGCACTTTCAAATGAAAAAGCTCCCCGCACGGGGCGAGGAGCAGTAGGGCTGATCTCCGCTTCATTGCCAGAGAGACCACTTCCAATGTGGCGGGAAGCCCCAGCCGCATCAACCGCTATTCCTATGCCTGGAGGCGCCTTTGACTGATCCTCAACCCACTGGCCTGATCGGCTGGATGCAGGCCTTTTTGGGCGGTGGCGCGACCACGCTTGTTGTGGCAACGCTAGGCCGGCTTGTCTGGCACGGGCAGGAGGCCACGGCCGGTCGTCGCCCATGGATAGGGCCGCATCTGTTCCTCGAGCTGCCGATTGCTGTCACCATGGCAGTGGTGGCAGAGGCAGGAGCAATGGCCGCTGGCCTCCCGCAGCCCGTTACAACCGGCGTGGTCGCTGTGGTGGCATATCTCGGCCCGCGAGGCCTTCGTGATGTGGTGGACCGTTGGCTCCGGCGTGGGAAGCCTTAATCAGCGGGATCGCGGAACAACCCGAAAAGCTACAACCGAGGCGGCAGGCACCGGGCGAACTAAGGGTCGAGGCACGCAATTGCTCCTACGCTCCGTCGCGGCCCTCTTTCGGATGAAACCTAATTTCTCATTGAAAGGGGAGCCAGAATTTCTGGCTTCACGCAGCGCATGCCTGTCGAGTTCGATTTGCCTTTGGAAGTCTGGCCGATCTTCGGGTGAGGGAGGTGCCGTCATCGTGACGACGACAGCGAAAGTGCCTTGTCCTATGATTGCGTAGGCAACGACAATGCCCAGAATGTCAAAACCAAGGCCATAGGCGATTGCCGCTCCAAAAGCACCAGTCAGAGTCGCGGCGGCGAGTGAAATGATAAGCATGGTATCCTCCTCTTAGGTTTTGCTTAAGACTCGGTAACCAACTATGGATGTTAGTATCGCTTACTCATTGTGTTCAGACTGTGGCGAACAGCCGATTATTTCATCCGGCTTGCGAAGAGATTAAAAAACTAGCATTGCGAACGAAAAAGCTGTGGCTGCCACAACGAGAGATGCGGCGCAGCACACGGCGTAAAAGCGAACGATGTTCATTTTTCCGCCCTGGGTCAGCGTACAACGGGTTAACGCCTCAATGGAAGAAATGTTCCAGACGAGCGGACGGCACCCAATGCCTGTCGCGTGACGTCACGCTCGGGTTGATCGCGGTCCTGTCCTATCTGGGGCCGCGTGGTGCCGGGGCGATGGTGGAGCGGTGGGCGAGCAGGCGGGGGTGAGGCGAAGAGCCCCTTTCCGGACTATCGGTGCCGCTTGATCTTGCGAAATGTCTGGAACCAGCGCTGGTTCATCGCTGCCAAGAACGTTGGTGACAAAGCGAACCCCGAGGCATCACCGATCACGGAGTCGATCCCACATCGTGGGCACAGTGCGGTCTGTCCCCCATTTACCCAGTCTTTGATTTCATTGGGTTGGAATTTGCTCTGGCAATAAAAGCAGGCGCAAACCGTGCTGGCGCCGATCCCCTCGCGGTGCCGGGAACTGTGCTTGTGAGCGGCATCAACATCTTTTTTCATCTCAGCACGATCACATGCAGAGCGAAAATGGTCCAGCGTCTGCTTCGTCCGCATAGCTGACGCTCACCACACCTGAAGCGCAAGCCGCTTATCACAACGCCCAGCCATCGCGCCGGGCTTTTTCACATCCACCATGGAGATCGACATGATCCAGTTCCTGAGCGGGCTTCTGGCCCGGCTCGGTGCGCTTTTCCGTGCGCACCCGAAATCCTCTGGCACCGGCCTTGCCGCGGTGCTGGCCGCAGCCGCAGTGTTCGTCGCACCCTGGGAGGGTGAGCGGACAGAGGCCTATCTTGACCGCATCGCCAGCCCGGCTGTCTGGACCGTCTGTTACGGCGAGACCAAGGGCGTGAAGCAGGGCGACCGCTACACACCGCAGCAATGCCTCGACATGCTCAGCGCCTCGCTGGCCGGGTATCACGCGCAACTGGCCAAATGCGTCCAGGCTCTGCCGCAGCAGCCGCAGGGCGTCCAGGTCGCGCTGACCAGCTGGACCTACAATGTGGGCGCCGGCGCGGCCTGCCGTTCCACCCTCGCAAAGCGCGCCAATGCCGGCGACTGGCGGGCGGCCTGCAATCAGCTGCCGCTCTGGAACAAGGCGGGCGGCGTGGTGGTGCGCGGCTTGACCAATCGCCGGGCCGCGGAACAGAAGCTGTGCCTCGATGCCCTGAAAGGAGCCTGATATGAACTGGAGCATCATCCGGGGTCTGACCTATCTCGCGGCCTTCATCGCCTCGATCCTCGCCATGCTTGGAGTGGCCGATTTCGACCCGGCGACTGGTCACCTCGCCATTCACCCGTTCAACCTCTACGCCGCCGTGGGGGCGCTGGCCGGGCTGATCTCGTCTGCCTTGGCTTCAGTTGCGCTGTTCAGGGGATGGGGGAACAAATGACCGCGCTCCGCTGGCTCTGGAAGCCCGTCGCCGTGCTGCTGGCCCTGCTGGCGGTATGGTGGCGGGGCAGGGCGAGCGCAAAGCAGCAGACCGCGCTGGAAGCCGCAGAGGCCTATGCGAGTACCCGGAAAGGAATGGATGATGCGTCTGATCTCGGCAATGACCCTGACGCTGCTCGCCGCTGGCTGCACGAGCGGGATGCCAACCAGCGGTGATGCGCTCTGCGACGGATCGCGGGCGGCGCGGGCCGATCATGCTGCGGCATTGGCGGCCTCGCCGGACGACCGGGCGGTGGTGAGCGGCGCCCGGCTGATCGCGCTGATCGATGCGGGGTGCGCACCATGATCATCATCTACACCTCGCCCGGCTGTGGCCCGTGCGTTGCGACCAAACGCGCGCTGGATCGGGCAGGGCTGGCCTATGAAGAGCGGGCAGGGGCTGACTGGCCGGAAGAGGTCGAGCGGTTGGCCCGGATCGCAGGGTCGCGGCAGGGGCCGCTTGTGGTGGCCGGGGATAAGGTATGGTCTGGGTTTCGGGTGGATCGAATCGCAGCGTTGACGAAATAGCCCATGGCAACATTTACGTTTCGTTTCTGATCTGTCCGGCTAACTTGGCAACAAGAAACACTTGAAAGTCAATCGCCCGCACTGGATTGCAAATCCGTGAAGACCGGTTCGATTCCGGTACCCGCCTCCATTTATTTTCAATAACTTGCGAGACTGTCTCCACTGCGCGGGGTACTCCGTTTACAGGGGCGTTTACAGTTTTGTTCACGCTGCGCCCCCTTTTGCCTTCGCCAATTTCACCAAAACAGCGTCCGTTTCGTCCGGCGAGACGCGCGCATAGTGCTCGATTACGTTGGCCGCGTAGCGCACAGACCAGCCCATATGATTGGCGATCTCTGCCAGCGACAGGTCCGCATTCAGCAGCAAGGTCGCGGCGGTGCCTCTGGCATCGTAGAGTCGTAGATCATCCGATAGTTTTGCCTTGTCCCGCCACTGGCGTACCCCTTCCGAGGCACGGTGCGGGGTCAGTGGTTTGCCACTGGCATTTGCAAGGATCAGCAACCGATTCTTCGGGGTGCTGTCGATCACCTCAGCCATCGCAGGGGTGATCGGGATATGTGCCAGCCGCTGGCGCTTATTGGTGCGCACCCGCAAGCGGCGCCCCCTCGGGGTTTCCTCGACGTGGGCGGGTGTCAACTTGATCAGGTCAGCAGGGCGCAAACCCGTTTCACAGGCCGCGCAGAGGATGCGGCGCACCCACTCAGGCGCGACCGCGTTGAAGGCTTCGCGATCAGCAGGGGTCCAGACGATTTCGGAGCGATCAACATCATAGAGCCGATGAAGCTTGTGGCAATAATGCTCGGCAAGCTTGCCCTCTTCCACCGCCCAATTGAGGATGCGGACGGCATGGACCCCGGCCATATCGTGCTGCTTGGGCGAATGCTTCCATAGCGCCCGCCATGCGTTCACCTCACCGCGCGAGCCACGGTCCTCAAATATGATCGCCGGAGCGTCCTCGAAGTGTTCCGCAAAGCGAAGGCCCCATTTGCGCAGATCGAGCTGCGATCTGTCACCCTTGGGCATTGATGTGCTTGACAGGAAATCATCAACCATTTCCGGCGTCATGTAGGCGGAAGGCTTCGGGCGGGCCGTGACTTCGGCAAATGCCTGGAAGAACTCGGGCGCGGTCGGATAGTGGACCGTGTCCTCCCAGAACTTCGGGCCACCGCGCCACGCATAAAAATGAAAGCGGACGCCGGTCCTGAGTTTCCGGCGCACAGCATGAACCTTGTCGGGGAAGCTCTTAGGACGCACGGCCAGCCCTCCATTTTTGGAGCGCGCTGATGTCAGCTTGCGCTGCCTCGGGCGCGTTACCTGCGGTGATTTGCAGACGGCGACCATCAGCGGTTTCGAGGGTAACGCTCACCTGCCCCCATCCCGCTGCTTTTGCTGCTTCAAGAGCGGGGGTCAGATCAGATTTTCGGATAAGGGGCGGGCGAGACATTACTTTTCTCCCAGCACTTCGCGGACAATTTCCTCCAGAGGATCTTGCTCATCTGACAAAACAACCTTGGCAATGCGGAGCAAAGTGAACCAACCAATCTCAACGCTGCTGCTCATGCCGCTGTAATACGGTAATGAATCGCGCATAGGAGCGTCCTCGGCAGCTTCGAGCGTCGGCATAAAGAAATGATCGAGCGTTTCACGCTCGCCTTCAGCCGAAACATCTTCGCTAATTGAGGCTGTAGAAATGTCGACTCCGAGCCGGACGAGCCAACACTTATCACGAGCCTCCTCCCACTTCTCACCAGCCAAACGCTCCAGCAAGATTGCCAGCGCTGCGCCAAATGTGGATTCTCGCCCAGTCTCTGAGTCGTACGGCAGACCAGAAAAGTGCGGAAGTCTTTCCAATGCTTGAGCTGGGCTGTCCGGGCAAGCCATGAAGGCAACAAGAAAATTCGCCAGCTCGATGCTCGTCAGATGATGAGCGCTACGCCCGCGCCCGCCCTTTTTGATCCACTGCTCGTCTGCGTCCCTCAAAAGTCGGGCAAGCATCTGCAAGGTCGGCTCAGGCCGATTGAACACTTCTGCGAGATAGGTTGCCGTTTGTCCGAGGTGCATGGTTGCCACCAAAGTGCATTTCATCGCACAATCGCTCCGATGGGCGCTTCTGTCAAGTCATAAGAGAGATTGTGCGATGAAAATTTGCCAGCGTTGCCGTTTGTAACCGGCTCTAACCTTTGACTGGTCAAGGCGAGTGAAAAACCCACTCTTCGCCATATCGACAGTTCCAGAACTGCTCGTTGCTCCGGGGCTGCCCGATGGGCTTGGCAGTCAGATGTATGAAGTTGCCAAGCGGGGAATGCAGGCCTAGCACGATAGCGCAGCCGGTGAGAGCCGTTCCCGATGGGACGGTTTCCGCCAGCAATCTTGCCAGCTCAGAACAATGCCGGGAAATCTGATCGTCCCTGCTCAGGGAAGGCGAAGAAGCCGCGTAAGCCGGGGCGGCTAGCGCCACGGCAGGCAGGGAAGTGATGAAACTACGCCGCTGCATGTTGCACCTCCGGGCGGGCTTCATAGCTGTGCCGGTCGAGACGGTCGGCAACACGTTCCGCCAGATGTGCGGTTGCGACCAGCAGCGCCGAAAGCTCCCAGGTTGGCTCTTCGCAGGCGATCCGCGCTGCAAGGTTGCAAAGATCCGAGAGGACGACGGCATCGGAATGCACTTCGGAGATGCGCACGGTCATGCCTGCGCACCCATCAGCTTTTCGGTGCGGCGCAGGGCCGAGCGGACGTAGGACCGGGCCTCGCGTTCGCCCTGGCTGTAGCCGCTCGGGCGGGCAGTGGCGTCGAGCGCCAGCGAGAGCATGTCGTGGATTTCGGAAAGGGTTGCGGCAGGCAATGCCTGTCCAGTATGGCAATGGATAGCCATGCGGTGTTTCCTCCAGAAACAGCGTTACGGTTAGGGCTGGCAGGGTGTTCCACCACCTTGTCAGCCCGTGTCGTTTTCGACATTATCAACCTATGCAGCGGAGCCATAGGTTGTCAACATTGAAAACCGAGAAGAACAAAGGCGGTCGGCCTCGCACGAACGCCACGCCGATCACCCTGCGCCTACCGCCCGATCTTTTGACTTGGGTCGATGCGGAAAGGGCGAAGATCGTACCGGAGCCGTCACGGCCTGAATTTTTGAGGCAGATGATTGAGCGGCTTAGAATGAGACCTGAAACAGAGTATCGAAATTTCTCGGAGAATTAAATTTTGAATATATCCGGCATGATTCCTGAGGCAATTCAGGGTGAACTCCTTGGCGTCGCGTTCGCACTGCTGACAACTTTTATTCTTTATTTGTTTCGATCCCGGGCGAAGCTTATCTACGGAAAAGCAAATAACTCTAGGAATGTTATTTTCACCACTCATCAAGACGAAGGGGGTGAAAGAAACATCAGTCATGAGGTGTATGTTGAGAAGTTTTTCTTACAGAACACCGGAAGATCGACTGCCACCAATGTAGAATTCGTGCTCTCCTCCAAGCCGACTGATATATCCATATTTCCAGCGACAGTCATTAAAGAACAAATTGTAGAAAAAGACAAATGGCACATCCTCATCCCTCAGGTAGCGCCGGGAGAACTGGTGATCATAGACTGCTTATATATAAATCAAAGGGCATCTTGGGTTTTATCAGTTAAATCAGCAGAGGCGATAGGAAAGGAAGTTCGCTTCATTACGCAGCGACAATTCGGAAATGTAGTTAATTTGCTCGTGGCTGCTCTAATGTTTTCCGGTCTGGCTTTCATATTTAGCGCGATTTATCGTCTTCTTTCATAGCGGCTTATTACCGATTTAGAGCGCCGCGCCCCGGAGGTTGGGGCCGCGCTCTCTCGGGGTTTCCCCACACACCGAGTGACGGGGATGCCTGGTGCCATGTCGTCAGCACCGGGCGCATCCTGCCCTATTCGTCCTGCCAGTCGATGAAGGCCAGCGCGTCTTGCAAGGTCGCGCCCTCGATCCCGGCCTCCCGCGCCCGTGCAAGCGCCTCGATCATCGTCGCCAGCGCCCGCGCCTTGCCGCCCGCGTCATAGGCCTGCATCGGGCGAACAACGTTGATCAGGACGCGGTTGCCCAACTTTCCGGTGGCTTCCTCGGCCATCAGCATGGCGATGGGTTGCAGGATCAACTGGGCCAGATGCCGCTGCGCCTCGCGCACCAACGGGCCGGTGGTCGCCGGGTATTGCAGGCCTGGCAGCACCCCGAAGGCGGAGAAGATCGCGCCCTTGGCCTCGGTCAGGAACTTGTCTGCCATCGAGCGCGACAGGTCTGGCGACAGCTGATCCGGGCTTTTGCCAAGCTGCGGGTGCATCCCTGCGCCGACAGCCTGCGCCACGCCCTCGACCACCATTGTCGCACCGCGCTTGCCGACGAAGGCAGACCGCAGCGCCGCCATGTCCTCTGCCGAGCCTTCCGGCATCGGGACAATCTGCGATCCGAGGGGCGCGTCCCGGAACACATCGCGGATCGCGGTTTCCACCTCGGCCAGCAGCTGCGCAGAGAGCGAGGCCCGCCGCAGGGGCGCCGATCCGGCCCAAGGGGTGTAGGCATCTGAGCCGATCCTGAAATGCAGCACCTCGCCCGCCAGCGCGGTTTCAGATCTACCGCCGCCCGCCTCGGAGACTTGCAGCCGGTATGCGTGAGGGTCGCCGTTGCGGGTGGTCAGATCCCAGTCACTGGCCGGGATAAGCCGGTCGCGGATCAGGAAAACCGCCTCGCCCCGCAGGGCCAGAGAGCGGGCGGTCAGTGACAGCGCCCGCCGGGTCAGCATATCGGTACCTTTCACATCGGCCAGCGAAAGCCCGCCTTCCCAGAGGGTGACGCAGGACTGGACAGCCGAGGTCAGTTCCCCGAGGCCCGCCACGCCGCCGATGTATGAGGCCCGCGCCTGCATCACCTGGGCCGTGTATCCCGCGCCGCTGGACCGGGTTTCGGGTGCCTTGCGGCGGAAAAGATCCATGAACCCCATTTCAGGCCCTCCAACGGTTGAAGGGGTGAACCGCACCCCGCACGGGTTGCCGGTCCTGATGACTTTCCCATGACCGCGCCTCGATCTGGGCTTGCGGGTAAGCCGGGACAGTCACCGCCGACAGTTCGAACAGGGCGGCACGGGTGACGGTGCGCAGCAGGCCCGCGCCCCGGTTCTCGATCTTCTCCCCACCCGGCTGGACCATGAAGCCGGGTGACAGGCCCCGGATCAGGCCCGAGGCATGGGCCGCGAGGAAATCCCGCGACCAGCTGGTGCCGCCGTCGATCCGGGCTTCCAGCACAAGGGCCGCGTCCGTATCGGTCAATGTCAGGGTTCCCGCCGCGCGTGACGCGAGGGGTTTTTCCCAGTCGTGACCGGCCAGCAGGTGAATATCCTCGCCCGCCTCGATCCGGTCAGAGAAGGCCCGGGCGGCGAAGATCTCCCGCCGCCCAGGTGCAAGCTCGGTTTCCGCGCCATAGGGGAACGCCGCCCGAAGGTGAGTTGCCCCACCCTCGCTGCGCAATTCCAGCCCGCCGAGAGACGCACCCCAGAGCATTATTCCGCCGCCAACTGCAGGCCGGTCAGCAGCTGCAGCTGCGAACCACGCGCCACGGTCACGTCAGCGGTGGTCAGCGCCGTGATCCGCAGCCCGCCCGATTGCGCGTCCGAGAACGGATCGCGGATCAGGTCCACCGCGCCCCAGAGGCCCACGAAGATCGGGGCCACGCCGCCCGCGTTCGTGGTCAGCAGGGCTTGGGTTGCCAGCGGGGTGCCGGTCGGGGTGGCAAGCGCGCTCGTGGTCTGGACGGGTGCGCCGAGGCCCTTCACCAGCCGATCCCACTCCGTTACGCTGTCGCCCTCGAAAGCCTGCATCCCGTCGAGGTATGCCCACAGCTCGGGCCGGATCAGGGACTTGATCCCGCTCGGGCCGGTCGCGGTGTTGGCCGCCATGAAGCGTACCACGGCAGCACGGAACGCGGCCCAATTCGCCGGGCCGTCAATTGCGGTCGAGGCAATGCCATAGGTTGCCGCGCCGGGAATGACGCCAAGGGGTTGCCCGCCCGTGCCGGTGCCGAGGAAGATTGCCTTGTCCAGCTCTGCGGCCATGGTGCCGCTCATGTCGCGGCGGATCGCGGCTTCCAGCGCCTCGCCCGATTGCAGCAACGCCTTGCGGGTGATCCGCATGTGGATGCCGAGGTTATGCTCGGGTTTCAGCGCCTTATCGACAGTCGTGTATTCGGTCGGGCCTGCCACGTTGCCGGTTTCGGTTCCGGCCCATCCTGCTGTCACCGCCGAAGTGGTCACAGGCCATTCCACCGCGCCGCTGCCGATCTGGATCATCTGCGCGCCCATCTGCGCCGCGACCGAGGCTGGGAACAGGCGGTCGATGATGGGGCGGGTCTGCACCGGATCGGGAGTGCCGGCGGCAACGGTTTCGCCGGCGCGCTGTTCCAGTGCCATCAGCGGAACCGGGGTGCCGCGATAGCCGCCCTGGCTGCGCAATTCCTGCACCACTTCGGCGGTCTGGCCGGTCAGGGCGCGGCCTTCGTCCAGGTGCAGCGCAACCTGGCGCATTTCAAAGCCTGCGATCAGATCGGAGAACTGCCGATCGGACCGGGTTTCAAGCTCAGCACCGGCGGCGCGGCGTTCGGTGCTTTCCGAGGTCAGGGCGGCACGGAAACGGACTTCATTGGACTGAAACTCTTTGTCCAGCTCATCCATTTCCTTGGTTTCGTCCTCGGTCGGCTTCTCCTTGCCAGCGAGGTTTGCCAGCTTCTGGCGGATCTCCGATTGGCGGCGGGTGATTTTGACGGATTCCAGCATGGTTACTCCTTAGCCGGGGTTGTGGGTTCCGCTGCCAGATCGGCAACGGCATCAGCCCAAGCGCGTTGCTCGGGGTCGTTTCGGACGGGCGCGAAGCCCATTTCTTTGCGGGTTTTCGAGGCATGGCAGCGGCTGCACAGCGCCTGGAGGTTTGCCGGGTCGAATGCCCGGTCAGGGGCTTTGCGCACCGGCTGAATGTGGTCGATTTCGAGGCGCCCTTTTCGGGTGCCGCAGCACCGGCATTTCCAGCCATCGCGCTCAAGAACGGCATGGCGCAACACCTGCCAGCGACGGGTCGAAGTGACGCGCTTGGAATGGCGGACATATTCCTTTCGGAGCCGCGAGGTCACAGCCAGCCCACCCGCACTTTGCGCTGAGGCGCGGCCTTCATTCGTGCGCCCTGGGCCACGGCCAGCAGGGTTGCCGCTGCCGCGTCGATCCGCCCGAGAGAACGCCCCTTCGCCAGCGTGTGATTGCCCTTCGGGTCGATAATTACGATTGCGTCACCGAAAGCCGCGCGCAGGAGCAGCGAGGGGCAGGATTTCACTTCACCGTCGAAGAGGGCCCGGCGGAACCGCTCGATATCTTCTGAGCCATCGCGCCAGCCGAATCCGCGATAGATGAACGGGACGCGGGCAAGGCCAGCGCCCTGCATAGCCTCGACAAATTCCGCGTGACGGTATCGGTCGCCAACGATGCAAGCGGGGGTGATCCCGTCCAGCATCCTGACCAGCTGCGCCATCCACGGGCCGGGCGGGACGGTATTGCCACCCAAAACGGACAGCTCGCCGCGTTCCTGCATTTCGACATAGCGCCCGCCAACGCCGTCAGCTGCGCCGCGATCTGCCAGAGACGGCTTGCTTGCGAAGGTGCCGAGGGTTTCCAGCCGCCCGGTTTCGGGCCAGTAGAATGCCGCTGCCGACATGGACCGGGATCCGCCGAGGTCGATCCCGAGGACGCAGGGGCCTTCACGGGCGGGCAATTCGTCCGGGGAGACTTCGGCGCTCATCCATTCATCGACCGTGACCAGCACAGAGCGATCCTCGGTCGACACCCGTTCATTGCGGTTGAGGTTGCGGAAGCTGGACAGAGCCGAACCGCCGCGGGCGATTGACCTCTGCGCCTGCGAAACCAGCCATTCCGGGGCCGCGCCGATCCCCTCTTTCGCGCCCGGATTGGCGATCAGCAGGCTTTTGAGGTCATCGGCAGGCAGGCCGAAGGAAGGGCGATGCTCCTGCACATAGGTGCCTGGCGGCGGCGCATCGAGCCAGCGAGAGAAGGTGTTGGCATCATCCGGGGCCGAGGTTGAGATAATCAGCGCTCGCCCGTCACGCTTGCCGAGGCCGGAGAGGATTGCGTTTTCCAGGGCGTCGCCCTTTTCGCGATCCCATGCCGCCCGCTCGTCCATGATTGCGAGGGTAGGAGCGCCGCCGAGAATGGACTTGCCGTCAGCTGCGATCACCCGGGCCAGCCCGCCGCCGTTGCCCTCGAACTCGATTTCCAGTTTCGAGCCGCGCCGGACAATGAACAGGCCCTGATCCACATCGGGCAGTCCCTGAATGAAGCCGAGAAGGAAGTTGAAGGCGGTGCGGGCCTGATCCCGGTTCCGGGCTGCGATGATGATTTCACGCTTGGGTTGCGGGTTCTCTTCCAGCGCGCCCACCAGCTCGGCCAGTGCCAGCCCTGCCGAGAGAGCGGTCTTCGCATTGCCGCGACCGATGGACAGAACCCCGACCATCTTTCCCTTGGCGAGAGCGCCTTTTACGAATTTCCGCTGAAACTCGGCCAATTTAAGGGGTTTTCCGGCTTTTTTGCCCTCTGGAATGCGCAAAAGGGCCAAAAACTGGATTGCGCGGATCGCCTGCGATTTTCCCCCGATATTTTTCAGGAGAGAGAAAGGAACACTCTGGCCCGGGTCTCCACGTTTTGACGAAAGGGGGGCATTGGGACCATTCCCACCGAAGAGGTCCGCGACCGCTGCTGTGCTTTGTTTTGTCATGTCGCCTTCCTCTCTTAGATCCACCGTCCTGCTGGATGGTGAGGGTTGTTGTGATGGGTATAGGAAGGCAGCCCCGGCGCTTGCCGAGGTTGCCCCTATACCCACCGCGATCTTGCTGGCCGGAGCCGGGCCGCCGCTTAGGGTCCATCCATGCGCGCGTCCTCGCTGGATGGTTGACCGCTGCTTGCTGCACATGGACGCCGTGCAGGGGGTCGGGCCTCGGTCTTTCGGACTGCCCTTGCTCTGTGACCCCGCCCCGTGGTGAGCGCTTCCAGTGCGGGGCCACTGTCTGAACCCTCCCCCGCACATCGGCCCGCCGCGTGGGCGGCAGGCGTGTTTCTTCAATCCTCGACCAGCACAGGGTCAGGCTCAGGCGGGCTGGCGAACTCATCCAGCATCTGCCGCATGATCCGCTCCTGCTTCGGTGTGGGGTGCCACTCGGGGCGCTTGCCGTGCCGTGCGATGGATCGCGCAAAGTCGCGCGCAAAGCCCTCTGTGCGGATGTCACCCATCACGCGGCGCATAACGACCGGCCAGCGCAGGGTGAGGATTTGGTCAAGCTCGAGGTCCGTCATATCGCCACCCCGCGATAGCGGGCGGCAACACGGGCTGCGGCCATAGACAAGCCTTCGGGGCGATCCGTCTCCCCGCCTCGGGCGTCGAAAAGCATGGCGAACTGATCGAAGATTGCGAGCTTCAAATCATCGGGCAGATTGGATGCATCCTCGGGCAGCTCATAATTCGCTGCGTGCGCCACATCGCCCGCAGCGGTTGAGAGCATCAGCAAGGAATCCGCATCGTCATCGTCATGCGAAACGCGGGTGTGGAGCTTGGCCCCCTCCAGGAGTGCAGCCACATTCATGCCGCCACCTCGATATCGCGAATATGCCGGAAGAACGCCGCCTGATCCCTGGGGGACATGGCCTCGAAGCTGGCAAGGGCGTAAGCCTTCAACTCTTCTGGGGTCGCGATGCTGGCCCAGAACCGGGCATCATCCATGCCGCCCAGAAAGGCAGGAAGCGGCCCACCAGCTGCGCCAAGCGATGCTCGGGCAACGTCAAAGGCATGAGGGGCAGGCAGAGACCCCAGAGCCGCCGCCGCAAGGCCCGTGCGCTCAAAGAGCGTCAGGCGGGCGCGGCAGACGGTGCTGAAACCGCCCCATGCCTCGGGTTCGTCCAGGTGCAGCGTGTAGCCCAGCATCCGCGACATGCGCTTGTGCCGGTCCTGCATTTGATTCGACAGGAGATTGCCGGATTTCTTGTTTACAGCGCCGCCGTAAGCGTTTGATTTCCTAAGGGTGCCAGACAGGGGGCGTTTACAGTCTTTTTGTTGAGAGTCAGACTGATTGGAGGGATTGCAAATCCGTGAAGACCGGTTCGATTCCGGTACCCGCCTCCAATTCTTTCAATGACTCAGCAGAAATGACGGACCCGAGGGTATCACTCAGGGTATCAGGTTGCTGTTCTGTGCCTGTTCTGTTCATTGCCGTTTCCCCCGCGCCTGACGCGCCCGCATTTCCTGCCGGGCCTCACCCGTGTATTTCGCAATCATCTCTTTGGTGGCATGGCCGGAATAGGCTGCGATCTCGTCATCATCGCACCCGGCCCACGCCAGTTCCTTCACCCCGCGATAGCGCAGCGTGCGAAGGTCATAGGCTTCCAGCCCCAGCCGCTTGCGCTCTTTCAGCATCAGATCGGCGCTGTTGCATAAATCTGCTGGGATTCAGTATTTTGCCTGAGCATGTTACTGCTTTGGCATGAGCTACTGATCCCTTCCCCGTTAGAAGACGAGCAACTGGCGTGCGTATAACCAAGCGCTGAAGCAACGCAGCTCACTGGCCGTATGGCTTGATGCTGATATGGAGTGGGTCGCCAAGCCTTCTGGCAAGCGGGGGCGACAGCCGGCCTACAGCGATGCCGCCATCCAGGCTTGCCTGACCCTGAAGGTCCTTTTCGGCTTGCCATTGCGACAGGCAACCGGGTTCATGGAAAGCCTTTTGGCTCTGTCTGGTTTGCCCTGGTCGGTGCCTGATTTCAGCACGTTGAGCCGTCGACAAAAATCGCTGCAGGTCGCGATCCCTTACCGCCCGAAAGAAGGCCTGCATCTCTTGATTGACAGCACCGGGATCAAGGTGGAGGGTGAAGGCGAATGGCAGCGCCGTAAGCATGGAAGCTCGAAGCGGCGCATCTGGAGCAAAATCCACATTGCCGTCGATGAACAGACGCTAGAGATCCGTGCCATTGAGGTCACCTCCAGTGCTATCGGCGATGCGCCGGTCTTGCCTGACTTGCTCAATCAGATCATGCCTCAAGAGAAGATCGCCTGTGTGACAGCTGATGGCGCCTATGACACGCGTTTCTGTCACGACGCCATTGCGGCCAGAGCGGCGGTAGCGATTATACCGCCCCGAAAGAATGCCCGCCTATGGAAGCGTGCAACCGAAGGTGCCACAGCGCGCAACGGCGCCCTTCGAACATCCAAACGTGTTGGGCGAGCGATATGGCGCAAATGGAGCGGGTATCACCGCCGTAGCCGCGTGGAGGCGAAGATGAACTGTATCAAACAGCTCGGACAGCGGCTTATGGCGAGGGCATTCGAGAGGCAGGTCGCAGAGGTCCAGATCCGTGCCTCCATCCTCAATCGCTTCACGCCACTCGGCACACCGACAACAGCCCGCGTTGCATAAACACCTTATGTGTCTCAGACCTGCTACATTGACCCCGTTGCCGGTCCCGGCCAGGACCAGCAACGGGGTAGGATA
>NZ_JBZEGG010000048.1:0-13743 GCF_058313095.1 Pseudogemmobacter sp. TB195
TTGGAGGAATACCAGAAGGTCTGGCTTTGGGTCAGCGCCTCGATGGTCTGACGTGGCTCTGGCTTCTCGCCCACAGGAGCGGATTGGGCGCGGAGGGCGGGGAAGCGAGGCGCGGTCTCCCATTCGCCACCTTCGGGCGTCACCTTTCCATCCTCGGGGATGCCGAAGCATTCCTCGCAGCACCATCCCTTGCCGTCCCATCGCAGATCCGTGGTCAGGTGCAGAGGCTCCTCCGTGCTGGCGTCTTCGCAAGCCCAGCAGGGCGCCCACGTCTGGACCCCATCCAGCAGCCCCGCCTCTACCGGCGCGGGGGTGGCGGAAGGCAGACGGGCAAACAGTTCATCGTTGAGGCAGCAGCGACGGCACGATACTCCGCCGATTGCCTGCCGCAGTTCCACGCCACTCACACCGCAGCCGTCACACGCCACAGGCTGCGCAGCCTTCCCGGTGCCATCGCAATCCGGGCATTCTGCGGTGCCATGATCCGCCTCCGCGCCCTCAGGCGGGTGCAGATATCCATCCCAATCGGTGACGATCTCGCCATTGCCGCAGCATTTTTTGCATTCTTCGGCCGCCACTGGCTCCTGCGCGACCGACGGTGCGGGATCACCGATGAATGACAGAAGGTGCAGCGCCGCCTGTCGGATCGTCGCTTCGTCCGCGTCCGATATCTCGCGCCCGCTCAGGCATTCTGTTTCAATGCAGACAATCTGATCGGCCCCGGTTTCGACCGTGACCCGCCAATGACGATGCGCGCCGCTGGGCCAGTTATCCTGCGCCACGGGCTGCGCGGTGAGGGCGGAGCGAGCGGCCTGACCACCGCGCAAAACTGCTGCCGCGATCATCTGGTGGACGCGCTCCACTGCATCTGCCGGGGTCAGGGCGCGGATGGCAGCGGCGCGCTCATTCAGGGTGTGGATACCACCTCGCTGCATCAGTGCCGCCGCTGCTTCAAACGCAGCCACTGCGATGGCGTCACGCTCTGCCGTGAGGCGTTCGATCTGTTCCCTCTCCCCGTCCTGCGGGGGAAGGGAGCGGAGGGCGGCGCGAACACGCTGGCAAAGGTCGTCAACAACTCGCTGGAATTCTTTGCGGGTGACAAACTCCGTTTCGCCGTTGTTCGTGACGGGCTGGCCGTCGATGGTGGTGTTGAAGCTGCTGAGCGCATAAGGGGCTGACAGCTCACGCTCTACGGCATCGCGCGCCCTGCTGATCGCATCGCCCTCAGGTGTGGCGGGGGACGAAGCGTCCAAATTTCCCACTGCGCCCGCACCACCGCCAGCGCTACCCTCCCCGGAGTAACGAGTATCCGGGCCGCCACCCAAAACCCCAGGCTGAGGGGCGGCCCGAGTATCACCCGCACCGCCAGCACCAACATCGACCAGCCTGCCCGGCGAGGGCGCCCCAGCGGCGAGCGCCCCAGGGTGGCGGCCGGGGATGGCGGAGGAACCACCCTCCCCGCCCGTACAGCCCTGCCCCTGCGCCGCGTGATCCGCTGCGCCGGCATCTTTTTCGGGAAGATCGGACATGAAAGCCCCCTATCGTCTGGTGACGGGCTGGCGCGTGGCGCGGTGCAATACCGTGCCATCCAGCGTCTGGATGAAGTTTTTGGCGTTCCAGCCACCGACCGGGCGGCTCGATCTCGGCTTCAGGCCAAGGTGATTTCCGCGAACCCGGGCCACCTTGGCTTTGAGCGCCACATCGGCTGCGGTCTTTTTGCCGTGGCAGGGGCCGCAAAGCGCCCGCAGGTTGCTTTCGCGGTTCTCGCCCAGATTGATCAGGGCTTTGATGTGATCGAACTCCGGCAGCAGCTGCGGGCAGAAGTCATTACGGCATTCGGCGCAGCGATCATCCTGCGCATCGAGGATGCGGGATTTGACCCAGGACGGCGGCGCCGTGTCGGGCGTTTTGCCGACCCATTCCGGGCGTTTGCGGGCGGTCGGGGTCATATCAGCACCCCCTGCCGGGCGTCCGGCTGATCCCTGTAAAGCCGCTTGCGCAGCCAGGTGTTCGGGCCTGGCGCCGGGCGATTGGTATCCCAGACCATCCAGCAGTTGCGCTGAGCCGGGTTGCCCCCGCCCCGGAAATCGATCTTCCAGCAGCAGAGATATTCGATCGACGGCGGGTGATCGCGGAACAGCTGATCGAAGCCGTTCACGCGCCCGAAAGGCCAATCCGCATTGAGGAGCATCGCCACATAGGTCGCGCCGAGATCAAAAGCATGGCGCAGCCAGCGGCCATGGCCATCGCGCGCACTGACCTCGCAGTACGGCGGATTGGTGATCTGGATCCGCGACGGTGCGGCGGCGAAATCGAAGAATGAGCGCAGCGTGACGCCGGGCCAGCCGCGATCCGCGACATCGGAGCCGATCACGCCGAAGCCGTAATCGATCAGAACGCCCGCCATGTGACCGGCGCCCACGGCAGGTTCCCAGACCAGATCACCATGGGCGCGGATATGTTCAGCCTCGACCGCCAGAAAGGCGCCTGTCGCATCGGGCGGCGTCGGGTCGAAATCTAGCGGATCACGGCTGTCGACAGGCGCGACCTCGGGAAAATCCCCAAGCATCGGATGCGGCGCGCGCTTCGGCTTGATTGCCCGGAACAAGCCTTTGGTCGAGGCGGCGGTCATTGGCGCCTCCCCATATGCTTGGCAATATGCAGCCTGTCGAAATCCTCGCGGATCAGTTGCAACAAGGTGCCGGGCCAGTAGTCACCAGAATTGCACCCGTACGCGACTGCCTTGGCGAGAAGTGTAAGGGCAAGCTCCGGGTCAGGCTGAACCTCGGACACAAGCTCCCAAAGTGCGACTTCCGGTAGGTCATCGATCTTTGATTGGAAGGCGGCGGTCATTGCCCTGCCCTCCGGCGCTCAATTTCTCTGGTCAAAAACTTTTGCAGCGGGATCAGCCTGCTGGCTGCCTCCCTGGGCAAGAAGGACACGCCGGTCAGCGCCATGATCGCGGCGCTGACCCCTGCCCTGATTGCCCCCAGAACCAAGATCATCCCCGAGCCTCCAGAAAATCCTGGAACGGGCGACCGGCCAGCGCGACCACATCGCCCGAGGGCCGGTTGACCCCCTGCCACCAATTCAGCGCGGTCTGATACCGGACGCCGAAGGCCACCGAGACCTCTTCCGGGTTCCGATAGTTTTCGCGGAGGAAATCAGACCAGAAACCGGCGAACCGCGCCCGGAAAGAGCGAGGCTCAAAAACTTTTGACCATGACATTTGAGTGGGTCCTTCCCCAAGTTGAGCGCAGGAGACGCGATCAACCGGGTTTGGATGGGAAAGGGACGAGGGCGCTGTGTGCTTCATCACGCAGCGTCCTTTTCGTCTTTAGGAGGCAGCACTTCGAAGGAGAACAGTGACCTAGGCGGTGGCTCGACCCCAACTTCAGACGCAAGCGCCAATAGAGCCGAATACCAACGAGGAGGCAGGGTGCCTGCCGTCACATAGCCATGAAGCGTTGATGACCCCATACGAAGCCGAGCAGCAACCGCGCGGTAGCCACCAAGAGCATCGATAAAGGAGCGAGCACTTTGATACCTACCGCATCTTACATTCTGAATAATTCAGATCGTCAAGACTAGATCGCGATGCTGTTCGATTTTTTCAGATCAAAGCGTTAGAAATCCGATCATGGATATCGAAGACAAAGAGCGCATCGCGCGCTTCCGAGACACAACTCCCGAAGCGATAGCGCTGCGGCTGCGCGCAGCCAGGTCACTTGTGGCCGAACAACAAAAAGACTTCGCGGCACTTCTGAACATCAATCCGAAGACCTACCATTACCAAGAAAAAACCGGCGCGCCGTCATTCCAAGTTCTTGATTATCTTTACAGAAACGCCAGAGTCGGACCAAATTTCATCATCATCGGCGAGATGCTCCCACTTCCCGGCGACGTTCAGCTTGCATTGATAGCCGCTCTCCAGCGCGCCAGCTGACAATCGGCCACAGGACTCGCTGCGGATTAATCCCAAGCTTGTGCAGCAGCACGATCAGCCGAATCGTGATCCTCAAATCCCTTCCTCCCATTGATCCACTCACGCAAAAGGCGAGTGGCGCTGAGGTATGCGACCATCATGCGGCATAAATCTGTCTGAAAAAATCAGATCATCGGATTGACAGTCTGATTTTTTCAGATCAATGTCCACCCCCATCGCAACCCGATGGAGGCCACCCGTGTCCAACTACCGCCCGTCCCAGATTGAGCGCGCCCGGCGGATGCTGGCGCAGCCCGATCCTGCACTCTCGCCCGCTGAACAGGCCTTTCAGGAGCGCAAAGCCCGCCACATCCTGAAATCCACCGAGATCGCCCGTGACCAAACCGTTGTCCGGGTGCCGCGCTGCGTCTTTGAGGCCGGGCTGAACACCCGCCGCCTCGATCAGCACCCCGGCGGTGCCGTATGAGCGCCCGCTGGTATTTCGAGACCGTCTCGCCCGAGGGCCGCTGGATGCCGCAATTGGCAGAGACCCGCCCCGAAACCGTGATCCATGGTGGGCATTTGCGCCTGCAACCCGCCAGCGGCAAAGGCCTCGGCCCACGCATCCGCGCGCTGGCCAGCATCCACCCCGGCCTGGCTGATCGCAGCGTCGAAGAGTTGCAGGCCATCCTCTCGCCCGACATCAACGGGGCTGCTGTGGATCTGCCTAGCCCGGGAGCGGTCGCATGATCCCGCGCGCCAGCGATTCCGTCCCGCTTGCGCGCTACCGGCGCCGCCGCAACTTCCTGCTTCGGTTCGAGGGCCTGACCGCGATCGCGGGGGTGATCTTCCTCGCCTTCGTAGGCGCCGTCCTCGCGCGCAGCCTGATCCTCGCCTTCCTCAACCTCACCTTCCCCGGCACCCCGCCGGGCTGCTGCTGAAAGGCCGCGCACATGCCCAATGACGCGTTCAATGTGACGGCCGATGAACTCATGCAGATGATCGAACGCATCGAGCAATTCGAGGCCGAGAAGAAGGACATCAGCGAGCAGCTGAAAGAGGTCTACGCCGAAGCCAAGGGGCGCGGGTTCGACACCAAGGCGCTGCGCAAGATCGTTTCCCTGCGCAAGCAGGATGCCGATGAGCGCCAGGAGGCCGAGGCCATCCTCGAGGTCTACATGACCGCCCTCGGGATGAGCTGACCAGTTTCGCAGGCGCGAGCGGCATGCCTGCCCCGCGCCTACTTGCCCCGGTGGCGCCCTGCCAGGTGACCACCGGGGTTTTTCTTAATCTCTTTCGAGTATGGAGACCGCTCATGAACCTCTCCCGTATCAGTGCCGCAATCATGGCCCTGACCGCCGCCGCATCCGTCGCTCTGGTCGCAGGCTGCGTGGATGATGATGCGAAAGTTGCCGCGGCGAACCTCACGAAGGCCGCTGATAACTTTGAAATCAATCGCCGCGTCGTTTTCTACAACGGCATCACCGATACCTACATCCTGTCGATCGAGGGGCTTTGCTCCATGGATTTGAACGGCAGTGGCACCGCCTTCAACGTTATCTGCAAAACCGGGCCAAAAGAGTACAAGCGCCACACCCTTGTGCTTGCGGACAACACGTCAGCATTCGTCGAGCAGCTCGATGCCGCGACGGTCAGCGCCTACCACTATCGGGTCACCTTCAAGCCCCAGGCCATCCTGTCTGACTGGGATTTTCGGGGCGATCTGGACGAGCTCACGACGAATTCAAGCGAAGCCATGCAGTGACGCTCCGGTGTCTGGCCCCGAGCGGGCCAGCATCCCGAACGCCAATGCAGGAGCAACCATGACCATCCCCCCCGATACCCGGTTCCGCAACGCCGTTTCGGCTGCGATCCTCGCCGTCCCGGGCGGCAAGCTCTATCCAGCTGACATCAAAGGGCTGATCAAACGGGCTGTCAGCATGGGCATAACGGAAGATCAGGCCCGGCAGACCATCACCGCCATGAATGACCGTCCGCGCCACCGGATTACTGCGGGGATCGAGTGATGGCAAAAGACGACCCCGTCAATCATCCGCCCCACTACACTGGGCACCCTTCGGGCATCGAGTGCATCCAGGTCACCGAGCATATGGGTTTCAACCTCGGCAATGCTGTCAAGTACATCTGGCGCTGCGATCTGAAGGGCAACGGCACCGAGGATCTCGAGAAGGCCGAGTGGTACATCAGGCGCGAGATCATGCGCCGTAAGGCTACGGAGCCGGCCAATGCGTGACCATGCCCCAGCCACCCGCATCCAGCTGTCGCGCGCCAAAGGCTCGCGCCTGCCGGCCAAAGCCGTGCGCTGCGACCGGTCCACCCTGTTCGGCAATCCATGGGTGCCAGGCGAGTCCAGTGGCCTGCGCATCCCGAACGGATCGCTGCAGGGCAAAATGGATTGGTATCCGCTGATCCCAATGAGCGAGATCCTCACGCCAGAGCGCGCCGTTACGCTTCACGCTGACTGGCTGCGCACCGGCACTCCGTATCTGCCTGCCGGGCTGAGCGGGACCGATGTGACGCGATGCATCGACGCCCTCGACGAACTGCGCGCGGCAGTGCTGGAGCGATTGCCTGCCCTGCGCGGCCATAGCTTCGCCTGCTGGTGCAAGCCGGGATCGCCCTGCCATGCCGAAACGCTGATGGAGCTCACTAATGGGTGATCGCATCTTTATGCACACCGGCTATGCGCTTACGTGCCTACAAAATGCCAAAATAGAGTGCGTATCTTCGGCACTTATTACAAGTACGGATGACTATCATGCCAGTGAAACGGATCTTGGATCTCGCCAGCTCACTCGAATTCTCGGTAGCCAATGCCAGGATGGCCAACACGACAATCGCATTGACCCCGGAAGCTGCCCAGCGGATCGCTTCGGAGCTCTTTATTGCCGCCGAGATCCTGCAGCGGTCCGCCGCGTCAGAGGACGGCAAAAAAGCGGCCTAACCGGCTCTGACGGCCGGTACAGCACACCTCTCACCTACAGCAGGTTTCGGCACGAGATCAGCGCCCATGTGACGCACGGGCGCTTCCGGGAGCAAATGCCGGAGGTCGCCCATGGCTGACCTCTCCCATGCCGTCCTGACGCGAATGATCTGGATCGATGCGCGCCTGATCGGCGCCGGCACCATTGGCAGGCAGGATCTGGTCAAGGCCTTCGGCATCAGCCAGTCTCAGGCTGCTATCGATTTCAGGTCATACCGCGACATCAATCCCGGCCGTCTTATCCATGACCGGCAGGCGCGGACCTATCGCGCCTTACCGGGATCCCTTCCGGCCTATCCGACCGCGCTGCGCATAGGTGTGACCCATGCGGTCAAGATCATGGCGGACATGATCACTAGCAGCGGACGAGCCGCCAAACCGGCGCCGAATTGCGCGCGCTGCGAGGACACGCGGTTTCTGGATAGCCACGCGATCCTGGAACAGTGCCCGGAATGCAATCCGGAGGTCCCGAAATGACCCGAGCCTACTGCGCCCATCTGATGGTAAGGGAGGAAGCGGCATGAAAGCCACCCTCCGCGCAAGAATGCATCAAGGCGTGACAATATCAGCGCTCAGAGAGGCTCACGCGACGATTGCAGAAATCGTAATCCGATTTCCCGCCGCACTACCAATCTTTCAGAGACTTGATACTGAACTCAGGATTGCCGAGGCATCCTTGCAAGGGACCGACGATCCCATTGCTGCAGCGCGCGCAATGCTCGCCGCTCAGAACGCTATGCGCTGAATTACTTGCGTCATTTGTTCTAGCGGGGCGCCCGCACCATATTTGGGTCGGTTTAGCTTATGACCCATCAAATCCGCACGAATTCTCTCATCCACATTGGCCGCAAGCAATCTATCCTCAAAACTGTGTCGAAGTCCGTACAAGGTATGGTCTTGTGTCTCGAGTAGATTATTCTCTCGCAGGTATTTGTTTATTGTAGCACTGTAATCACCATTTCCCCGATATCTTGGAAATCCGTCGCGGTGACCTTTCATCGCCTCCAGGCTCACCCCCACCAGCGGTATCATGCGCTTGGAATGCCTTGTCTTTAGCTGCCGGCCCTCAGGCTTAATCTCAATGTGCGGATAATCAACGTCTAGCCTGATATGAGACGGCATCAGACCAGCGAGCTCGATTGGCCTGCATCCTGTATTCACAACGCCAAGCAGGATGGCTCGAGCCTCTGAATTCAACCCCATCAAAGCGCGCGATCCAAGCAGTTTATTCTTGATCCAACTGTCAGAAAATGGCTTTCGGGTTGCGGCTTCATCTTCACGAAAAGACAGACGCTCGAATGGAAGATCCAGACGAAGTCGCTTCATATCGTTAACAGTTCTCAAAATTCCGGTGAGGGTAGAGATGTCCTTATTTGCGCTATTTGTAGTCAGATCGCCATCCCGTATGCGCTCCCACCACCATGCGCGAAAGTCCAGCATGTCATCTCGCGTGATGCGGTCGAGTTCCCGATCACCTATGACATCGATGAAATTTGCTACGGCACGTTTTCGCTGGTTCCTCCAAATGCGAAGCTGATTACCATCCTTCCCGTGGACGTCCTCAACCGATAGTTTCCAATATTCCTCGAGCGCTTGTGACACCTTGAACCGCGGAGCTTCCGCTAGCCCTAAAAGCGCTACCGCCTCCGCATCACCGATACGCCCCCTCAAGTCGCGCCCCGCATTTATGCGGCTCACGATTTCCGCAAGCGGTTGCCGGGCAACCTCGCTCGAAGGCAAGTAGCGGTGACCGCGCGATTGGGCGAGATCGCGGGCCTGATCGAAATGCGCTGCGGCATCCACATCATCACCCTGAAGGCGCGCCTCCCAGCCGCTCAGAAGTCGGCTCCAAACAGCTGCCTCTTTTTCGGCCGCCAAAGAGGCCGAGTCCGTCTTGAGGGATATCTCAATGCGCGCTCGGGGTTCAATCGCAGCGTATCGAACCGGCACCCGTTTATTGAGATAGTAGATGGAGGATTTACGTATCAGGGTCATATATGCAGATGACCACCAATGACCCGCTTAGGCAACGTCATTTTGCCAACCATTTTGCAGACCGTATCGAGCGGATAACCAGCCTAAGGTGCTGATATATAATGATACCTTACTCCACAAAATGGCCATTGGAGGACTTCACCCGCTCCAGCGCCCTTTCTGGATTTTTCTGCTTTAAAGCAGTGACTTGCGGTTAGGTTATGCGTGCGCGCACCGTACCATCGGAGCAGGAGCGCCGGGAACAAAACCGCAATAAAGAGTAATGGATTCCCAGAGAGTCCCAGACAAATCCCCAGACCTTGTTCCCGATTCGATCCACCCCAAAGCAAAAGCCCCCCGGTTTCCCGAGGGGATCGCAATTCGCATGCATGCGGTGGTCAACCCGCGCAGAGCCGGGAACGGGAATGAAGATGATCGGTCGGCCCACTTCCGCGCTATGCGCAGCCCTCGCCGTTTAGGCTCCGATCAGCCTGCCACAGTATCCCTGTGACCGCTGGGGCTATACCTGCCCCACTGAGGTTTGCCGCAAGGCGCTACCAACACCTTGCGCCCAGAACCCGCCGTTGAGGGGGCGGGACGCCGCGGAGGCCGAAACCTCGCGCACAATTGTTGTCGTGCTCCCGAGCGCGTGATCATCCTACCACACCAACAGAATCGCGTGAATCCCTGGATCGCATTGCATGATAAGAACATATAGTGAACATTAGTGCGCCCATCCCCCGATTCGCTCATGTTCCGCGCAGTCAGCCTCCTGCCTGACACCATCCATCTGACCTGTGACAGGTGCGGCCGATCAGGACGATACAGCCGCGCGCGCTATGTTGCGCTGGCCGGCACCGAGGATGCGCCGTCTGCGCTGCTGGAGTTTGCCCGGGCTGCCGGGTGCGAGGTGGCGCTCAGGCAGCACGAATGGGAATGGAGCGACCGCTGCCAGATTGTATATGATCTGCCTGCAGGAAAGCGGGATCAGGCCCGACACCCCGCATCGATCAGCGCGATCAGCCGGGCGCCAGCCAAAGCCAGGGCGCGTCCATCATCAGCGAGAACCGCCAGTCAGGCTGGAAGTTCACTTCACGCCCCATCGGGCAAACACCCCCCAGGATGCCGCCACAGCGCCACCCACGGCGGTGAGTAGCGTCCGCAGGTGAAAACCGGTCAGGCTCTGGGCGTCAGCATCCCAGGCAACGCCCCAGCCAGCCAGCCAAGCGGCGGTGAGGCCGAGGAAGGTGGATAGGACATAAAGCGCGAGGCGCAGGTAAACGGAATGCATAGGTCAGGCTCCTTTGAGATAGGCCGTGCAGGCCTCATGGATGGCGCGGGCAAGCGCCGAGAAGTTGCGATCAGCTGCGGCGCAGTCGCCCGGGTTGCTGCCGAAATACGGCTCGAGCAGGATGGCTGGAGGATTGCCGGTCTAGAGCGAGGCACCGCCCCGGCCGCCGCGGGCGATAACCTTGACGCCGCGATCACGCAGACCAAGGGCGCGGACCATTCCGGCCTGCACCCCACGCGCCAGGCGGGCGCTGTTCGTGGATCCGCTGGTCAGGGTTTCCGTGCCGGTGGCGCTGGCCTCTTCCGCACTGTTGAAATGCAGCTCGACCGAGGCCGCGGCACCCAGCCGGTCAACCTCGGCATAGGCGCGACCAATCTCGCCGGAGCCATGCGTGCGGCGCACGATCACATAGCGCGCCGGCGCCAGATCCCGGATTGCAACCGCGAGGTCTCTGTTCAGTTCCAGTGCGACCGTCCGTCACGCGGACAGCCCCCTGCGCCCGGGCGTTATGCCCGATAGCAAGAGCGATCTTGCTCATGTCGTTCTCCAATGAAAAAGGCCCGCCGAAGCGAGCCCGTGGGGTGGGTGAGGGAAAGCCCGGCACGGTGGCCGGGCTGTCAGGAAGCATATCGTGTTTTAGGCGTTGCGAATTTCAGGTATGCGGGGCATTTCTTCCTGTGTTCGAATGTATTTATCATTCCGGTTGGTCAGGCGTTTTCCCTGGACGCAGAATTGTCTTCGGTGCAAGGCGACAAACTTATTGATAAGGAAAAGAGGCATGAATAAGCCCTCATCTATCGCGATCCCTCAGGTTCTTTTGCCGGGAACAAATCTCACACTCTCGCGATTTCTGTTTGGGACCGCCTCGCTCTTCAATGTCGGAGACCAGAAGGCCCGTCTTAGTCTGCTCGAGGCGGCAATAGATGCCGGCTTTACTCATTTTGATACTGCACCCTACTATGGCTTCGGCTGGGCAGAGCGTGATCTGGGTCTGTTACAGGGGTTGGGTCACAGCTTTACTGTGACAACAAAGGTGGGCATCTACTCGCCGGGTGGTGAAAGCGCATCGCGTGCAGCGGTGTTTCTACGCAAATCTGCCGGCAGGATCGTGGCTTCGATTTCGCGGCCTTCGGTCGATTTCACACTAACTCGGGCACGCGACATGCTGACGGCCAGCCTGCGTCGCCTACGCCGCGAGCACGTGGAGCTTTATATGTTGCACGAACCCGAACTTCCACTTGTGCAGACCGATGAATGGAAGCGATGGCTGGAAGACGAAGTAACATGCGGGCGCATCGGAGCATTCGGGCTTGCGCTGACAGCCGACAGGCTAGTGCCTTTTCTCGATGCAGCCCCGGGCCTTACGCCGGTCGTACAGGTGCTGGACAGTTTGGAACGGCATGAAGCCGATGTGATGACAGACCGGGGCAAACCTTTACAGATTACATACGGGTATGTCTCGGCCGCAAGAAGTGCCGGCTCGTCGCTTCCTGTTCAGGACATCCTTGCGCAGGCGTTGAAGCGCAACGTCCGAGGGGCCATCATTGTCAGTACAACAAAATCCTCGCGAATGGGACAATACGCCAGATTGTTCGGTGATCAATCATGATCCGGGATCTTGCTGGGAGTGGGGAACAGGAACAGACTGCAGACGTATTGATAATCGGCGCGGGAACCGCCGGTATGGTGCTAGCAACAGAGCTGGCCGAGCGCGGGTTGCGTGTCGTCTGCATGGAATCCGGCGAACGTGAGCAGAAGGATGACACCCATCCGCTGAATGCCGTCGAGCATACTGGCACGTTCTATGCGGGTGCCGAACACGGCCGTTTCCGTTGCCTCGGCGGCAGCTCCACACGCTGGGGCGGCGCCCTTATCCCATTCCAGAGCGCTGACATGCTCCCTTCGTCCTGGCCATTGACACGGGCAGATCTCGATCCATGGTTGTCCAGGGTCGAAGCCCTTTTTGGCCTGCCCGGAGGAGGCTATGAGGATCATAGCCTATTCGCTGGCACGGCACATGTCGCACGGTTGGCGAAATGGCCGCCTTTCGCTAAAAGAAATGTCTACTCCCTGCTGCGCACTCGGTGCGAATCCACCAATGGTCCGGAAATATGGCTGAACGCGACGGCTACAGGCTTTAGCCTGCGCGACGGCCAGCTCGTATCTGTCGTAGCGCAGGCCGCGGATGGCAGCAAGATCACGGTTCGGGCACCGGAAACGATCATCGCTGCGGGGGCGATAGAAAGCACCCGTCTGCTGTTGATGATTGACCGGCAATCGGGCGACCGAGTATCGACCCTGTCGCCCCTCTTAGGAAAGGGTTTCCAAGACCATCTTTCTGCTGTCGTAGCGAGGATAGAACCGCAAGATCGGAGTTCTTTCAACCGCGTAGTCGGATTCCGCTTTGCACCTGGTGGAGGCATGCGAAACATGCGCTTCGAACTCGGTGACAACACATCGCTGCGCGAAACTGTTCCGGCATGTTTCGCGCATGTGGGTTTTTCCGAAAGTCGTGGCGGATTCGCAGCCCTACGCGACATCTTGCGCGGCGTGCAGCGTCGCGACCTTCGCATCGCGGGCGAGGCAGCTCTGCCCCTATTGCGCGGGATGCCGTGGCTTCTCCGCGCCGTCTGGTGGCGCTTCGCCCGACAACGGCTATTGTTTCCTGACGATAGCGAGCTGCAACTACACATGGTGATTGAGCAGGAGAAAGATGGCCCGCACAGCATCGGCCTTTCGGATCGACTGAACGACCGCTTCGGCCAACCTCTGGCGCGGATAGACTGGCGAGTAACCGAGCGCGACATCTCCGAAATGGAAAAAGCAACGGCCGCTGTGTTTCAGAGCTGGAAAACCTCTCCATTGGGCAGCTACACCAAGCTGGCACCGCGGGACCGGGCCGACGTTGCTGCAGACATGGCGGCAGGAGGCGGGATATACCACCCCAGTGGCTCTACTCGGATGGCCCACCAACCGGCCAAAGGGGTTGTCGACAGCCACCTGCGCGTCTTTGCCATTCCCAATGTTTCGATCTGCGCCACTTCGGTCCTACCTACAGGGGGCGGCGCCAACCCGACCATGATGCTGATGCTACTTGCACTCCGCTGCGCCGATAGGATTGCGTGTCGCTCCCTTAATCTTACAAAATCCTGATGCACGTGCTTTGCAGATCTACTCATATATCTGACGCAACAAGGAATGTGCCGGGCTTTGAGCTCGCGCACTTGTCGTGTATCTATTCGAACTAACAAGCAGTAATCTTCCAGCCGAGGGCAGATTGACGGCCGCTTAAAGGCGAGGGCTCAAACCGACCACACCCGCACCAGGCCACCATCACCCCCGCGACGAGCAGCGCGAAGACCGCCCTACGATCAGAGCATGGATAGGGCAAACGACAACGGGGCGAGGAACACGGATTGTCACGGGGCAGCCTCCCTGCACGGATACGCTGTATAATCACCTCGAATATGGCGGCGCCAAGGGAGCCGGTCAGATAGGCCACAGAACCGCCCGCCGCACCGCTGCCTGCGCCAAGTGCGTCGGACGGCA